>NZ_JACJPL010000027.1:0-312577 GCF_014696065.1 Leptolyngbya sp. FACHB-261 | reverse complement strand
CTCAAGCTATTCGAGAGGGCACCGTACAAAAATTGCTAGCCTTCATCGCGCCCAAAATCATCGGCGGCTCTGGTTTTACACCCGTAGCGGATCTCGGCTTCACTGAAATGACCCAAGCCCTGCAACTGAAGCAATTGCAAGTGCGCCAATTGGGGCAAGACTGGCTATTTGAGGGGTATTTGTAGAGCCAGTTGGGGAGGCTTGTGAACTTGGGGAGAGACTTTTAAATTCGGGCGGGGGAGATTGGCGAATTCGGGCGCAGAGATTTGTGGATTCGGGCGCAGAGATTTACGAATTTGGGCGGGGGAGTTTCTAAATTCGGGCGGGGGAACCCCGCCCCTACTCCCAGGTTAGGGCCATGACTAGGCTGCCTAGGACGGCAGGATCGGCTTGGGCCAGTTCGTGGTTGTCATCGATTAGAACTTCGAGCTCTTCAGCCTCAATTAGGGGCCGTAGCAGTTCCATGTAATCGTTGAGGCTTGGCTCATCGGGATCAGCGTTCATGGCAGAGGCAGGCACGGGGGTTCCTTCACTTTAGCTTGCGGATCTTTCAGTTTCCGGGCCACTTTGCAAACCAATTTCTATCTCAGTCTTCAGGCTGGTTTAGGGCTCAGAATTCTGGTTGGAATTGCCGAATAACTTCAGCATCGGGACAGAGGCACCCAAGCACGAAGCAATAGTCGCAATACCACCAAAAATGTCCGGTGCTTGCATCTGATCGAGCAAGCTATCGGATGCGAAGGGCAGGGTCGCCAGCATGGCGCAAGACAGACCTAGGCGAGGCAAAAGTCTTTTGAGAAACATAGTTGACACCAAAGAGAACAATTCCTCAACGCCCATTTACGTACGTATCTATATAGATCCATATAGATATAGACAGAACTCAATGAACGAGTGGTCTCGGTTCGGCTTCATCGGCTTCGAGCTTGGGCAAGCTTGGTGAATTCCTAGCAATAACCTCAAGCTTGCTTAAAGCTATCCGGCTAACTTAGCAGCCTCCTCCGCTTCCATCAACTGCTGCACAAAGTTTGTGTAAACATCAGCCTTGATGAAGGCTGGGTTTTGCATAATCTTTTGGTGAAAAGCAATAGTGGTAGGCAAGCCGGTAATCGCGCATTCCCGTAGCGCTCGCCGCATGCGGATAATGGCACCGCTTCGATCAGGTGCCCAGACAATCAACTTACCGATTAAGGAGTCGTAATAAGGCGGGATTACGTAGTCTGTGTAGACGTGGGAATCCATGCGCACACCGGGGCCACCAGGCGGTAAGTAGCCGCTAATCCGACCGGGATGGGGTCGAAAGTTGTGTTCAGGATCTTCGGCGTTGATCCGGCATTCGATCGCATGGCCATTGAGCACGACTTGCTCTTGGGTCAGCCGCAGTTTTTCGCCCCGCGCAATGCGAATTTGCTCGGCAATCAGATCGAGCCCCGTAATCATCTCAGTGACCGGGTGCTCCACCTGAATGCGGGTGTTCATCTCCATAAAGTAGAAATTGCCATGGCGATCTAGCAAAAACTCCACAGTACCGGCGCCAGTGTAGTTAATCGCCTGAGCGGCTTTTACCGCAGCCGTTCCCATCTTCGCGCGCAGTTCCGGGCTCAAGGCTGGGCTGGGCGCTTCTTCTAGCAATTTTTGGTGGCGACGCTGAATTGAGCAATCTCGTTCACCTAAGTGAATGACATTGCCGTGAGCATCCGCCAAAATCTGAAACTCAATGTGGCGTGGCCGCTCAATGAATTTCTCCAAATAAACGCCAGGGTTGCCAAAAGCGGCTTCTGCTTCGCCCTGAGCGGCTCGCAGTAGACGCAGCAATTCTAGTTCGCTGGGGACAAAGCGCATACCGCGCCCACCGCCACCTGCCGTGGCTTTAATCATCACGGGGTAGCCAATTTTAGTCGCTAGATTCAAAGCTTGAGACTCGCTTTCAATCAAGCCATCGCTACCCGGAACTGTGGGCACTTTGGCCCATTGCATCGTCTCTTTGGCTGTGGATTTGTCCCCCATTGCCGTAATTGCTGCGGGCGTGGGACCAATGAAAGTCAATTGGTGGTCGGCACAAATTTCAGCGAAACGAGCGTTCTCCGCTAGGAAACCATAGCCTGGATGAATGGCGGTGGCGTTGCGCGTCAGGGCAGCCGCAATGATATTGGGGATGTTGAGATAACTTTTGGCACTGGGCGGCTCGCCGATGCAGACCGCTTCATCAGCCAGTTGAACATGCAGCGCATTGCGATCCACAGTGGAGTGGACGGCAACCGTAGCAATTCCCATCTCTTCGCAGGTACGCAGGATCCGTAATGCAATCTCGCCCCGATTGGCAATCAAGATTTTAGAAATCTCTTTTTGGGGCACTGGCGCAATGTCTCTCCGGGCCTCTGACGAGAACGGCGTCATAGTGCAGGCGTAATGGGGTGAAGACGTAGCATACTACGTCTGTACTGGCGAGAGAGATCCTATCACTGTGGTGTGCGGCTGCCGATGAAAAAATCAATTCAGGCTGGGCGTGGGTCTCTACAACCACTTGATCGGGCTGTGGCGATTGCCGTCCTGATCCTGCTGGTTTTAACTGGGCTACTGCTGTTTGGCGGTGATCAAACGGCCCCACAAGTCCGGACCTTCAGCTGGTCTGGACGGCAACTCAGCAAGACAGATGTTGCCATGACCTTTGACTTCAACCGGCCCATGAATACCAAAAGTGTGGCCGACCAGCTTCGGTTTGAGCCTGCTTTGCCAGGTCGTCTGAGTTGGGCTGGCCGTCGCATGGCCTATACGCCAGACTTGCCGCCGCAAGCGGGCACAGAATACCAAGTTCGGCTGACCCAGGCGCAAGATCGCTTTGGCCGAGCGATGGCGCGTCCGTTTGAAAGCCAGTTCAGCACACCGACCCCTCGCCTGCTCTACCTAAGCATTGCCGCTGAAAATGCCGGGCGGTTAATGCGCTATGACTTTGCCACCGCTCAGACCACAGCTGTCACACCGCCGAACCTGGTAGTCAGTGACTTCAAGCCTTATCCGGATGGCAAGCGAGTGTTATTCAGTGCAGCCGAGCGTACTGCCGCGCAGCAGGGCACCGATTATAACCAGCTCCAGCTCTATCAAATAGACCTAGAAACAGGTCAGCTCAGCCTCCAATTAGACAGCCGAGACTATCAACTTTTGCGTTTTGCTTTATCCCCCGATGGCAAAGCGATTGTGGTGCAGCGCTTTGATCGAAAGACCCAACAGCCCCAGCTAGACCAGCCAATTGCTAATGCGCAATCGAGCTTGGGGCTATGGTTACAACGTGAAGGCGACCCCCAATGGTCTTTGATTAGCAACCAGGCCACGGGCGAATTTTTGATTACCCCTGATAGCTCGGCCTTGATTATTGCCCAAGGCCAAGGGCAAACGATTTTTCCGCTGACCCCAAAAGCGAAAGCGCTGGAGTTTTTGCCCCGCTTTGGCACAGTCCTCAACTTTGCAGCAGATGGTACTCAAGCCGCAATGGTGCAATTTAACCCTGATTACACCAGAGATTTATTTCTGGTCAGTACTGCAGGGCAGCCCCGTAAATTACTACATAGTGAGGGCAACTTCAAGACCTGTGAATTCAATCTGAACCGAACCACGCTCTACTGTGTCGTCACTCGTGTTGTTGGCAAAGGCTACGACGAGTATCCAGCTCTAGTCGCCATTGACCTCAAAACAGGTCAACTGCAAACTTTGTTGGAACTCAATGAGCGCACCGATTTAAATTTCAACCTTGCACCGGATCAGCGTAGTCTGCTTTATGACCGGGTCAGTCTAGCTGCAGGCATAAGCCAGGGAGTGGTGCGTAGTCTACAAGGAGAGCCAATCGCTGTGGGTGAGATTTGGCAGTTGCCGCTTAAGCCGGAGCCGAGTGAGCCGATTCCCCTTAAGTTGCTGGGAATTCGTCCTTTGTGGTTGCCCTAAAGATTGTCAATAGATTGTCAGTAGATTGTTGGTACAGACTAGCCGTAGGCTGTAGATCAAGGAGGGGCAATTCCTGATAGAGTGCTTGGTGGTTCAGAAAGCCAGTTAAACAAAGGTAGTAAGCAGAGGCTGCATGAAAGTTCTGGTAATTGGTGGCGATGGCTATTGTGGGTGGGCCACTGCACTGCACCTGTCGGCTAGAGGCTATGAAGTCGCAATTCTCGATAGCCTGGTTCGTCGACACTGGGACTTAGAACTAGGCGTTGAAACCCTGACTCCCATTACTGCTATACAAAAGCGTATTGATTGTTGGCAGGGGCACAGTGGTAAGCGCCTTGAGTTATTTGTGGGAGATATCACTAATTACGAGTTCCTGTCGCAGACGCTACGCAGCTTTGAGCCAGAAGCAATTGTGCATTTCGGTGAACAGCGCTCTGCACCCTTCTCGATGATCGACCGCGAGCATGCGGTTCTGACTCAGGTCAACAATGTGGTAGGAACCCTAAACCTTCTCTATGCGATGAAGGAGTTTCTACCCGATTGCCATCTGGTCAAACTGGGGACGATGGGTGAGTACGGCACCCCCAACATCGATATTGAGGAAGGCTACATTACGATCGAGCATAACGGCCGTAAGGATACATTGCCTTATCCTAAGCAGCCTGGTAGCTTCTATCACCTCTCGAAGGTTCACGATAGCCACAATATTCATTTCGCCTGCAAAGTTTGGGGTTTGCGAGCTACTGACTTGAATCAGGGTGTGGTCTATGGTGTGCTCACCGAAGAGACTGGCCTCGACGAAGTCTTGATCAACCGGCTCGATTACGACGGTGTTTTTGGTACCGCTCTCAACCGTTTCTGCATTCAGGCAGCAGTCGGCCATCCCCTCACTGTATATGGCACAGGTGGCCAGACCCGTAGCTTCTTAGATATTCGAGATACTGTTCGTTGCGTCGAATTGGCAATTGCCAATCCAGCAGAATCCGGAAAGTTCCGAGTGTTTAACCAATTCACTGAACTCTTCTCGGTTGGCGATCTGGCGATGATGGTCAAGAAAGCCGGAACGGCAATGGGCTTAGACGTAGAAGTAAATCATCTGGATAACCCACGGGTCGAACTAGAGGAGCACTATTTCAACGCTAAGAATACAAATCTGTTGAGTTTGGGTCTGCAACCCCATTTTCTATCTGATTCACTGCTCGATTCCCTTCTCAACTTTGCCATCCGGTACAAAGAGCGGGTTGATGCTCAGCAAATCCTGCCCAAAGTCAGTTGGCGTCGTTGAGATCGAGCGTAGAGCCTTAGGGCTCTAGGGCTTGTCTAATTCGCTCTGCGACTTCTCCGCCTATGCGCATTGCTCTGTTCACTGAAACCTTTTTGCCTAAGGTTGACGGCATCGTCACGCGCTTGCGTCACACTGTCGACCACTTGCAGCGCTTGGGGGACCAGGTTCTGATTTTTGCGCCTGAAGGGGGCCTCAAAGAGCATTGTGGCGCAGAAATTTATGGGGTTTCTGGCTTTCCGCTGCCACTTTACCCAGAACTGAAGTTAGCTTTGCCTCGGCCTGCCTTAGGCTATGCCCTCAAGAAGTTCCGGCCTGACATTGTGCATGTGGTTAACCCAGCAGTGTTAGGTTTGGCCGGCATATTTTACGGCAAGCTCTACGATTTGCCTCTAGTTGCGTCCTACCACACTCACTTACCCCAGTATCTCCATCACTATGGTTTGGGTGCCTTGGAGGGAGTGCTGTGGGAACTGCTAAAGGCAGGACATAACCAGGCTGACCTTAACCTGTGTACCTCAACAGTCATGAGGTCAGAACTGGTCACTCATGGCATTGAGCGGGTGGACTTGTGGCAGCGAGGGGTCGATACGGAAATGTTTGACCCAAGCCTTCGCTCAGCTGAGATGCGAGAGCGACTAAGCAAAGGGCACCCAGAAGCACCGCTACTGCTCTACATCGGGCGTCTGGGGGCTGAAAAAGAAATCGAGCGCATTCGTCCTGTTCTAGAGGCGATTCCGCAAGCGCGTTTGGCGCTGGTGGGTGATGGTCCCCATCGTGCCGAGCTAGAACGCTACTTTGCAGGCACTCCTACCCACTTTGTTGGCTACCTCGGTGGTAAAGACCTAGCGGCGGCCTATGCCTCCGCAGATGCCTTCATTTTCCCCTCACGTACCGAAACTCTAGGCCTGGTACTGCTAGAGGCGATGGCGGCGGGTTGTCCAGTCGTGGCTGCTCGTTCTGGTGGCATTCCTGACATCGTTGAGGATGGCGTCAACGGCTACCTATTTGACCCAACTGATGAGCGGGGGGCAATAACAGCAACTCAATCGCTACTGAGCCAGACTGAGCAGCGCGAACAGTTGCGCCTGCAGGCTCGCCAAGAGGCCGAGAAGTGGAGTTGGTCGGCAGCGACTCGCCAGCTACAGCATTACTATCAGCGGACGGTTGAACAGGCTCAGCCGTGCTCAAGGGTTGTGCCGTAAGTTTGCTGTAAAAGGAGTTGCTGGTTAGGAATGTGAAGCTTGTAGGGGCATCGCTAAGGCGATGCCCCAATTTTTATAGCAAGCACGGTGCACTCTCTCTACGGGATTCATGATTTCGGTGTGAGGCAAAGGCCTAGCGTGGGGCAACGCCCTAGTGTGGGCAAGCCAGGATATGGATGAATTGCCTTTTTAGAAGGCCAGAGGGCGTTCTCTCTCATTTGAACCCTGCCCTGCCAACCCTGTCTGACCTAATCCTCTTTAGCCCCGCTGGCAGGGCAGGAGAAAGACCTGGAGCTTCAGGGTAGGCAGGGTAAGGGGTTCGTACTTACCTGGACTTGTGATGGCTTCACAGGGTTTATGCCTGGTTTATTCCTACCCTGCCCTGCTCACTGCCTTCAACCCTGCTTCAAGAGACTAAAGGCAAAAGGGTAAACAGATATGGAGGGAGGCTTTCTCTAGCATTTAAGCGCTGCCCAACTTGCTGTGCTCTGTAGAAATGGAGAGGGCGCGAAATAAAGAGTCTGTTCAACTAAGTTTGAAGAGTCGGCTGTTTCTTGTCTGCTGCGAAAGTTTACGCTGAGGGCAAGACCCAATTTTGAGCTATCCGGACTGAATTGACCGCCTCAATAGAGAAAATATGCCGTCACTCTACTGAGGCAAATTTTGTCGATCCAGCAGCCACTCTAATCATCTGATGGTTTACCTAGGGTTTATTGGGTCGTGACCAGCCAGCAATAGAACGCCTAAACGACCTGGCCACTCCGGAGAATTCAGTTTGGATAGCCAGTAGACCAACCCGCGTCTCAATGCAAACCTCCTCAGGCAAAACTTAAATCAGCCAATAACAGATCTAGAGGTGCTCTGTTCGGGCAAACCTGTAGATCACCTGCCTGATTATTCAAGCCCTCGCCTTAGTCTCAGGCCAATGAGCACTATTTCAGGTGCCCAGAATCCTGTGGCCTAGAGAGTGATTAGGTAGGAGGTAATGGCCTCCTGCTCAATTGCAAGCCCAGAGAAGCTTCAGTTTGGAGGCGCCATCGATTTAGCAACTTTTGCAAACGACAGGTCAGCCTTTAGGACAAAACCAAGCTGTTGAGTTAAAGACTGGACTCTCAAACGATGCCTGCTAGCAGTCGAAAGCACAGCTCAAAAAGACAGTAGTGATGTTCGCTGGCGTTTTGAATTGGGCAGATGGGTCTGAGTTGCATCAGTTTTCACTCTACAGAAGCAACACTCTCGCCTCTTCTTTTTCGAAAATCGTTGTATTTTCTTGTTGAAACTGTTGACAGTCCCGATCAATATAAACAATACTCTGAAATAATCTATTCGCCCTTTAGCGGTGTAACACTATGGCAAGAAAAAAGGCACAGGTAGAACCGCCCAAACCGGAACCTGTCAAACCCCTCACCGGTCGAGAGTTACTGGAGAAGGTCAAAGATCTCAAAGGTGCTTCTAAGGAAGAAAAAGCGCGTGCTTGTGGCTATGTCTCGCAAACTCCCAAGCGAGGTGAACGGGTCAATCTAATGCAGTTTTATAAGGCGCTGATCGCTGCAGAAGGCATTGACCTCGATGGCAAAGGCAAAGAGCCTGGTCAGGGTCGTGGAGGCCGTGCAGCCAGCTACCGCGTAAGCGTTCAAAAGAACGGCATGCTGCTGATTGGCGCACCCTACACCCGTCAGATGGGATTGCAACCGGGTGATGAACTCACTTTAAAGGTGGGCCGCAAGCACATCCGTTTAATGACCGTTTCTGGAGATGAAGAGGAATAAACCTCAGGGCTCAGGGTGCCATCTATCTCGCGCAATTCCCTGATCGGTTCAATGTCGTTTCCCTGAGCCTCTTTAATTTATAGAGGCTCTAGATCGAAATCTGTAGAGTGGGAGAGGGCAGCTCTTCGCCCAAGCCTTGACCGAAACTTCTATGTTTGTGGACCGCAGCTCTCTCCTCACTGATAATCCCGCTCAACTCAACTATGGTCTTGCCATCCTCGATGTTGATGGTGACGGGGCCTTCGAAATTTTGGTGGCTGGCTTTGGCTATCGCAATTTAGCCTTAAAGTGGAACGGCTCTAGCTTTATTGATATTGCTGACCCTGTGCTTGCCGATCCGGAACGGCGAGCAATTGGTGTAGCTGCTTGTGATCTGGATGGCGACGGACGAGAAGAAATCTATATCCTGAATACGGATACCTTTACGGGCGCCAAGCAATTTGGTGACCGGCTGTTTGATATTCAGGTTGATCGTCAGGGTGAACACTGGGTCGATTTGTTTTCGCTGCCGGAGAACCGACAGGTCATCAATAAAACTGCTGGGCGCTCAGTTGCTTGCGTAGATCGATGGGGCCGCGGCCGCTATGGTTTCTTCGTTGCCAATTACGGTGGTCCCATGCGGCTGTACGAATTGAATCCTGAGGGGCAATTGGTGAATGTTGCCCCGGAGGCAGGATTAGCTTTAACTACAGGTGGCCGAGGCGTTGTTTCGCTGCCCCTGCTGTCAGAATCGATGGATATTTTCACTGTCAATGAAGGCGGCGGCAACTTCTTGTTTCGCAATCTTGGGAACGGTCGGTTTGAAGAATTAGCTCAGCTCCTAGAAATCGACGACCCCTCTGAAAACGGTCGGGGCGTGACAGTAATAGATATGAGTGGTAACGGCCGCTTTGATCTGGTTTATGGCAACTGGGAAGGTCCGCATCGACTTTATGTGCAATCGCGAGGTGGCAACTTTCAAGAAGCAGCGCCACCAGAAATGGCAAAATCTTCGCGCATTCGTACGGTTATTGCTGCCGACTTCGATAATGATGGCTACGAAGAACTGTTCTTCAACAACATTGGTGAACCCAATCGTCTATTTGGCTGGCGTGGTGGCGGTTGGACCTCGCTAGACCTTGGTGATGCCCTCGAACCCACAGGATTGGGAACAGGAGCGGCCGTGGGCGACCTGGATGGAGATGGCCGCCTAGAGTTAGTGATTGCCCATGGCGAATCTGGACTGCAACCTCTGAGCTTGTTCCAGACGCCCGAGAACGGCAATGGCTGGTTACGAGTGCTGCCCCTGACAGCGGCGGGTGCGCCTGCTCGAGGTGCTGTTGTGACGCTGGTTGCTGGCCGAGCCCAGCGGCGGGTCATTGACGCGGGCAGCGGCTACCTCTGCCAGATGGAACCAGTTGCTCACTTTGGCTTAGGAACAGAAACTCAAGTTGCCCAGGTAGAGGTCCGTTGGCCCGGCGGGGCCACTCAGGTGATTGAAGCCCCAGAGATCCGACAGACGCTACGCGTGCCCTACCCTGTCTCTTGAAGCTGCCAAAGCGGAAGAAGCAGAAATAGACCTGGAGCGACAACCTAGACTGCATATAGACCTGGCACAGGCTGGCCCAGACTCGGCATAAGCATCATCTTCAGCAGCATTCCCTCGCAAGAAGTCTGCCCAATGACAACGCTGCTAAAAACGCTTCCAAAAACAACGCACTGTAACTAGAGTCACAGTGCGTAATGCGGGCTTTCAATAACTGATTGCCTATAGAGGCCGGTAGTGAAGGCTGGCGGGTTTACTTCTTAGGCGAGAGCAACATCATGATATTACGGCCCTCGCGCTTCGGTGCTTGCTGGATTTCAGCTACCTCTTGTAAGCTTTCGGCCATCCGCTTCAGCAGTCCCTCAGCTAGGTCAGCGTGCTGAATCTCACGGCCTCGGAACATGATCGTCGCCTTGACTTTGTCGCCCTCTTGAAGAAAGCGCTGCGCACTCTTCAGACGCACGTTGTAGTCATGGTCGTCGATGTTGTAGCGCATCTTCACTTCTTTGACATCGGCGGTATGTTGCTTCTTGCGAGCCTCCCGCGCCTTCTTCTCCTGTTCAAACTTGAACTTGCCATAGTCCATGATTCGACAGACAGGTGGATCTGCCTTATCGCTAACCAGGACTAGATCTAGTTCCTTTTCCTCAGCGATCCGTAGAGCCTCGCGGGGAGTCAGAATACCAAGTTGTTCACCAGCCGTATCGATTACCCGAATCTTCGGGAATCGGATACGTTCGTTGATCATCGGAAGGTCGCGGGGGGTGGGCTTCTTGTTCATGCAGTAATGGGGGAGATTTCCTCAAAGATGGATGCTAAATGGAGCGTTCGACACCAGGTTAGACACAGGTTTACAAAACGAGCACCAGATGCTTGACAGAAGACACTATTCATAGTATTGACATACCAAACTGCCGTCAAGAGGAGATCTCCCCGACGGCAACGCTTAAATTCAATCCTGGCAGCGTCAAGACTTTGAACGGTTATCCCTGGTAATGGAGCCTTAATTATAGCGATATTCTTCTATTGAGGATGCCCGGCTCTTTAAGAAGAACACACACTAGGACACACTGGGGGCAAGGGACAGCAGGGAGAGCTTGGCGAATGTTTGACAGCTTCCGAGTTGAAATTCCAAACGGTGAGGCGAGGCTAGCGGCAGAAATGTTGCTTCCTGAAGCAGCCCTGCCACCTGTAGTCCTATTCGCTCCTAGTAGCGGCCTCGCCGATAGCGATGGCAACGATACAGATGTTGGCTTTGCCCCCCTACAGCAGCTGGCAGAAGGCTTAGCCGAGCGAGGTTTTCGCTCCCTACGCTTTGATCGGAGCGGTTTGGGCCGTAGCACCGGTGAAGTTACAGCTGTGCAGGGAGCAACTGAGGATTTCGCCGTTGTACGCCAATTCTGCCGGCAGCAACCGGAGTTGCAGGGGCCTCTAGTGTTGCTTAGTCACGGTGAAGGTGCAGCCTTAGCAGTTCTGTCGGCTCAAGCGGAGCCAGTCGCAGCTCTGATTTTGATTGCCCCTCCCGTGAGCTATCTCAATGATCTGCTTGGCTTTCAAGCCGCCGCCGAACAAGCCTTATCTGCCTCCGACCCAGAGCAGCATCGGCAAGTTTTGGCTCAACTGCAGCAGGAGTATGCCAGCAAAACCCATCTGTTTTTGCTCCGGCCTGTACTCAGTCTGAACCTATCCCTGTTGGCAGTCCACGGAGAGATGGACTGGGTATTTCCAACTCATGAAGTCCGCTTGCTAGAGCAAGAACTCTATAAACAAGAACTGTACAAAAGTGGTCAAGCAAAATTCACCTCTCACATTCTGCCCGAGTTAGATCACTGGCTGGTCCGAACTGACCACTGGCGTTCTGCTCAGGAGAATTTACTGCCGCACTGGCAGGTTGACTCAGCCGCTCTAGATCTCATAGCCCATTGGTTAAAAGACCTAGCCTGAAAATCTGGGCGGATCACCGGTTAGCTGATAGAGATACAGTACAATTCATGGCTATCAACCTTGCTAGTTCACTTGCCGGATGATGCTTAACTGCTCACCTGCCCAAGCCGAAGAGATAGAAGCAAAAGAGAGTCAGGCCAAAAAGACCCAGGCCAAAGAGACGTTCGACTACTTTGCCTACGGCTCCTGCATGTGCCCCGTGGATCTGAAACGTACCCTGGGGGAACCTACCTGGCCCTTTGTACTAGGCCCTGCCACCCTCTCCGGCTACCGGTTGGGCTTTTATTCACGCTCTAACCGACGCAACTGCGGAGTATTAGATATCGTCCGAGACGAAAAGGCTGAGGTTCAGGGAGTGCTCTACCGTCTACCCTGGCGACTGAGCACTTTGCTGGACGAGCGTGAAGGGGTTTCCTCGGGTTGGTACCGGCAGGAAACTATCAGTGTTCGCTGCCAGAGCCAGGTTTACAGCCATGTCCGAACCTACGCTGTAGTCAACAAACTGGCTGGGGAGCTAGCACCCAATGACTGGTACTTTGATGTCGTGCTGCGAGGCGCTTTGACCTGTGGCCTACCGGAGCAGTATTGCTGGCAACTATTTGAACACATGCGCCATCTCCAGGCAGCACAGTTGCCTTTGGCCGCTTAGACCGAGCTGCTTAGAGCAAATCGAGCATGGCATCAACCCAACTTCAGGTACGACGCTTGAGGCTAGTTGACTCGGATTCGCACCGGTTGCTCTACCAAGGTCCAGAGGTCGGTTTCAGAGAGTTGCGTGCCAGGGGGTAAGGGTTGGGCGCTCAGGCAACAGCGTAAGTCCAGATCCAGGCGGGAGCCGGTGCCAAATTGATCGCTGGGTAGCCGATAGCCGCTACCAAACTCGGGCATCGAGAGCACATCCAGGTCAATGGCGGAATGGCTCAAAAACACCTTCATCAGATCCAAACCGCTACGGCAACCGGGCGGCAGCCCCATCGTAATTAAATAGTCTGGGCCACCCCCAATAACCATTGATTCAGCTGGTTTCAAGCGAGTGGAAGTTTCACTGTAGGGATAGAGGCGGCTGGCACTGCGCTGCATGCCGTTGAGCGCAACCAGGTAGACATATAGCGGGCGATCAGTGGGGTTTGTGATCGCAATGGTGAGGTTCTCACCGGACTTGAGGGCAACTTCGCCGTGCGCTTCGTCGGGGACTAACCCCTCGTACTGGGGCGGACGACGGCGATCTGCCGCACGGATTAGCTTGCCGAAGCGGACCTTGATAACGCCGCGCAAGCCGTTGTCTGGAGCCTGCAAAGCTGCAAAATTGCGGAAGGCTGCTAGATGTTCTAGTAATGCAGTCACTTGCTTGGCAATATTGCCCTTGATCTTGTAGCTGGCAATGGGTTCGGTTGTGTCTGGCTCGAAAAGCTGAAAGACGTTGCCAGCATTAACTTGAACTCGAACTGCTTCAGACGTGCAGGTTGACAATAGGCTGAGCGACGGTGAGCCCTCAACCAGCTCGGCAAGCGGAGTTAACCCCCCTAGCATCTCTGGGGTTTCGGCGGTCAGGCAAACGGGCAGCGGCACAGGTCTGTTCATGAACTCAGAAAAGTGGACCACTGCAAAGTAGTGTAAACAATTGAAACTAATTGTCTCATCTGTGAGCAGCTTCTGACCTAGCTGAGCGAAGTGGGTTTGTTGAGGCAGGAAAGTTTCGTACGATACTAGAGCGGAACGCGCACAAGTTTGTTTTCACTCGCGCCTAGTGGTATGAAGCACACGCTCTCGGTTCTGGTCGAGGATGAGGCAGGGGTCCTCACCCGTATTGCTGGTCTATTTGCCCGTCGCGGCTTCAACATTGAGAGTCTGGCCGTTGGCCCAGCAGAGCAGGTGGGGTTCTCACGCATCACGATGGTGGTACCGGGAGACGACCGGATTATTGAGCAGTTGACCAAGCAGCTCTACAAGCTAATTAACGTGCTCAAAGTGCAGGATGTTACCGAGGTCCCCTGCGTTGAGCGTGAATTAATGCTGCTCAAAGTCAATGCCACAACTAGCAATCGCTCTGAAATTATTGAGGTTGCCCAGATCTTCCGGGCCCGTGTGGTTGATGTCTCAGAAGATTCCCTCACTCTGGAAGTGACTGGCGATCCCGGCAAGATGGTGGCGATTGTGCAAATGCTCAACAAATTCGGCATTCGCGAGATCGCCCGTACCGGCAAGATCGCCCTGGTTCGAGAGTCCGGTGTCAATACTGAATACCTGAAAGCGGCTCGGATGGCGGTGTCTTGAGCAGCAATGCCGCTAGCTCACAAAAGCCTTCGCCTTCCGAAGCATCGGTCAAGTAGCGAGGGCGGTAAGTCATTTGCTCGGCGTAGTCTTGCAGACCGGCCACACCAACAGACACCGGAAATAGAGCAGGGTTGAATAGGCTTTCGTCATTGGGACTGTCGCCGACAGTCAACACCTGTTCCGCACCTAGGCCAGGGAACCAGCTTTTGAGCACCTGAGACACAGCGGAGCCTTTGTCTTGTCCAATCGAGTAGATGTGGCACTGCACGGTGCTGTAGGTGAACGCCCAGCCCTGAGCTCCACATAATTCGCGCAGTTGTTGCAAGTCGGCAAAACTCAAGTTGCGATTGGCAAAAGTCCAATCGGTCAGGCGAAAACGGTTATCTGCCGCGGCTTCCAGGCTGGGAAAACTGGCCCGCAGTTTATCGAAAGTTGCCCGCAATTGTTGTCGGTGGGCCTCAACGTCGCGCAGGGGAATCAGCAACTGTTCGGGACTATCAGGATCGGGACGGAAGCCAACGCCACCATTTTCAGCAATCGCACCCACGAGTCCTGGCAGATATGCCCGTAAGCCTGCGACCCAGCCTGCCGAGCGCCCGGTCACCAGTAGCACTGGCAAACCTGACGCCGCTAGAGCACTCAGGCTGCGCAGGACGGGGGCGCTAAAGTGACCATTGGTCGTCAAGGTACCGTCCATGTCTGTCGCAATCAGACGGATACCCACTAGTGAATCAGGTAGAGAAAGAAACGCATCAGAGGTCATTGTTGCGCGAGAACGAGGATTCCGGAACTAAAATCAGGCAGCCACTAATTTGACAGTTTGATCAACCACGCACCATGCCCCCTCTGTCCTCCCCCCAGCGCGATCAGATTTTCGTCGCAGAAGCCCAGCGCACCGGCATCCATAAACCGATTCTGTCGGCTTTGTACCGGGTTTTGCACTATCCCAACCTACCGGATGGCGACACAGGTTTGGGGGTGGTGCCCACGGGGACAGTGACTTATAGCCAAGTTGGGAATCTAGCGGCCCAAGCTCGCCATGCCGCCGATGCGGTTCGCAAAATCACTAACGCCCTCAGCAAGCGGGATTGGAAGGGCTCGGAGCTGTGGGATCCTCAGAATCGCCGCTACACCGAAAAACTGGTACGTGCGATCGCTGCCTTCTACGCGCCCTTAGCTGATGAAGAACTGGCCCTGGTTGAACCAGAACTGAACAATCCCAACGGCTTGTGGGGAGCCTACATTCAAGAGACTAGCCCCCTAGCTCAGACGGCAGCTACAGGCACAGCAGATGCTCAGGCCCTAGACAAGGCTCTGGTTAGTTTCACTCAGCGCATCCCAGAGGCCTATAAAGGCTTGCCGCAGCAACGCGAGGCTGTCCTGGAAGGGTTACGCCTCTGGCGACAACTAGATACACGTAGCGACGCCGTGAAATCCTTGGCTGTGACGGCACCGATCCAAGCCAACGACGCCCAGCTGGATCCGGCCCTTATTCAGTTCGTCAAACGACTTCCCCAGAACTACACCCAGTTGCCGCAGCAGCGCGAGGCTTTGTTGGTGATGGCGCAACGCTGGCGTCAGCTCGACTCCCCCGAAGAAACGGTAGAAGCCTTACAACGAAATATCTCGCCCCAACCCGATCTCTCGCTGCTGGATCCGGCACTAGTTGCCTTTGCCAATCGAGTGCCTAAAAACTATAAGGGAGAAATCCATCAGCGCTCAGCGCTGGTAGAGCTGGTTAGACAGTGGCGCAAGCTCAGCTCGCCGGACCAGGTGCCTGCTAGTCTAGGCATGCCCAGCACAGGCTCAATTAACAACTTCAGCCCCACAGATGTTGCTGAGCTAGACCGACGTCTGCAGGCCTTCGCGACCCGTGTTCCCCCAGCCTACAAAGAGGAAGATCATCAGCGCCAAGCCCTGTTGTCGCTGGTTCAACAATGGCGCAAGCAACCTAATCAAGCGGAGACGGTGGAATCGCTTCAGGCAGACCTCAAGGCGATGGATGAGGCGCAAAAGGCGGCAGCTTTGGGCAAGAGTGTTGATGAAGACAAAGCTCCACCTGCGCCTCGACCGGCTCCAGCTCCACCTCGCCCCGACCGCTGGACCCCCAGAAATATCCAGCTCTACGCCAGCATTATCCCCGGTGGCAACTTCACCTGGGCCGAGGCAACTCACGGCGGCTCGCGTATGCCGCCTGACCAAGCCACTGTAGATGCGATGATTCGCATCGCCAAAATGGCTCAGTTGGCTCGCAACAAAATCGGGCGTCCCTTTCGCATTACCAGTTGGTACCGTCCGCCCGAGATCAACCGTCAAGTTGGCGGAGCCTCCCAGAGTCGCCACATGGTCGGCGATGCGATCGATTTCTATGTCGAGGGTCTAACGGGCAACCAGCTGTACTGGACACTGGATAGTTGGTGGACGGGTGGCTTGGGGCGCTACACCAAATTTCCAGCGCTCTGCCATATCGATGCCCGGACCTACCGCGCCCGCTGGAAGCACTGACAACCCATTGGGAACGTTTTGAATTGGAGACCAAAAGTTGGACCTTGCGCTTTGAAGCGGCCAAGTTCTAGTAAAATTTTGTTAAGTTTCGGGCTCAGCTAAATGACCTGGCTGCAAAGTTTACCGCTCACCAGCGTGCCCCTCTACGGCATTGCAATCGCAGCGTTCTTGATTTACGTGCCCTTTGGCGTCGTTGCCGTAGCTCGTTTGCAGGCAGGCTACGAATACAGCGCGCCGCGCGCCATGTTTGACAAACTGCCAGCCTCTGCCCAACGAGCCTCTTGGGCGCACCAGAACGCCTTTGAATCCTTTAGCATTTTTGCCATTGCAGCCCTGATGGCTTATGTGACCGGTCCCCATCTCAGTCAATCCTATTGGGGGCTGACAGGGGCAGAGTGGGTAGCTGGAGCTACGGTCATCTACCTGCTGGCACGCCTAGCCTACGCAATTTTCTATATCGCTGACCTAGCCTTTGGCCGTTCGCTGGTTTGGGCTGTGGGACAACTGTGCATCGCAGGGCTATTTGTGATTAGCTTGCTCTCGCTGTAGCGGTCTGAGTGCGCCCAAATCTGGAAAACCTGAAATCTTAAACCGGCTTCTAAAATTCTCTAAAACTTTAGACTCAGTTATGGCTTAGGCCGTACTGCTCTCAATAGAGTCACTGGATTGAGCGGTGTGAAGCGTGTCAGTGATCCAACCGGCACTGACCGGGCTAGATTTGCCTGCAGCAGATTTACTTCCCAGTGAGAGGCAGTGAGCCACTGCTGTGCCCGGTGTAGGTGCTCCAAGGTTGCCAAGTTCGCCACCAATACCCCAGCAGGCTTCAGCCGTTGAGCCAGAACTTCTAGGATTGCTTCTAATTCACCGCCACTGCCACCCAGGCAGACGCGGTCGGGGTCGGGTAGGCTAGCTAGTACCTCGGGCGCAATCCCCGCAATAACCTGAACATTGCTGACCCCCAAGCGCTGACAATTGCGCTCAATCAGACTCACGCCAGCCGCAGTTTTCTCAATCGCATAGACTGCGCCTGTGGGCAGGAGCCTAGCGATCTCAATGCTGACCGAGCCAGTACCAGCCCCAATATCCCAGACGGTTTGGCCTGGTTCTAGGGTCAACTCACTCAGTGTCAGAACTCGAACCTCGCGCTTGGTGATCAACCCTGGCCGATCCTCGAAGCTCAAGAAAGCACGGTCGGCAATGCCCAGAATGGGCAAGCTCTCGGGCTGGGGCAGTTCGTCTTGCCGGACTAACAGGACTAAATTCAGTGGCGCGACTGAGCAAGTCATCGCTTCCGAGAGCGACAACTTTGCAACCCGCTCTTGTAAACCGCCGAGATTCTCACATATCCAGAAGTCGTAAGTGAGTGGCAAATTCAATGACTGGAGCAGGCGAGCAATAGCCCCAGGAGAGTGCTCAGGCGAGGTGAGCACTGCAATCTGACGAGCACCGGTCTGCAACGTGCGTATTAACCGCTCTAGGCTGCGTCCGTGCGCACTAATGACCTGTGCCTCCTGCCACGGCTGCTTGATTCGAGCAAAAGCCAGTTGCACCGAACTGACTGCCGGGTAGAAGGTTAAGCAGTCGGGGGCAATATGCTCCAACAACAAACGCCCTAGGCCAAAGAACAAAGGGTCGCCGGAGGTAAGCACTACAATCTCTTGCTCTTGTGCAGCCAGGGCTTGAAGCTTGCTGAGTGTGCTGCTGAGATCCCCTAGCTCTAGCCGTTGTGTAGGATGCTCAGGGAAATAGCTGAGATGCCGCGTGCTGCCAACTAAAATCTGGGCTCTACTGACTAGCTGCTGAGTTGCAGCGCTGAGCCCCTGCGCTCCATCCAAGCCAATGCCAACTACAGAAATCATCAAAAACTTGACCTAACACAAAGGGCTCAGGCATATGGGGTAAAAGCCTGAGCCCCAGAGTGTTGTTGGAATCGGAGCGGCGGGATTTGAACCCACGACCCCTACTACCCCAAAGTAGTGCGCTACCAAGCTGCGCTACGCCCCGATGAACCGTCTGACCATGATCTCGTGTGAGATTTAAGTCAGCTTAGACAACTTACCACAGGTTGTGCCAATGGAACCACCTGGAGAAGTTGAGGCATCCTTAGTCAAAGCAAGTATAGCCAGGACTAGGGAATGCGCCGCGAAGGACTCGAACCTTCAACCAGCGGATTAAGAGTCCGATGCTCTACCATTGAGCTAGCAGCGCGGGACCTTTGATTTCCACAGGTCTACGAATATAGCGTGTCCGAAAACGCTCGTCAAGTGGGAACTGCCTCTAGTAGGCAGTCCCTCTCCAGGATTAAGGCTCGGGATCAGGGCTTAAGATCAGGTAACTGAAGCTCAAGCCATCAGTGCCTAACTATCCTGGCCCCAGACACGGCCTTTGATTTGGTCTAGCTCTGTGCCAAGCTCTTGGCGGCGGTCGGCAAATAGCAGGTAGCGATAAACAAACCAGGCGCTATAGCCAAAACCCACAAGCTCAAGGGTGGGAGCCAGCAAAGGAACAACCGCGATAACCCGGAGCAGGGCTGCCGTGAACACGACAAAGGGAATCGAGAGGGCAATGATACCCAATCCCTTTACAGGGGTCTGATAACGGTCTAGGAAATTAGCAATTTGCCGTGGTACATCGGAGGTTAGCCATGCTAGCCGCTCACCCACCCGTTGCCACTGATTTTCGTCAGTACCCACCTGAGTTGAGGTGGCAGGGGGCAATTTGGTAAGGGTTGTCACTGGAGCCTCACCCGGCAGGTCAAGGACTTCTGTGTTTTGCTCTTCGACGCTCATAATAGGGATGCAAGGTGATAAGGACAGAAGATGAGGAAGTCAGGGCAACTTTGTCCTGAGTGACGATACCCAAACGTTAGCGCAGACTTCCCCGTTCAAACTCTTTCCTCTGGACAATCTACCGTCTACCTCAATGTAACGAAAGGCAACATAGCGTTAGTTGGGGAAATTTCTTGAGAGGGAGAGCGGAGCGGCCCAGAAAGCGTTGGCCTAAGTATTTCAGAAGTATCTCAGAGAGCCTCTGCTAGAGAGCCCATAACCCTCTCTCAAAAATCTCCTAACCTTACACTCGTTAGCCGCTCACTGAGCTTAAAGGGTAACTGCAATAGGCTAATGCTTCTAAGATTTGAGGAGGCCCTTTGCCTAATGGCGATCCCAACAACTCTGTCAGTCGCCTACCCTCTGCCCTATCAGCAAAATTAACGTTGAACGTATGAGCGAAGCGGCCGAAACTTCCCGCCAACTCTATCAGGAAGGCAAGAATGCCTTTGAACGAGGTAATTATCGTGAGGCGGTGCAACTTTTAGAAAAGGCGGCGGCGCTATCTGCCCGTGGCTCTTTTCTGGGTGGTGAAATTCAAACTTGGTTAGTAACTGCCTATGATGCAGCAGGACAGCGAGCTGAAGCGATTGCCCTGTGCCGTCAATTAGTGCAGCATCCTAGCGTGGACATTGGTCGACAGAATAAGCGTTTGCTCTACATCCTAGAAGCGCCAAACCTTAATCGTCGCCCGGAATGGCTCACTGAGATCCCCGACTTGAATCAGTTGCAAGAAAGTGATCCTAAACACCGAGCGGGGACAGTAACAATGAAGCCTGAGGCACGTCGCCCCTCTTCATTGGAGCTGCCAGAGCCGGGGAGCACATCTAGTCGGGATAACACGGGTTTTATTTGGGTTGCCCTGATCCCCTTTCTGGCCTGGCTGGCTTGGTTGGCTTGGCTGGCTTGATTCCAGCCGGTGGAGCTGGTTTGTAGATTTCTACTTGAAGCTCTGTTGCAGCTTCGTTGTGCATTTATGTCTTTGCAAAGTCTCTTCAAATCAGGCAGTGCAAATCAGGCAATGGCTGCAGAGCCTAGCAGTATTGCGAGAGGTCTTCGCCGCACTCATCGGCCAGATAGCACAGGGAGCGGAAGCGTAAGCTTACCAACTGCTCGTAGATTGGGTTGATTTGGCACAACGCTGGGATGTGAAACAGCTTGCGGCCAAAGAGAACTACATCCCGCTCGAAGGGACATTGGGGCGGGATCGCTTTGCAGACAAAATGAGCTACACGGCTATCTTGAATCTCCAGGTTGTCTAACCAGTTGCGTAGCGGCTGTAGCCAGTCGGTACGGGAGTGACGAGCGCAGGAATGGGAAGCCCAGAAAATAATTGACATACAGGTTGGTATTGACAGGAACAGAGGGTTAGGAAAGGGGATGAGAAACGGAGTTAGTCGAACCGCTCAGAGTCTGCCTTCAGAACACCTAGCCGTCAGCTAGAAACCCAGCAAAGATAAATCTCCACCATCGTCTTTCGCTTGGATGTAAGGGAAATCCGCTGAGTTTCGGTCAAACCTTTTGATGGACATCCCTTAAGCTACCCATCACAGAGGTTGGAGTCTCAGGCTTCATGCTGGGGTTTCACGAAAAAAACAAAAAGCGGTTTAGTTGTCGGTCTTGAACTTTAAACGCAGCTTCCAGCACCACCAATGACCACGACCAAACTCTCGTTTACAATTCTATACAAAAAAGTAGCGAGTGGGGGGCAACGGCAGCGCTATCCAAAGGCTGAAAGACAAGCCATTAGCGGGAAGCAGGCTCTGCCCTTAGATGTAACCCTTTGTAAAGGAATAGAGACAGGAAAAACTGTAGAAGTCAGGGGAGTTAAGTGCAGATGACGAAAGAGATGACCAGACAGCTAGGCTTTGGGCTGCTTTGGATAGGTTTTGTTGCCTACGCTTTTTTAGGAGCGCCCCCGGATCAACCCGATACCTTGGACCTAATCCAAAGGCTCTCAACAGGGCAGGTAGGTGGCATCAACCCATTAGTGGTGGCCCTTTTTAACCTGATGGGCGTTTGGCCCTTAATCTACGGCTGTCTACTCTTTATTGACGGCAGAATGCAGAAGCCACCGGCTTGGCCATTTGCAGGGGCGATGCTGGCAGTTGGTGCTTTTGCGCTTTTGCCCTATCTGGCATTACGCAAGCCCAACGGTGAGTTTCACGGAGCCAAAGGTCTTTGGCTGAAAATACAAGATTCCCGCTGGACAGGCGTGCTTCTGGGCCTTGGAGCCGTAGTCTTGCTCGTTTATGGTCTTAGCAATGGCGACTGGCAGGACTTTGCCCAACAGTGGCAAACCAGCCGTTTCATCCACGTCATGAGTCTCGATTTTTGCTTACTCTGTGTGCTGTTCCCTGCTCTGCTGGGTGACGATATGGCTCGCCGTGGCTTGAGCAACCCGCTAGTGTTTTGGGGAGTTGCCTTGGTTCCCCTGTTGGGATCGGCTGCTTATCTAGCGCTGCGTCCGCCGCTCATACCAACACTGGTGACACCTGACCCTCTGCCTGCTAAGGCTGAAGCTCAAGGCTCGTAGTCGCTCTCTACTGAAGGCCCTTCAAACAAAAAAGCTCCTGGCAAAAAACAGACTAAAGCTCCGCCTGTAGGTAAGATCTGCGTACTGGGCCGGGTACAAAGATAAACTCAACAAGTTGCCCAACAGTTACTCAACTGGTCGGGTAGGAGAACAACAGTGGGATGCTTGATTCGTCTGGCGATTGGGCTCATGGTCGGGCTGTTTGGTCTGCTGAGCTACTGCACTACCACTGTCGAGAATCCGATTACTGGCGAGACCCAACGGGTACAACTGACGGCTCGTCAGGAAGTTTCGCTAGGTTTGCAAGCTCGTTCAGAGATGGCAGCTCAGCATGGTGGCCTCTATCCTGACTCAGGCTTGCAGCAATATGTTGACCAGGTTGGGGGGCGAGTTGTGCAGCAGTCTGTTGTGGCTCAGTCTCCCTATCCTTTCGAGTTTCACTTACTGCGAGATCCGCAAACAGTGAATGCATTTGCATTACCAGGCGGTCAGGTATTTGTAACGGCTGGTTTGCTTCGGTTACTGTCTTCGGAAGCGCAGCTAGCAGCTGTGCTCGGGCATGAAGCTGGACATGTAATAGCACGGCATGGAGCCGAACATTTGGCTAAGCAACAGCTTGGCTCAGCGTTAGTCACCGCAGTGGGCGTGGCGACCACGGATGAACAGGGGCGTGGACAACAAGCGGCAGTCTTGGCAGTAGCAGTCAATCAGCTAGTCAGCTTGAGATACGGCAGGGATGACGAACTCGAAAGTGACCGCTTGGGTTTTCGCTTTATGACCGAGGCGGGTTATAACCCTCAAGCAATTGTGGAGCTGATGCGTGTATTGGGCGCCGCAGGAGGGGGTAGGCAATCGGAGTTTTTCAGCTCTCACCCTAGCCCTAGCAATCGCATTGAACGTCTGCAAGCTTTGATTGCAGAGAACTATCCTAATGGCGTTCCTCAAAATCTAGAGTTGGGGCGAGAGCGCTTTAGTCAAATCGTTGGCTCCCGACTCCCGGGTCGGGGTTAAGACCCCTTCAGCATAAGGGGGGAAGCCTCTATTCCGGTCTGCAAAATCTCTAGCCATGATCAGCAAAGCAGAAATGCAACATGGCTCATTGCTGGAGATTTATTTATGCTGAACCGAAGCATCAAAAATTGGTTGAGATGTAGCAGTTTAGGCACGTTAAGCCTAGGGTGGACTCTGTCTGCTACACCCAGCCTAGCCTGCTCTCAAAACCTGGAGCCAGAACAAGAAATCGCTGCCATTACCGCTGCAATCTCAGAGCAGGAAAGTGGCGACGATTACCAGGCTGTGAACCCTGAGTCTGGCGCTTTAGGGCGCTGGCAAGTTTTACCTGAGAATGTCATTAGCTGGTCCCAAGAAGTCCTCGGTGAAGTTGTCTCGACCGATGAATTTCTAGAAAACCCAGACATCCAGGATCAAATCGCTGCTTATAAGCTAAGCCAGTATTACTACGAAGCTTTGGGACAGACAGGAGACTCTTGGGAGGCTAAACGCTTTGTAGCAGCTAAGTGGTACAGCGGTGAAGGTAGTTTGTGGGGTGATACCGAGCCGCAAGTTTTCAACGGGCAACTCTATCCTTCAATCGCTGAATATTCTCTCGAAGTTGCTAGCAAGGCTGAGCAAATTGAGCAATGCGAATCGCTTTAAATGAGCTAGTTAAGCGACTTAAAGCTTAGGGTCAAGGAGCTGATTTCTGCGCCTTGACTGCTCGCTCCGTTCTATCTGGACCGCCCAAATAGGCCGAGCCGCGATAGCACAATTCGACTCGCCGCCGACTTGGTCTGACCTTGGCCACCAACTTCGGTTGCTCAAAGGCTTGCCCCCGATACATTCCCCGGATGGTTTCTGGTCCGCGTTGAATCTCTGCTCTGGGCAGCTCAAAAGGCTGCCCACGGTACCGGCCTCGGATGGCTTCAGGTAGGAGGCCAACAATCGAGAGGATGTAACCGTGGCTGGCTCGACGAAAAGATAGGTGCATTTGAGGTTATCTCCAGAAGCTGAGAAATTGAAAGGTTATTGATTTTATTTCTGTATCTATTGTTACCGAATCTTTTCGATACCTAACTTTAGCCGAACAGGAAGATTCGGCTGTCTAGCTGGAGACTGAGCTAGATGTATTCGTCGCTTAAGAATTGGTAGAAAGCCTACCAGAAAGCCTTTGCGCTTAAGAGGCAGGGGGAGCCGCACTAGAGGCAGGGATTTGTGACAACCAGTAATGCAAGCCAATCATCAGAACAACCAGTGGCAGCATCATTACTGGAATGCTCTCTAGACCCACTCGGTCGGCGAGCCAACCCACGGCTGTTGGAATCACTGCTGCGCCAAAACCAGCTAGACCAGTCATTAAGCTAATCGCGCCTGGAACTAGATGCGCGGGTAGCCGTTGTGGCATCAACCAAATAGTGGTGGGAAAGATGGTGGCTAGGGCCAAGCCCAACAGAGGCAGGCTCAATAGTTGCCCTGGCAGCAGCCACCAAGCCAGCAACCCAACCGTTAATAGAGCGAGTGAGCCGCTGATGCTTTTGACGGCACCGACTAGGGCCACTACTCGCCCGGTCAGTAAACGCCCCAGACTAAGCCCGAACCAGTAAGCACTGACGCTGTAGCCTGCGACGAGTTCTGGGGTGCCCCGACTGATCGTTTGAACACTGTAGGCCCAATTACCCAGAGAGCTTTCCAGACCGACATAAACCATTAGAAACAGGCTGGCTGCCAGGATGACTGGCATTTTGAGCGCGAGACGCAGACTAGCCCTAGCACTGGGAGCAGCAGTATCTAGTTTGGTTGTTAGCGACCGATCTTGAGTCACCACCGCCCAAAGCAGAGCCAGCACCAGTATCCCAACCATTACCGCAAATACCAGGTAAACCTGTCGCCAGTTCAAGGCCAAGGCCAGCAACGTTGTGGCAATGGCTGGACCCAACAAGGCCCCAAGCCCATAGAAGGCATGCAGGATACCCATCAGATCGGCGTTGCGCTGGTCATTTGCAAGATAGGTGTTGATACCTGCATCGATCCAGCCAATGCCCAGGCCGAAGAGCACTCCAGTCGCCACCATCAGGGGCCAACTAGCTACCACAGCATAAATTCCCAAGCAGCCTGCCAATAGGGTCGCTGCTAACAGCAATAGGCGAGCTAAGCCTAACTGGCTGCTGAGCAAACTGCTGCTGAGCGCAGCCACCAGATAGCCAATGACCTGACTAAGGAACAGCAGGGTAATCGTGGCCGGGGTCAGCTGATACGTCGTCAAGATTGAAGGCAGCAATACGCCTAATCCGCCCTCAGCCACACCGATGGCAATGAAGGCATAAAAGGAAATCGCTACGCCAAGCCAGCGCACTCTGTAACCATGACTGGGTTGGTTCATAAATGAGGGGTAGAAGCATCACCTGAATCATCAGCCGACTCCCAGGGTTGCATATCGCTAAGTCTATGCAACCCCAGAAGCAACGCTAGGAACGACTACCGGCAGTGGGCTGAGCGGCAGCGGTACCAGGAATCGTGATGTCAACTGCCTGAACAGTTTCTGTGGGCTTCAAGGTACTCAGTGACGGACGAATCGCCTTAGAGTTACCTGCCACTAGGATAGTGAGCTGGTCAGGTTTGAGGTGTGCTTTCGCGACTCGCTGAATATCGGCAACCGTGGTTGCCTGCACGCCGCGTTGGTACTGAAAGATAAAGTCTTTGGGATAGCCAAAATACTCGTAGCGCATCAAGCGCGACAGGGTTTGTGAACGATCCTCAAAGTTGAAGACAAAGGAACTGAGAACCGAGTCTTTCGCGAGTTGCAGTTCTTGCGCTGTGACGGGTTCACGCTGAACCCGTTCAATTTCTTCAATGACTGAACGGATCATCTGCACCGTCGCGTCGGACCGGGTTTCACCGCCAGCAATGAAGATGCCTGGGTAGTCAAAGTTGGCAGACCAGTAACCGTAAACCGAGTAAGCAAGACCCTGGCGTGTGCGGATATTCTTCACCATCCGACCACTCAAGCCATTGAGCAACTCATTGAGGACCGTGAGTGGAAAATAATCGGGATCGCGACGCAAGCCACCAATGTGCCCCAGATGCACATAGCTCTGAGTGAGTTGGGGTTGCTCAATGAAAAACACGCCCTTGGCATTTTTGCCATTCACCTCAGGCAAGGGGGGAACCTGAAGGCCCGGTTGAGCCGGCCAATCAGCAAATAATTGGCGCAATTTTGCTGCCATCTCGTCGGTCTTGAAGTCACCAATCACCCCCAGCAGCATGTTGTTGGGATGAAACCAGCGCTGCTTGAAGCGAATCAAATCTTCGCGCTGAATGTTGTCCAGATTGCGATATTCAACTGTGCGAGCGTAGGGACTGGTTGGGCTGTAGAGTAACTTCTGAAATTCTCGACGTACAACATCATCCGGATCGTCATTGCGACGGGCAATGCTACTGCGGTATTGCTGCTTAGCTAGATCTAACTTGTCCTGCGCAAATAGGGGCTGGCGCAGAACCTCCGCGAAGAGATCGAGGACTAAATCAGCATCTTCAGTCAGGCTGTTAAAACTAGCGCCTGCCGAGACGGCATCGATACCGGTTTCGATAGAGGCAGCTCGGTCCTCCAACAACATATTCAGCTCATCGCCACTATGTTTCTGGGTGCCACCTGTACGCATGACACTGCCGACCAGCGAGGCGAGACCTACTTGGTCAGCTGGTTCAAAGCGGCTACCAGTACGCACCATGGCTGAGCCGTTGACGAATGGCAGTTCGTGGTCTTCGAGCAGGTAAATGACCAAGCCGTTGTCTAAAGTCAGTCGCGTCGGCTCAGGCACCTGGAGCGCGGGCAGAGGCGGGTAGGTTAGGTCAGTGTAGTGACGAGGTGCGGCGATGGCGTGAGCAGGCAGGTACAGCAACAGAGCCAAGGAAGCTACCGCCATGGCCAGGAAGCTGAGCCAGCGTCGAATGAGATTTTGGATCATGAGTGGGCTCCCACGGCTTGGGACGTAGCTTGTGAAGTTGGACCTGACGTTGGATCAGGGGTTGCGGGAGTTGCCGCAGGGATCAGACGACCAATCGTTTGGTTCTCTGGCCGAAAGGTTGCACGGGCAACTCGCTGAATATCTGCGGGCGTAACGGCTGCGTAAGCTTCAACCTGTTTGAACAGATTGCGCCAGTCGCCAGTTTTGACTTGGTATTCCAGCAGAGCCCCAGCCATGCCTTGATTGGAGCGCAATGTGCCTAAAAGACCTGCCCGTGCCTGGGTTTGTACCCGTGCTAGCTCCGCCGCACTGACAGGCTGATTGATTAAGCGGTCAATCTCCACTTGCATGGCTGTTTCGACCTCTTCAACCTTGTGGCCAGCCGCAGGCAGTGCGTAAAAGACAATCAAAGTTGGAAATTTGTCACCTGGATAGCCATTGAAGCCCTCGGCAGTCAGGGCAATTTGCTGCTGCTGCACCAGAGAACGGTAGAAACGGGATGTACGACCATCACTGAGGATACTGCTGATAATCTCGTAGACCGCATTGTCTGGTTGATTGAAGGCGGGGCGGTGATAGGCCGCAACCGTCCAGGGCTGGGAGGGCAAGGTCAGCGTGAAGCGGCGCTGTTGGCTCTGAGCCGGTTCCACCACTGTGGGATCAGGCAAACTGGGACGATCACGAAAACGCCCAAAATAAGCTTGGGCCAGCTCTTTCACCCGTTTGGGATCCACATCACCCACAATCGCAATCGTCATGTTGTGGGGCACGTAATAATCGCGGTAGAACTTCTGCACCATCGGCCTGGTCAAGCTCTGGATCGTCTCCTGAGAACCAATGGTGGTGTACTGATAGGGGTGAACTTTGTAAGCTTCCTTAAGCAATCGGGCGAATAGTTGCCCAGTGGGGCTATTGTCGAAGCCCCGTCGCCGCTCCTCTTGAATCACATCCCGTTCTTCGTAAAATTCTCGGAACACGGGGTCCAGGAAGCGTTCTGACTCCAGTGACATCCAGAGTTCAAGCTTGTTGGCTGGGAAATTGTAGACGTACTGGGTCGCGTCCTTGGAGGTGAAAGCGTTGATGTTCACCCCGCCTTGGCGACTGATAATTTCATCGAGTTCACCCCGCTTGACTAAGGATGCAGCCTCGGTCTTGAGCTTCTCAAACTGAGGCTGGAGACGAGCGATTTGGGCTTGATCGCCCTTGGTTCGGGCTTGCCGCAACTGCTCATCAAGCTGATCCATCTGGCTGAAGACTGCCTTCTCACGGGCTGCATTTGTGGTGCCAATGCGGCTGGTTCCCTTAAAAGCCAAATGCTCAAAGAAGTGAGCGATGCCGGTTTGTCCGGGCACCTCATTAGCGCCACCCACATTGACATAGGTTTGAAACCACACCGTAGGGGCTTCGTGGCGCTCCATGACGATAAAAGTCATGCCGTTGCTGAGCTTGAACTCAGTGATCCGGCGCGTTACTGCCTCGACATAGGGCTGAATCGAGAATGGCTCACGACTGTTGGGTGGCGCTGGCGCGGCCTCTCGTGCCCAGACAGGATCCGCTAGCAACAGCCCCAAGAGCACAACAAAAGCGCAGAACAAACTTCTCGCACGGGCAGAGCCCGTTGAGATTAGGCAAGCTTGACGCATGATGACCTACTAAACAGCTCAATCCCCACTAGGTAGGGCACGTCTATCCAGCATACAAGCGCTAGATCGGGACTAGTGAGTGACCGCCTCAGCCAGCAATTGCTGTTCTTCTTGTTGGTTTTGGGCCTGTTTCATGGCCTGTTCTTGTTCTCGCTGCTGTTGCTCATGCTCGACCATGAACACGTTGGAATAAAGGTTGGCGGTAATTTGCTTGCCCTGTTGGGTCAGGGAGAGATAGTGCAACGCCGGTTTGATGTAGGGGAAAACCCCTTTCCAGTAGAAGGTGGGGTAGTTGTAGCGCAGGTCCCCAGGATGGCGATAGCCCAAGGCCTGATTGACGCCCGTTTCCTCAAACTCATAGAACAGGGCGCTAATCTTCTTGAGGTAACGGGGGTCGCTCAGCTGACCAATCAGGTCTGCGGCTCGGACCAGACCTGGATAGTTGGTGGTGTCCCGGTGGTCTGCCTCTTCGGGGACTGGAAAACGGGTGAGTTCAATATTTTTCTTGATAACTTCAGCGTCAATCAACCAGTGCTTGCCAAAACGCTCATCGATAAACAGCTTGCCGCGATCGACGTGGTAAGGAGTCAAGGCTGCGTCTGAAGAACCTAAGGGGAGGCCGATGAGCTTGCCATCCCGACCGGTTGCGTACTGACCGTCTAGGTCGTGCAGACAAACACCCTTGACATAACCGATGTCATGACAAACTAACGAAATAATAAAATGCAGCCAATCTTCGCTGGAGACCCCACCTTCACGGATATGCTTGCCACGCAACAATTCCTGCCCGACTAGGGTCACTAAAATTGTGTGCTCGACGTTGTGATAGAGCGCATCGCTGTTGGCAATGTTCTCCAGGGCCATACTGCCGACCCAGCCAATAATGTCCTCGTAGTCGGAGTTGCGGCTCCCGTAGGTGCGCTGATAGCCTTCCTTGAGTTGGCGGACAAAGCCATCGATCAGAATTTCAGTTGCGTTGAACATGATCACACACTCCTAAAACGGGCGGCGACTCCTAGCCAGTGGATGAGCCAGATGAGCTTAGGAGAGATAGCCCTAACATGCACGCTATCTCTCCGTTTACCGCTATCTCTCTCCATCTTAAGCAGAGTAATTCTGGCGGCTGTGATGGGATGGACCACCCAACCGTGACTCTAGACACAGATAAGACACAAGGTTGTGGCCGAGTAAAGAATGTTTAAGGGTAATTGGAATGAATCCTAACTAAGTATTAACCCCTAGCTGGGCGGTTTACCATAGCTGCTACCTGAGTGAGCAGCAGGTGGCGTGTAGCGAGCTAAAGACAGGCGGACGGCCTGTGCGTCCAGTTCTATGGGAAGCGCAAACGTGATCGTAATCGTTGCCGCAGCAAGACAAAGTTGGATCAGCAGGGTGCGGGCGCGCATAGGTAGAGTTGAGTTTTAGAGCGAGGGTGAGGGAGCAATCCAGAGCAAAAGGCAGCCAAACCAGTAGTGAAATCGTTCTGTTCCATCATGGTTCCTCATCATCGTTCTGACCACTACGTCAAGAAATCTGCCTCGCTATGGATGGTGAACTTGTGCTCGCCATAGCAAGATCGAACAGACGTTAAAAAATACCGAAAAGGAGAATTATGATCGGTCAATTTTTTACTTGGCTGGCAACGGCTCTGAGCTTGTTGGTAGTAGATATTGTGGTTCCAGGCATTGATATCCGGTCTTTCGCAGCGGCCTTAATTGCTGCTGTGGTTATCGGCTTTGTCAATACCTCTATCCGTCCCGCTCTAAGATTGCTGACTCTGCCTCTCAACTTTGCGACGCTAGGTTTATTCTCTTTTGTCGTGAACGGTGCAAGTCTGTGGATTGCATCCCTTGTATCGCCAGGCTTCCGGGTAGACGGATTCATCCCCGCGATTTTGGGTGCGGTTTTGCTTTCGATTGTTAATACTTTCTTGAGCAACTACTTTGCTCAGAAGCAGGCTGAGCAACTAGTCGCTAGCGATAGTCAAGTCAATACCTAATCAACCGCTTATCAGTAGTGACTGCAAACCGGGTAACCGTTAAGGACTGGTTAACTAAGAAACGCTAGATCAGGGCGTAGCTGTGCAGCACGGCGTAAATAAGCAGGCCGTAGCGCCTTTTGCGATAAAGGTGTATTGAGGTGGATCATTACTCGGATGCAGTGATCTAAACCGTCAACGGCCTGCATTTGCTGTACATCCAGCAGCGGCACTTGATCCCAACCAGGACGGCGGCGAGCAGCAGCAGCAGGGAAAATCGCATCCAAATCGTGAGTGACCGAGAAAGTTGCACTCACGATTTCTGAGGGGTCTATAGTGTTCTGACTCTCTAAGGCATCTAACAGTTCGTTCACAGCTTCAGCGATTGCCTCAACTGAGTTTTGGCTCACGGTAATTGCGCCTCGCAGACCCCGAACTCGCCACTCGCCTTCTGTTCCTGCCATTGTGCTATGCCGTCAGTGCCTAATCTTTGTCGAAACTCAGCCTATAGTATCCTGGGCTAGTTCGTGCTTCCAGGTGGACAATGCCGCTCTTAGTCCTCGCTACGAGCAATCCAGGCAAACTTCAAGAATTTCAAGAGCTTTTGGCAGGCTTGCTGGGCCCAGCTCAGTGGGAGTTAAGCCTCAAGCCTGAATCGTTAGAGGTTGAAGAAACCGGTGATACCTTTCGGGCCAACGCCTGTCTAAAGGCATCCCAGGTCGCACAAGCTACTCGCCAATGGGCCATTGCTGATGACTCAGGCCTAGAGGTAGACGCGCTTGATGGTGCGCCCGGGATTTACTCTGCTCGCTACGGCCGCACTGATCCTGAGCGGATCGAGCGCCTACTCGGAGAATTGGGCAACGAACTCGACCGCACTGCTCGTTTTGTCTGTGAAGTGGCAGTAGCACGACCGGATGGCTCGATTGCTTTGGAAGCCAAAGGCAGCTGTGAGGGTGAAATTCTGCGGGCACCGCGCGGCAGTCAGGGCTTCGGCTACGACCCAATTTTTTACGTTCCCCAGTATCGGCAGACCTTTGCCGAGATGGATCCAGCTCTCAAACAGGCTATCAGCCACCGGGGGCTAGCGTTTGCTGACTTACTGCCAGAACTGAAAGCTCTGCTAGCCTGATACGCTAGTTGCCAGTAAGTTGCCCCCAGGGTGGTGTGTGAGTGTGATCCCCTCCTTCGATATCCGTGCGCAGTATCAGACTTTGGCGGCAGAACTCAATGAGTCGGTGCTGTCAGTGTTGCAGTCTGGTCATTACATTGGCGGACCAGTCGTTAAAGCTTTCGAAACTCAGTTTGCGCAATACATCGGCACCGAACATGCGGTGAGTTGCAATTCTGGGACTGATGCTCTTTATCTGGCCCTGCGTGCTCTGGATATTGGCCCCGGCGACGAGGTGATCACGGCTCCGTTCACATTTTTTGCAACCACAGAAGCCATCAGCTTGACTGGGGCGACCCCAGTTTTTGTCGATATTGAGCCTGACTACTTCAACTTAGACCTGAACCAGCTAGAGGCAGCGATTAGTGAGCGCACAAGGGCAGTTTTGCCAGTGCATCTATTCGGTTGCCCGATGGACATGACTCGCCTGATGGCTATCGCTCAGGCCAATAACTTGCGAGTTCTGGAAGATTGCGCCCAAGCCACGGGCGCTTGTTGGGCTGGGCAAAAGGTGGGCAGTATTGGCGATATCGGTGCATTCAGCTTCTACCCCACCAAAAATCTGGGTGCCTGCGGGGATGGCGGCATGATGACCACCAACGACCCAGAGTTGGCTTCGCGCCTGCGCATTCTCAAAGAGCATGGTAGTCGCGAGCGCTACTTCCACGAAAGTGTTGGCATGAACAGTCGCCTGGACGCTATGCAAGCGGCCCTGCTACAGGTGAAATTGCCTCACTTAGACACCTGGAATGTGTTGCGGCGGGGCGTTGCTGAGCGTTACAACCAGCTTTTGGCGCCTTTAGAAGCAGTGAAGCAAGGGACAGTGAAGCGGCCCTCAGCGATCACGGGTGGGATGCATGTTTGGAACCAGTACACCATCCGTGTGTCGCAGCGCGACCAGGTGCGGACGGCGTTGCAGGAGCAGGGTATTGGCACCATGGTCTACTATCCGGTGCCCCTACATTTACAGGCGGTTTACGCCAGTCTGGGCTATCAACCCGGTAGTTTTCCAGTAGCTGAGCAAGTCTGTGCTGAGGTGCTGGCGCTGCCGATGTTCCCTGAACTGCTGTCGGCCCAGCAGGATGCTGTTGTCTACGCGCTCAAGGATGTTCTTTCCCTCTAAAGCGTCTGAACCTGTTTCAGACGCAAGCTCTGAGCCGGATTGGAGCCAGCTTTGGTTCTTAGATCCAGCTATTACCTTCCTGAATCATGGTTCGTTTGGTGCCTGCCCGAAAGCGGTGCTAGCGGTGCAACAAGAACTGCGGCTGCGCCTAGAACAGGAGCCAGTACGCTTTTTTGTGCGGGATTTAGGCGATTTGTTGGCTGAGGCGCGACAGGCATTGGCAGAGTTCATTGGGGCTGATCCTGAGGCGCTTACTTTTGTGCCCAATGCCACAACTGGAGTTAATACGGTGTTGCGCTCGCTGCGCTTTGAGCCAGGGGACGAACTGCTGGTGACTAACCACGAGTACAACGCCTGTTGCAACGCGCTGAATTTCGTTGCCGCTCAGACCGGTGCTCAGGTCGTGGTGGCAAGCATTCCCTTCCCCTTGGAATCGTCCGAGCAAGTGGTGGCAGCAGTGTTAAGCCAGGTTTCAGCCCGCACCAAACTGGCCTTGCTAGACCACATCACCAGCCAGACAGGACTGATTTTGCCACTGGAGCAACTGGTAAAGGCATTGACCGAGCGCGGCGTGGAGACGCTGGTGGATGGCGCACACGCGCCGGGAATGGTGCCGCTCAATCTCCAATCTCTGGGGGCGACTTACTACACTGGCAACTGCCACAAGTGGCTGTGTGCGCCGAAGGGCGCTGCTTTTCTGTTTGTGCAACCAGAGCGGCAAGCTGAAATCCATCCATTGGCGATCAGCCACGGCGCTAATTTTCCCTTGCTCGACCGCTCTCGCTTTCGCTTGGAGTTTGACTGGACAGGCACCACTGACCCAACCAGCTATTTGTGCGTGCCAGAGGCGATTCGGTTTATGGGGGCGCTGTTGCCCGGTGGTTGGCCACAGTTGATGGTGCAGAACCGGGCTAAAGTTCTAGCGGCTCGGCGACTGCTCTCTGACGCTTTGAGTATTCCCCTCCCTTGCCCAGACGAAATGATCGGTTCGCTGGCCACGCTACCCTTGCCGGATGGCTCTACTGAACTGCCCAAACCGCCCCTTTACTTGGACCCTTTGCAAGAGGCTCTGATGGATAGCTTTGGCATTGAGGTGCCTGTTATTTCCTGGCCTGCACGGCCAAAGCGTTTGTTGCGGATCTCAGCCCAGCTTTACAACACTCCAGCTCAATACCAACTCCTAGCAAAAGCGCTGGCTGGCTTGTTGGCAAGTGCTTAAAAAAAGCAACAGGAACTGTCAGAAACAATGGTTTATATAGGTGTAAGGCTTCTGTCCTTATTCCGTGTCAAATCTCAGTTTCAGAATGAGGACATCCCGATCTTCTAATGACTGAAGATCAAGGTATTTGGGTAAGTTACAGTGGATTGAATCTAGAGGTAGCAAGCTATGTCTCCGCTCACCTTAAACTTGGCCCCTGCCATTCACCTCACTGACGAGCAGTTTTATTTGCTTTGTCAGGCCAATGGAGAGCTTAGATTTGAGCGCACGGTTGAAGGAAAATTGGTGATTATGCCGCCAACTGGAGGAGAAACAGGAAAGCGGAATGGTGACATTTTTGGTCAGCTTTGGTCTTGGAACCGACAGCAGAAATTAGGCGTTGCTTTTGATTCCTTGACTGGCTTCAGGTTGCCTAATGGAGCAGATCGCTCTCCTGATACTGCCTGGGTGAAGTTGGATCGCTGGCAAGCCCTGACTCCAGAGCAGCGTCAGAAATTCCCGCCCTTGGCTCCTGATTTTGTCGTGGAATTACGTTCTGCCAGCGATGACCTGAAACCCTTGCAAACCAAGATGCAGGAGTATCTCAGTAATGGAGTTCGCTTGGGCTGGCTGATTGACCCAGAGAACCAACGAGTTGAGGTCTGTCAACCCAAGCAGGATATGGAGGTGCTTCAGTCTCCAACCAGTTTGTCTGGAGGAAATGTGCTGCCTGGTTTCGTGTTGGAGCTAGGACAGATTTGGAGCTGAGAAGCAAAAATTGTCTCATAATCCGAGCCAAACTACTGAGTCTAGGTCACATACAATTTGCACGAGCATTCCAGGATGCAAATCATTAAAATTCAAATAATCAGGATTAAATGCCCAGGCAATTATGGAGCTTTTATTAAAGATTAAGCCAAGATTCTGGATATAATAACTACGTCCTTTTTTAAGAAACTGCTGAACCGCCTGCTACAGCCTGGTTTCTTGAGCTGCTTCTTGGTTCAAACATAGAAATCCGACCTCTACCTACTGGCAGAGCTTGTTAGAATCGAGGCGTGACATAGAAGGACAGAGAAGAACTCCTTCACCGCTTCTAAATTTACCAACCAAGCCTCTTAGACAAACTTGAGACAAGTTCTAAGAGATGCGATTGCTTCTTTATTCAGCATTTTGGAAGTTTGCCCATGATCCGTTTTCTAGTTGGCATCCTGGTCTTAGTCATTAATGTGCTTTACCGGGATCGCCCCTTTCCCCGCTTTTACGTTTTGGAAACGGTAGCTCGGGTTCCTTATTTTGGCTTTTTATCCGTCCTGCACCTTTATGAAACCTTAGGAGCATGGCGTAAAGCAGACTGGCTGAAGGTTCACTTTGCTGAGTCCTGGAATGAATTGCACCATCTACTGATTATGGAATCTTTAGGTGGCAACCAGAAATGGGTTGATCGTTTTCTGGCGCAGCATGCGGCTCTGGTTTATTACTGGATCGTTGTTGGGCTCTACATCCTGTCTCCTCGCTCTGCCTACCACTTTATGGAGCTGATTGAGGAGCACGCTTTCCACACCTACGACGAGTTTCTCAAGCTCAATGAAGCTGACCTGAAAACTCAACCCGCACCGCAAGTTGCTATTGACTACTATCGCGATGGCGACCTCTACATGTTCGACGAGTTCCAATCTTGCAGTGTGCCTGGAGATCGCCGTCCAGTGATTGAGACGCTGTATGACACCTTCGTCAATATTCGCGATGACGAAGCCGAGCATGTCAAGACGATGGTGGCTTGTCAACAGGCTGATGCTCAGCAGATCTTCCAAAGCCCCCATAGACCAGCTGCCATTCCTGCTGGCCGCGAGGCAGTTGCCCAAAGCTAATTTGCCACTGAACTGAGCAAAAATTATGCACTCACGGTTCAATCGAGCCGTGTTTTTTGTGGCTTCAGTTAATCACGTTGGGCAACCGAGGATAAACCTTCTAAACTTTCTAGCGCCGGTTTGGCTGCGCTTGTGCTCCTTCAGGAATGGGCCTGCCTTTGGGCTGAGGCAAAGGAATGCGAGGCTCGTAGGGCATTGGAATGTACTGAACTGTAGGACGTCCCCCTTGCGGTTGCGGGTAGAGGTCCATCAAGTTGTAAATTGTCTTGGGCAGACCAACTGTAACTGGCAAACCTAAGTCGGTCGCTTCCTCGGCGGTAATCGGATAATCGTGAGTCACGCGGCCCGTAGTTAGGGACTCAATAATCGCCTCAATTCTCTCGGGCTGGATCTTCGGACTGGGAATATTGTCTTCCAGCAATGTGCGCACAAAACGCTGTACCTGTCGCACTGCCTTTCGGGAAATATCTGCCATAATCAGCGTTTGGTCGTCAATATCGCCCACTGGCTTTTGCTCAACGACATTGATAATGCTGGCGGCTGGGAAATTGCCCAACTGAGGATCCACAGGACCCAAAACTGCATTTTCATCCATCACAATTTCATCAGCGGCCAGAGCCAACATCGTGCCACCACTCATTGCATAATGGGGGACAAACACAGTGACTTTAGCTGGGTGGCGAATCAGGGCTCTGGCAATTTGTTCTGTTGCTAAAACTAGACCGCCGGGTGTGTGCAAAACCAGATCAATAGGAACGTTGGGTGGCGTCAAGCGAATGGCTCGCAGTACCTGTTCTGAATCTTCAATGCTGATATAGCGTGACAGAGGAATGCCGAGTAGGCTGATTGACTCCTGGCGGTGAATGAGCAGAATAACGCGACCGTTCCGCTGTCGTTCAAATTCGCGCAAAGCCTGAAGCCGGCGCATCTCAGTCGCTCGACGTTGCCATGCTGGTTGTAGAGAGGCAATAAATAAGAAAATCCAGAATAGGTTGAAAGGATCAAAGTTCATAAAGTGTTCAGCACAAGATGGAGCCCTGGGCTTGCACAGCCAATCTGAACCTTACAGGTCTCACCCTATTCCAGAATCTATCTGTAGATGGGCCGCTCTGAGTGTTGTTTGTGACAAAGCGGGAACAGGTTAGCGACAGCCCAAACTCTCACGGGTTAAAGCACCAGTAACCGGATTCGTGCCTTCCGCCCGTTGGCACAGGGCAATCGCTTCTGAACGGTCGAGAATCGCATCGGTAAAATCGGCACCCGTAATCTTGGCGTTCTGAAGCCGAGTGCTACTCAGAGTGGCTTCCACCAAAATGACATCGGTGAGGTCGGCACCCATCAGATTCACGCGGTCTACTAAAGCGCCGGTAAGGTTAGCTCCCTGCAGGTTCGCCTCGCTCAAAATGCCTTTGGTTAAAATGGCTCCTTGAAGATTGGCCCCGTGGAAGTCAGACTGACGCATATTGGCATTAACAAAAGTGGTGCCCACAAAATCTGTATTGGAGAGATCCCGTCCCCTCAAATCGGTGCTGTTGTAGTTCACGGTATTGGCTTGTGCCCAGGCTGCACCGGCCCAACTGCTCAAGCTCAGGCTAATACTCAGCAGCAGCGTCATGAGTCCTGCAATCAACCGTCTTCCCATACCCCTGTTTCCCTCACCATGATTTGTAAAGTTGAGCCTATCACTACACTTGGGAGTCAAACGGAGGATGATACAAGCGCTATGACTTTGCGATGCTGCACTTCAGCTGGCACAAGAGAGAGGCATATGGAAGCCCTGGTTAAGGTTCTAATGGCTGCTAAGGTTTACATGCTAGAGGCTGCAACGGCGCTAGCCCGACAAGCAACAGACGCAGATGCAGCAGATGAAGGCATTCTGGACAAGCTCTCACTGGAGAATCTCCAGCTTAGGGGATGCTGGTAAGCCGTATTTTGACCGCTAGTCTCCGGTCGGGGCTGGGACTTGGTGTGGTTCTGTTAGGGCTTAGTCCCCACTTGGCCCAGGCTCAAACATCCCAGACGCCGCAAGCGCCACAAGCAGTTGAATGCGAGATTCTAATCGCCGGGGGTGGCTTGGGCGGTGTAGCCGCTGCCTTAGAAGCCCTAAGCCTAGGGCGTCAAGTCTGCATGACTGAAATTACAGACTGGCTCGGTGGCCAAGTGAGTACGCAGGGCGTCTCAGCTTTGGATGAGCGGCCTTTGCAGCGTCAGCAGAATCTTTTCCCGGCTCGTTATGCCGAGTTTCGGCGGCGAGTTCAAGCAACCTACGGCCAGAGCAATCCGGGTCGCTGCTGGGTGAGTGCTTTGTGCTTTTCGCCAACGGTGGGCCAGCAGGTGGTCCGTGAGATGCTGAAGCCTTATGAGCGCTCTGGCCAATTGCGTCTGTTCACCGACACAGTCGTCAAAGACCTAGACCGCAGTGACAATCAGCTCACGGCGGTGACGGCGATTAGGCATCAGCCGCGCCAGCCAGCGCAGAATTCTGAAGCTTACGGTCGGCCCCTCTCGGCCTATCTGCTCGATTGGTACAATCCTGCACCCTCGCCCCTGTTTGACAAGACCGTGATTCGGTTTGTGCCTCCGGCGCAGCGCTCTGGCTCGCGGCTGCCCTGGGTCGTGATCGACGCGACCGAGACTGGTGAGTTGTTGCCTCTAGCACGTGTGCCCTATCGAGTCGGTAGTGACCCGCCCAACCGTTGGGAGCCGAGCGCCTCAAGGGCGGTAGAAGCCTATTGCACCCAGGGCTTCACCTATCCCTTCGTTATGGAACGGACAGCAACACCACAGGTGCCGATTAAGCCGGAGTTCTACGAGTCTCCATTGCACAAGCCCTACTACAGCTACGAAAAGCCTGAGTTCAACTTTGCCCGTATCTTCACCTACCGTCGGATTCGCGGCCAGCAAGCCGGTCAGACGGAGGCAGCGATTCGGGTGGGGGACCAGACATTGCAGAACTGGACCTGGGGTAATGATTGGCGCATCTCGATACCCACGCAAAACCTGGTACTGACTGATGCCCAATTGCGCGAGAGCAGACAGCTAGAGCCTGGGGGCTGGCAGGGAGGGTTACGGGTTGAAGCACTGCGCCAAGCGGAAGACCACGCTTTGGGCTTCTTCTACTGGCTAGTTGCGGGTCAGACTGACTCTCAGGTACCGGGGGCAAGGACCGGTGAATACCACTTTCGCTATCGCTTAATGCGAGGTACAGATTCGCCTTTAGGCACGGAGCACGGTCTATCTCGGTATCCCTATATTCGCGAGGGACGGCGTATTGTCGGGCGTGTTTCTGGCTCCTATCCTCAGGGCTTTACCATCTACGAAACAGATATTTCCCAGAAGCCTTCTGACTTGAATCGGGGCAGACCCTACTTGTTCTATGACGCGGTTGGTGTTAGTCAATACCCAATCGACTTTCACGGTTGTATTGATGAACAATTCGCTGCCTTACCGGGCAATACGAGTGTAGCTCAGGCGCCAAGCTATCCGTTTCAAATTCCCCTGCGGGCGTTAATTCCTCAGGAGGTCGAAAATCTGCTAGCTGGCAATAAAAATATCGCCACCAGTCACATTAGTAATGCGGCTTATCGAGTGCATCCAGTTGAATGGGCAGTCGGGGCAGCAGCAGGCAATACAGCAGCCTTCGCACTGAGCAATAACTTATTTCCTGGCGAATTGACTTTGCCTACCGCCCAGGCAAGAGCTCAATTGAGCCAATTACAAACTCAGATTCGTCAACAGGGCAATCTCACTCTGTTCCCAGGTGCCACCATCTTTGAAACACAATGGGCAAATTACCGATGATTTTCTATTTAACGCTCTCTTGAATGCTTTCTTGCTTAATGCTTGCTTGAGCAGTGATTTCTTGTACTTAATTTCTGCCCTTAAATGTGCGGTGCTAATCGCAACGGATCGCTTCGAACACTTCTGGCGAGAAAATATCTTTCATGACCCGTATGTAAGGCAGCAGTGGCCTGATGGTTTGGCGAGGAATCATGCGCTGCATGTTCACTTCAATCGTTTGGATCATGGCTCGCACCAATTCCCAACTCACCATCAGCCGCGGATAGAGCATGACACACAGCGGGAAAAGCTCGTGCTGAACTGAGCGGATGCTGCCCTCTAGGACGCAGACGCAAAGGTACACCTGAAACAGTTCCACATCGCGCAGACTAGACTCCTCGACCACTGGCGCTCGTAGGTGGCCGCTATGGCTCGTGTAATGGGGGAATTGCTCGCAAATTTGCTCAAACACGCGACGAGCGATTTCGCTGCTCAGTGGCAAGAGCGCCTGTACCGCTTGCAGTGCGGGCGAGTCAGGATCGTGCTCGGCAGCAGCCTCGTAAGCTACCTGCAGCGGCATATAGAGATGGTCGTTCATCACCCGCAGATAGGGTTCGAAGCAGGCTTGCTCAGCTAGGGTAAGCTGCTCCAGCAAACACCGAATGGTGTGATGCACATGCATGCCCAGAAACCCGAGCACGCGGCCATCCTGCTGGGTATAGTATTGCCGAACCCGGCCAAACTCCCGGCTGCCCTTAGCCGATAGATGGTCCGGACTATGACCAGCCGCGAATACATCCAGCACCATCTGAAACAGCCTGCGGTTGTCAGCTGCAATCTGTAGAGAGTCTAAATGGTGAGGGTCAATGCGCTGTTGCCGAATCTCTTGGTCTAGAAACTTGTGAGTGACTGAGAGAGCCTGACCGGTGACCAGGGGCAGGTTGCGAGCCACCTTTTGCGCAGTTTGAGACCGCAGTTGGGCTGGCGTTAAAGTTGAAGGGCCTGAGGCTGGAGCGCCAAGATCAGCGCTTGACAGATCAGAAGGTTGATCGAGAAAGCGAATGTATCGCTTAGCCCATAACAGGGCAACTGACTGGGCATGATGTCGCTCTGCCACTGGTGAACTCACCTGAAAGCGCGTAGCTGAAGAAACGGATAGATTCATAGGTCGGGTTTGGAATTCAAACACCTACAGGGGGCACTGTATGAAGGTAGATTGCCTGGAAACCCTGATTCTTCAGCCTCTGCCGCTCAGACCCAGAGCATAGTGTATCCAAACTAACACTGGAACTATTAAAAGAAAAAGAAGTTTATGGTTTGCAACATTGTTAAGTAATTCTGCTCATTGTGGGTCTGGTTAATCAAGTGGTTGTAAAGAACGGTTCAGCTATCAGGTCAGAGCTACTACCTAATTAGGGATTGGTATGCAGTAGTTCTGGTGAGAAAAGCTGGTTGAGCAGTCGTAGGTAAGGCGCAAAAATCTGAAGATGCTCGGTGCTTAAGCGCTCGGACATCTGCTGAACCACGGACCACAGCATCTCTCGGACCAAGTCCCAGCTCACCTTCAGGGTGGGATAAAGCATGATGCATAGGGGAAAAAGCTCACCTTGAATGGAACTGATATCCTCTTCGAGAACGCACAGACATAGATAGACAATGAACATCTCCGCATCTCGCAAGCTGGAGTTGGCGACGGACAGTTCGCGTAACGAACCAGTGTAGGTACGGTGATTAGAAAAACGGCGACGAACCTGCAAGCAGGCTTGTTGAGCTATGAGTGTACATTGGGGCAGCAGCGCCTGGACTGCCAGTAGGGCAGGAGATCCCAAATCGTGCTTGGCGGCAGCCTGATAGGCATCTTGTAAGGGAATATTGATGTGGTCATCCATCACCTTCAGATAAGGTGCAATCGTAAACCGTTCGCCGGGCTCAAGCTGATTGAGTAAATCCAGAATGGTGTGGTGCAGTTGCAAGCTGAAAAAACCTAGAATGCGTCCGTCCTCACGAGTGCAGTTACGCCGCACCTGACCAAAAACACGGCTGCCCTTAGCTGACAAGTGTTCTGGGGTGTGACCAGCACAGAAGTTCTCGATCACCAGCTCCAGCAGAGTGCGATTGTCAGCGCTGAGCTGCCAGGGGTCGAGATGACGGGGGTTGATACCCTGACGCCGCAGCTCATTCGCCAACAGGGAATGGGCAAGGGTCAGCGAGCGAGACACCGCAAAGGGCAGTTCTTGCAAAATCTTGTCACTGATGGCGGCGCGTCTTTCGGGTGAGTCGGCGGCAACAAGGTCGATGACCGGGCGGCCTTGACCTTGGTCTAGGACCTGACTGCGCGAGGCGACCTCTTCCAAATACTTACGCGCCCAGAGAGTACTGAGTTCAGTGGGGAGTTTGGGCATAGTGGACTGAGCACCGTGGAGAGCGGAGCCGTCTTTAGATTGAGACGGGCGAATATAACGCCTGTAATGCTCCGGGAGTGGGACCATGTGGGCAAAGGCTAAGACGAAAGCGACTCTTCAATGCCCACCCAGAATTGATCGCCTGCGATCCATGGCTCGCTGAGCTGAGGGGGCCAGCTAGATTGACTGTTACCCCCTTAATACATTTCGCGTATCTCGTACCCGGATGCCGTACGTGGTTAACTGTCCAACGAGGTACTCAAGCCAGTTGCTAAAGCATCAAGGAACTGTTGCGCGTTCTCATAAATCTCAAACAATTGATCGATGCAAATAAGCTCTGCGGCCAGACGGACAGGGCCATGTAGGGACGCCAGGGCCAAGCGGACCCCCTGCTGTTTGGCGACCTTGAGCCCACCGACCAATGAGCCAATGCCGCAGCTGTCTAGAAAGATGACATCTGCCATATCTACCAAAACGTTGGGATAGCGACCGCCGCAAACTTCCTGAAGCTCTTGCCCAAAATACACAGCCTCCAGAGAGGTCATGCGACCTCGCGGTTTGAGAACGATCACTTCATAGGGACCCGAGGCAGCTACGCCGCTCAGACAACTCACCTCATAACGCATGCTGCTCTCCAGTCATCAGCGGTCTAGTAATTAAGCCTGACAATCAAGCCTGTAATCCAACAATGCCCACTCCAAGCAAATTTTCAGCTTGAAATGGTTGGGCTTGTTGCTGAAATTTTGAGCTGATGGCTCTAAGTTCATGACAGGCCTAGGCCACAAAACATCTCGGCATAGTCTAGAGAGCCCAGAGAGGACCTAGTAGCCCAGCTCTAGCGGCTCATGTTGCGCTTGAGTTGCTCCATCTCGTCGTCTAGTTCCCAATCGCGAAATTTCTTTTCTAAGTCGTCAACCTGAGCATTGGTGCTGCTGGCTCCGTTCCAAGTCTGCCACTCCCAACGGTTTTCGGCCTGCTGACTACTAGAAGCCGTGCGGGCGGTGGCAGCTGCCTCAGCTGCTTTGGCTTGGACTTCCTGACGGCGAATCTGGATCTGGCGCTGGAGTTCGGTGGTCTGTTTAATTCGTTCTTTGACCATTTCCATTTGACCCCAGCGTTGATTGCCATCTTTCAAGAGCATGGCTTCGCGCTCGCGGGCACCCTGAGCTAGGTCGGGCCGATTGGCCTTTTCGGCTTTGTCAGCCCGAATATGCCAACGCTGAATATCCTGGGCAGTGCTGAGGATCTGCTCTTGTAGGCCCTGTTCCTGTCGGTGTAAGTCGCTCAAAAGCTGGAGTGTTTCTTCTTCTTGGTCGCGCAGCTTATCTTCGAGTGCTTGCAGCTCTAACTGAGGATTGTCGCGCAGGAATTCTTCGAGTCGCATTTCTAGAAAGCGGCTTAAGTCGTCGAAAATGCTCATTGAAGAACTCCCGGCAGGTTGAGAAGCGAACTGCCTCTCTTATAGCGTTCCTCTGTTCAAAAACGCTCCCCCACCGTGACTGAGCGCAGCTGCTGATTGGGACGTCGCAAAACCACTTCTTGCTCTCGGATTGCAATCACAGTCCAATCGCTGCCGCTCAAGGTTTCGCCAACCCGGAAACTCTTTGTACTGCCATTGCTGTTGATCATGGCCATAGAGCGCTCTCCCACGTCTAAAACGCCAACCAGAGAGTAAGCTGGCGCAGGCACTGCTGGCGCTATTGAGCTAGGTGCTCCTGAGCTAGGTGCTATTGACCCAGTCGCTCCTGACCCAGGGATCACTGGCACCGGGCTGGCAAGTGCTGACACCGCAGATGGCAGAGCAGGGGCAACTGGTGGCGGTACGATTGCTGAGCTAGCCAGAGCCGGTGGGGCCGTGATGGGTGGCGGCGGGTAGGCTGGCAGGTAGACAGGGGGCACAACAGGAGCCGTTTGCGGAGCTGCCTTCGCTTGCTTTTGGCGGAAATCGAGCAGGTCTAGAGTGCGTCCCACGTACTGGCTGAACTGGAGGCTTTCAGGATCTAGCCCCGTTGCTATGACGGGTCCTGGTCCCGAAGGGGAGCCGGCCCGTAGACCAAACCACAGCAGGGCAGACACCAAAACCGAGGTGAAGGCCGCTCCTGCTAGCAGCGCATCTAAATTCAAGCCTCGTCCGGTACGGTCCTCACCTCTGAAAAGGCTTGGCTCTAGGGCAACATCCAGGTTCTCTAGCTGGGCTAGCAGGGTGTCAGGCCGGGTATGGTTGAGCTTTACCAAACGCCCGGAGGGCAGATTGGGAGTTTGGAGGGCTAATTGACCACCAGGACTGGGCTGGCTAGGAATGATGGGATTGAGGCAGATCTGTCCATCTAGCGCCTGTTCAACTTCACCGAACAAAGTATCCATCAAGCTATCGGCGTGGCTCTCTAGCTTGGTTTGGTCTTCTGAAAGATTGGGGTCAATCAGGTCAGAATTAGGCAGTAGCGGTAAATTGCCAGGTTGTCTGGGGTGCAGCCGAGGTCGCGGGGGCGCGGGGGGAAAACTGGCCCGTTCGCCAATCCGTTCACTAATACCTGAAGCAACAACATCCTGAGACATGGCAGCCTATTCGCAAAGAGTTGAGTCTGGATGGAGAATTGAGCTGAGTGGCACCCGACACAAACGCCTTTGAATCAGCGCTCTAACCGATAATCAAACAGCAGTATAAAGGTCTATGCCAACAATCCACTAGATTATGCACACAAAAGAAAAAACGCAGAGCTTGTAAGCCCTGCGTCTCTTGTACCAAAGTCTAGTTTCTAGAGCTTTGTGTGCGTTGTTTGAACTAAACGCTAACTAGCTGCGAGTAGCTCGTAAGCATCTGATCCGCTGTAAGCGTGTCGTCTTCGGCTTGGGGTGTCCAGAGCACTTCAACTGCTAACAGTCGGTCGCTAGATACAGAACCTAAGGCTTGAAGCGCTTGTTGCAGGTCAGCTGCCGAGCGAACTGGGGGTAGTCGGAAGTCGCCTTCTACAGCGGTGAGTAGGGTGACAACGATGAACTCGCCAGGTCCTTCGCTCAGGTCAGCCTGATCACCAGTCAGGGCAGCGCGGGCAGGAGCTTGGGTGAGCAAGTTATCCACGTTGGAAAGAGTTTCGCGGTTGAACTTGCTGCGCTCGCTGAGAGCCAGTTGGTTGAATTGTCCTTCAGCAGCAGCCAAGGCAATCGTCTTATTGTCAGAACCGGCGTAGGCCCAGTAGTCAGGATGGCGTAGCAAAGCCAGTGTGGTTTCTTGTAGGAGTCGGGTGTAACCAGCGGGAGAGCTGGTATCAGCGCGACGGGCTAGGTCATTGAGTTCGGCTTGAAGACCTCGGGCATTGGCCAACAGACCCACTTGTACCTTGTTGACCTGCACCTTATTAGAAGGATAGCCAGTGTAGTCATCGCCGCCTTCACCACCTGAGGTAGCGCTGCGGAAACTACGAGCCAAGAAGCCAGCAATGGAGAAGAAAATTAGCAGGGTGAACAGGCCACCGAAGCCACCGCCAATGCCAAACACGGGGAACAGGAAGGGGAAGCCAAACCCGCCACCGGGATAGTAGCCACCGCCGCCGGGATAGTAACCACCACTGGGGCCACGATAGGTCTGGCCTGAAGGGGGCATGCTACGACGGGGGGCTCCAAAGGAACGTCCACCAGCCCGACCTCCAGAACGGGCCGCCAGGGCTCCATCCGCGTTGCCCAGGACCATCAAGGCGACCAGCAGCAACGCCAATGCGGGACGCAGTAGGCGCTTGAGCTGGCTAAAAAGTTTAGATTTCATAGTTGTGTACTCGGTCTATTAAGGTTCTACTGTCCAGCGGAAGCGTTGAGGAGCGCTGGCGCTTCCTATGTCCTAATGTAACGGTTTTATCAGCTTTGCTGGTTTCGGGTAACCGTACGCAAGCATCGGGATCCACGTTTTGACAGTAGCGCGAGACCTGCTAGCTGATATCCGTCAGGTGTGGGAGATTTCTAGGAACTGAAGCCAAGAACTTTGGTTTAGAAACTTACGTTTAGAAAATCAGTCCAAGCCCTCGATCTAAGAACTCGATTTGAAGAGAGCTGACAGGCACAAGAGGAGCCTCCAAATAGCACTAGGGTTCTTGAAGTAAAGTCTCAGCTAAACCCAGAAAGGTGACCCCTTGAGGGGTGATTTCAAAGCGACAGGGTAGCACTTCAACCCCTGCGGCTACCGCTGCTCGTAGATACTTCCCGTAGGCTGGATCGGCACTGTCGCCTGGTGCAAAACAATTGCAATCGCCGCGATTAATGAAATAGAGAATCACCGAACGGGACTGATCAGGGACGGCCAAGGCAGTGAGTTCACGCAGATGTTTTTGACCCCGGATGGTGACTGTATCTGGGAATAGGGCTAGAGCACCTTTGGCCCAAGTGGTGCTTTTCACTTCCAGGTAAATTGGCAGCTCATCACCCTCTAGCAGAAAATCAATCCGGCTGTTTTCTAACCCGTAGGGAATTTCTTTGCGAATCACACGATAAGAACCTAATTCGGGCAGTAAACCCGCTTCTAGAGTGCGCAAAACTAGCCGGTTGGGAAGGCCGGTGTTAACCCCAACCCAGGCAGGTGTCTTGTTATCCTGTACCTGAATCATTTCCCAGGTGTATTTGAGCTTACGTGTAGGGCTATCGCTATGGGAAACCTGCACTGCTGAACCTGGGGTAGAGATGCCAGTCATAGGGCCAGTATTGGGACAATGCGCCGTAATTACCTGGCCCGTAGTCAATTGGATTTCGGCAAAAAAACGCTTATAACGGCGTAGCAAAATCCCTTCTGAGAGGGGAGGATATTGATAAATCGAGATGGGTTCAGGCATTAGAAGAAGTTGACTCGGTAGTCTGAGCTAAAGCAACGAAATTATGGAGCTCCCCCATCAGTTTTTGCTGAAAATCGGCACTGCACCAAGCGGACTGGATCGCATTCTCGCTGAATCTAATAATGTCAGGAAATTGAAAGCCGAAGGTTGACATCAGCGCTAGATATTCCTCTTCTAAGCTCGTGTTGAACATTTTGGGGTCGTCAGTATTCACAGAAACCAGCAGGTTCTGAGCATAAAATTGTCGGATTGGATGCGCCGCTAAGTTCGGCACAACTCCAGTTCTTAAATTGGAAATCGGACAAGCTTCAATCGGGATCTGTTGCGTTTGTAACCAGTTGACCAAACTGGGATCTTCAATGGCGCGAGTTCCATGGCCAATGCGATCTACCTGTAGAGTCTTCACGGCTCCCCAAATGCTCTCAGGTCCAGCCGCCTCGCCTGCATGGGCTGAGGTTTTGAAGCCAAAGTTTCTAGCGGTTTCAAAAACCGCCGCATAGGGTTCGGGCGGAAAAGCTTGTTCTGAGCCACCAATGCCAATACCAATGACCCCCAGCTCTTTGACTTCTGAAACGGCTTGTAGCCAAATAGCTCCTTGCTCTGGGCCGAAATCTCGAATGAGATCAGCGACTAGGTTGATCGTAATCTCTGGTTGAGTATTGAGCCCTCGGCGGATCGCTGCAGTCAGCTCTTGAACTTCTAAACCGTGTCGGGCAAAGTCACCCGGTGAGTAGAAAACTTCGGCATAGCGAACATTTTGGTTGGTCAAATCTTCAGCAACGGCAGCTGCAATCAAAGTGAAGTCTTCGTACTCCCGTAGAAAGTTGTTTTTCCAAATCCAAGTGTCGATGAAGTGGGCAAAGTCTTTATAGGCAAACTTTTGCTCTAGCTGGGCTAAATCTCCCAGTTCGCTTGTCCCTCCGTACTTCTCAACTAGTTGCCAGAGGGTGTTGAGGGGAATCGCCCCTTCCAAGTGAAGATGGAGTTCAACTTTGGGCAGGGCTTGGATCAGCTTCTGTGTCTTGCTTGCAGTCATGAGTTAGCTTCCCGCTCTAGCAGGAGTGTGACGGGACCATCATTGTCAATGGCAACCTGCATCATGGCCCCAAACTGACCGGTCTCGACTCGCAGGCCACTGAGCCGTAGCTGCTCAACAAACTGCTCGTAGAGGGCTTCTGCTCGTTCGGGACGGGCTGCTTGAGCAAAGGACGGACGACGGCCCTTGCGAGCATCGCCGTACAGCGTAAACTGGCTCACCACCAACAGTTCGCCCTCGATCTCCTGAATCGACCGCTCAAAGCCTCCCGCTTCACTAGGGAATAGCCGCAGTTCCAGGCATTTGCGAACCATCCAGCTCAACTCGTCGGGGGTGTCTGTGGCGGCGATGCCCACTAGTAAATTGAGGCCAGTACCAATCTGGCCAATCACTTGACCCTGAACTGTAACTTGCGAGGCTTTGACCCGTTGCACCACGACACGCATAACTAGGCAGGAGCACTGGGCTGGTAAAGGCTGACAATGCGCTCAATAATGCGGCTGGTCGAACTGGGCACTTCCACCCGAATCAGCTCGACTCTGCCACCATAAGCCTGAACAATGGCAGCCTCGGGCAAGGTTGCGGGCGTGTAGTCGCCGCCTTTGGCATAAATGGCTGGGCGCAGGGTTTCCACTAGAGTCGCGGCTGTGCGCTGCGGAAAAATCACCACTGCATCCACGCAGCCCAAAGCCGCTAACACCTCGGCTCGCTGGGCATCGGGTACGATCGGACGGCTAGTACCCTTGAGTTGCTGTACGGAGCTATCACTATTGAGGCCAATGACTAAGGCTTGTCCCAGCTGCCGAGCTGCCTGCAAGTAGCGCACATGACCTGCGTGTAGCAGATCGAAGCAGCCATTGGTCAGGACTAGGGGCTGCCAGCGCTCTGGCTCAGCGGTAATCGCGGCCTGCAAAGCTTCTAAGGTATAAATCACTGGCCCTCTCGCACAGACACTAACTGCTCCAGAGCGGCTCTCATCTCAGCAACCGAAGTAGTGGCGGTGCCAAACTGACGAACCACTAGACTGGCTGCTAGATTGCCGAGCACGGATGCTTGCTCAAAACTGCCCCCCGCACACAGCCCCAACGTCAGACCTGCGACGACTGTATCGCCTGCGCCAGTGACATCAAAGACGTCAGTGCGGTTAAAGGCCGGGATATCGTACTGGCTACTCTTGCGGCCAAATAGGCTCATGCCCTGCTCGCCTCGGGTAATCAGCATGTACTGGGCCTGAGTCAGGTTGAGCAGATCCTCAGCGGCCCGTTTTAGGTCGGTCGTGTTGTGGATGCCGTAGCCTATCGCTAGCTCCGCCTCTGGCAGATTGGGCGTAAAGATCGTGGCACCAACAAAGCGCCCTAGTCCAGTTTGCGCATCGACGATCACGCGGGAATGCTGCAAGGCCGCCTGGATCACTGGGCTACTCAGGACACCATCGCCATAGTCCGAGCAGACGACCGCCTCGGCCTCGTTTATATGAGCGGCAATGAATTCAGCCAGTTGGCGCTGGAGCTCTGGGTCGGCAGGATCGTCGGACTTGCGATCGACTCGCACGACCTGCTGCGTCACTGATTGCCGTGCATGGGCAGAGATCCGGGTTTTAGTCACAGTGGGCCGATGGGGGTCAACTAGAATACCGGCAGTATCAATGCCTGCTTCTTGAAAGATCCGACGTAAGGCTTTGCCCTGGTCGTCGCTGCCGACCAAGCCCACAGCCGTAACCTGAGCCCCTAGTTTGGCTAAATTGTAAATGGCGTTAGCGCCGCCCCCAGGGATTTGGCGTGTCTGCTCGTGGCGAATGACCAACACCGGGGCTTCACGGGAGGGACGCTCTACCTCACCCGTGAGAAACTCATCCAAAGTGAGATCTCCCACTGCTAGCACTCGATGTCCCCTGAAGCCATCAATTAAGGCACTCAGGGCGGCAGCATCTGAGCGCAGAAGTTGCTGGAAGTCCGTCATCAAGGTAAGCAATGCTAGAGACAGCCTATTATACGGGTGCTTCTCCTGCTTTTGTCTCTCCCTTTTATTTTTGATCTTTAGCTTTGATTTTTACAATGCCCAAGGCTTCAGCTCTAGTGCTTTGAATCTCTATTTGAATCTCTATCGGTGTCTAAGGCTTTAAAACAAGCTGATTTTTAACTATTCTTTTAGCTATCTTTAATCTATCGCTGAATCAAACACTGTAGAGACAAACGCAATGAAGCCAATAGAGGAACTCCATTTCATGCATCTCTACAGTGCTTAACAGACAAGTGTGTAAGTTATCTAGCTACGGGCCCAGCTAGAATTAGCTCAAGCTTATTAAAACTGACTTAGGAGAGCGAGCTACCAGCTTGGGAGAGCAGTTCACCCAGTTGCGTGAGTTTGCTGGCGAGCCCTGAATCGGCCTTAGAAGCTGCACTGCTGGTTTGAGTACCCAGTTGGCTTAGTACTTGACCAATTGCAGGACCACTGGCGTTACCACCAGTCAATAGCTGCTTAAGCTCAGTAAGGCTGCTAGCAATGCGTGTAGCACCGGGGTCATCCAGGCCTTGTAGCTGTTGCTCGAAGTTCTCGATAACTGTTACTGCAGTGCTAGGAGGTACGGAGGTTAGTCCGCCTTGCAGTGCAGAAATTGTAGCGTCGATATTGGCTGTTGATGATGTCGTCATGGGAGTTCCTTAGAAGTTATGTCGAATGACTTCACAATACTAAACAAACCCTCTGCTTAGATTACCTATCTCTTAAGACAGATCATCGTGTCCAATGAGTTGTTGCGAGGCAGGCTTAGTGAGCCTCTTAGTTCTCTTTTTGGGATGTGACCTCCGTGAAACGGCCGAAAGTATCTGACATTGTAGGTTCAGAATTACGGTCGTTCTATCAGGGTAAATATGATAAATAAGTCTCTGCTTAGCAACCCTTGGTTTTTCTTAAAGATTCTTTAGGGTTTCTTTAATCATTGGTGGAAGAGTTCTGTGCGGTCTATATGCAGGTTATAGATGTGCGTTAAACTACAAGTTTCGTAAATATTATCTTCTATGGTCAGTGGCCTTAAGCAAAAGCAATCAAGCTAGGTAGAAGTTAAGAGGCTAATGCTACAGGCTGTAGGTTCTGTCAATCTTCATATCAGCCTTAATATCAGCTCGGTATTAGTTGATATCAATGTTGATATCAATAGAGATGTGAGGAGAGATTTGAGGCCATGATGGCAATGGATGCATCAACTCAAGCTTTACCGAGGGAGCACTGGCAGGTGCCTTTAGTTTGGGTTTACGGAACCCTACGCCAGGGAGAACGCAACCACTGGCTATTGAAGGAGCGCGCTGAGTATCGGGGAAGGCACACCTGCAACGGGCAGTTGTACGCTATTGAAGACCCTGTAGAAGCGTTGTATCCGGCTGTTATTTTGCAATCCCAAGCTGATCCAGTAGTCGGGGAGCTGTTTTATCTACCGGAGGCGGTGCGGGCACAGGTCTATCGAGACTTGGATATTCTGGAAGAGATTGGTATTAACCTGTATCAAGTTGTCAGTTTGCCGACGCTAGATGCTGTAGCCTATGTTGCTGGCCCTAGTCTGTGGCAGTATTTACAGACTACGCCGGAGTTGAAGGTTCGGCAAATTCCAGGGGACTGGTCTCAATATCGGCAGCAAGGTTGTAGCCATTGAGCTCGTAAAAATATGAGGTTGTAAACATGACCTGTGACCTGGGACGGGGGTGAAGATCATGGAGAAGGCTGTCCCAAGCTCAAACACAGTTTTTCAGGCGACTCGTCGTCGTCTGGCCCTTTGGTATACCGCTGTAACTGCCGTGTTGCTGCTAGTGTTTGCCACGGTTGTCTATGGCTATGTGCGCGATACTTTGATTGATCGGGTGGATGACACCCTCAGTCATGTCGTGGAAGTGGTGGAGCGCTCTTTAGTCCTGGAGCAGGCGGATAACCAAACGGGCTGGATTCGGCTCAACCTGGATGCCAGCTTTCGAGACAACGCTGAGTTTCTAGAAGATGACCATATTGATCTGGAGTGGTTTAGCCCAATGGGCGAAAAGCTCTGGTCAACCCTGCCCGCCTCTGCCTCGATTCCCCTACGCTACGAGCGCAATGTGCGCACGGTACCTGTGAAGTCGGATGGGGTTCTAGAAAAGGAGGCAGCCTGGCTACGACAGATCACCGAGCCTGTGCGCATCAACGGCCAGATGCTGGGCTATCTGCGCGTGAGTCATCCTTGGTTCGAGGTCACCAAACCCACACGTCAGCTGCTGCTGGAACTCAGCCTCGGGCTAGTCGTGATGATTAGTACGGTGGCCGTTTGCGGCTGGCTGTTGTCAGGGCTCGCGATGAAGCCCGTGCGGGAATCTTATCAACGCCTGCGCCAGTTTACTGCCGATGCCTCGCATGAACTGCGCAACCCCATTGCTGTAATTCAGACCAATACTCAGGTTGCTCTGATGGACCTGGACATGTCGGAGCGAGATTGGGACACCCAGAAGCACCAGTTAGAAGTGATCGAGCGCCTGACGCGGCGCTTGGGGCGTCTGGTGGAAGACCTGTTATTCCTGGCCCGCAGCGATAGCGGCATCCAGCAAAATTCTCAGCTTTGTAATTTAGAGATCTTGTTAAAAGACATTGTTGAAGAACAGCAGATTACCGCCGAAAGCAAGCAGATAAAGCTATCCCTACAAATAGCTCCACTCAGCACAGTTAAAGCTGCAGAGCCGGTAGCTTGTTATGCCTGCTGCGGGGACCGCGATCAATTGGCTCGTTTGTTTACCAATTTAGTCAGCAACGCCCTACAACATACACCGACTGGCGGTGAAGTGGGTCTATCGCTTCAGCGCTCAGGTCAGAGCCAGATGCAAATTCAGGTTAGCGATACGGGAAGCGGCATCTCACCAGAAGCTTTGCCCCACATTTTCAATCGCTTTTATCGGGTTGATACTGCCCGTAGCCACAAAAATTCTGAGCCTGCCAATTCTTCGCTCAAGTTGCGGCCTGCGCCTACCGGCACTGGGCTGGGTCTAGCGATTGCTCAGGCGATTGTTGAAAATCACCACGGTCAAATTCGAGTCGATAGTACTTTGCATCAAGGCACAACCTTTACCGTAACCTTGCCACTTGCTAGAGAATCTGCCTAGAGGAAATGACTGCAACATCGCCAGTTTTTCTTGTCTTCTGGCCGTCCCCCTTGTCGCTGGTCTACCCCGCTAGGCAGTTCTGCTTAGCCTTTGTGTAGCCTAATCTCGGTATGCCCTCAGCGCTAGTGCGCCTTTTGTAAGGTGATGGCTCATGCTATTCATGCCCCTCAATTTTCTGCTCATGTGGCCGCTAGGACTGCTGTCTATTGCCCTACTGGGCAGCGGCGTCTATATCCTTTATGAATGGTACGAGGGCGAGCTTAATAGCACCCTCTATCTTGTAATTGGGCTCGTGCTGGTGCTCTGGTCCTTAGCCGGTCACTTACCACTCCTGCTGCTCTTGCGGCGACCGGGTGTGGATGAACCGAAGCCAACGCGCAATGGCACGGTCCAGATGCTAAAACGACCCGATGGCAGTAAGATTCGGGTGGAGTTTTACGGTCCGGCCGAAGGTCCAGTACTCATTCTCACCCACGGCTGGGGCCCGAACAGCACCATCTGGTACTACGTGAAGAAGCAATTGGGTGAACATTTTCGATTGGTGGTTTGGGACCTGCCAGGCTTGGGAAAATCCAGTAAACCTAAGAACCAAGACTATTCAATCGAAAAATATGCCCGTGACCTAGAGGCGGTCGTGGCTTTGGTCAAGGATAGGCCAGTAACCCTGCTGGGTCACAGTATTGGCGGCATGATTGTACTGACGTTCTGTCGGCTATTTCCTGATCAACTGGGGCAACAGGTAGCTGGCCTGGTCCTAGTAGATACGACCTATACGAATCCGGTGAAGACTGCAATCTTGAGTCGTTTTCTGCGTGCTGTCCAGCAACCTCTGCTCAAGCCTCTGCTGTATTTAACGATTGGTCTATGGCCTCTGGTCTGGCTAATGAACTGGCTGAATTATCTCAATGGCACCTTGCATCTGAGCATGTGGTTATCCGGCTTTAGGGGCACCGAAACTCGCGGCCAACTCAACTTCTCAACCTTGTTGTCCTTGCATGGCTCTCCTGCTGTTTTGGCACGGGGAACCCTGGCTATGCTCGACTATGAGGCAATGGCAACGCTGCCAAAAATCCAGATTCCGGTACTGATTATTGTGGGTGACTCCGATATCGTCACGGTCCCGGCAGCCAGTAAGCGTATGAGTGCAGAACTGGCTGAAGCTGAGTTAGTCATCCTCAAACAAGCCGGTCACATGGGGTTGATGGAGCATAACCAGCGTTTCAGTGAGATAGTGGGTCAGTTCAGTGCCAGTTGCTCAAATCCGCCCCATAGTTATTAGGCTTAACGATTAGCATTAGTTGGCAGTTACCAGCTTTGCTAATAGTCTTTCGCGCTTAGGGTATCTGCGGTTGGAGTATTGTCTCTTGAGGTATTGGCAGAGGATGCCGGTGGCTTGCCTGCATTGCGAACGTTAACAACTTTACCCAGCAAGTCAAACCAGAAGGATGCTCCCATGGAAATGGCTATGCCACTGATCAGCCAGCCCAGAAATCTCTTAAGCCCTGGTAAGCCTAAGAACTGACCTTCCTGCTGTTGTTGTTGCCGGTTGACTGGATCCCAGCCGATGGGTAGGGGAATATCATTCAGGACTTGATCGACTTGGCTTTTGATTGCATTTAAATCAACGGGGCCAGCTTGAGTATTATCAGCTATGATTTGCCCCGCGTTTTGGGTCACTGCGCTGCGTAGATCGGAATCTTTAGACAGTCGAGTGACAATGTGAAATGTGTCCGAATTAGTAGCTGCCGCAATCAAAAAGCCAATCAAAATTGCAACCCCTTTAGCATTGCGTTTATAAACACCAGAGGCCCGTTCCATTGAGCGGTCAAACCAATGGGCAATTTCCTGCCGCAACTGGTTCAAATCGCCACTAGTCTCGAGGGCTCTTGCCTCAGTCCGCTCTGCCAAAACTGCAAGGCTTTCTTGCACAGAGGTGGGTAGCGCTTCTATCGTTTGCTGAAGGTCATCGTAAAGCCCTTGCAGCTTTTGGTAATTAGGGTTGTCGGTGTCTTTTTCTTTGATGGCTTTATAAGTTTCTAGCAGTTCTTTCATGCTCGGTTTTAAGCTGGTGAGCAAAATGCTTTTCTCGATGTTGCTGCCGCCATTGGTGTTGCCAAAAATATCTTGCTTAAGGGATTCAAGGTACTCCCAAAACACCGGTTCGCCCTCTGGATCGGTGCGAATCTTCGTGATGTAAAGATCCAGTTTTTCCTGGATACGGTCGACAGTCGCAATTAAAGGCGCTCGGTTGTTTTTAAAGTCCTCAATGATTCTGCTGAAGTCACTTTCTAGTTTGTCCAAACCTTGAAGGGCAAGGTCTAGGAAGGGGCGCTGAGACTCATTGTTCTCATTTTCTAAGTTTTGTAGCCGGTTCCTAATTTCTTGGAGCAATCGTTCATTCTTGAAACTCTCTAGATTGAACTCGCTCAACTTTTGGACAACTGTTGGCAGTTTTAGAGTTTCCAACAGAGTGCTTGCAAAGGTTTCAGCCGACAAGTAGGAGGGACCACTCTGTCTATCTCTACCAGAATCATCCTTGCCAAAAATGCTTCCCCGTCGCTTGGTACCTGGGATCAACGCCCTTAGGGACCGATAAGTTCTACCAATCCACCAAGTGAGCTTGCGTGGCAAAGTGATGAATAATCCCTTAGCCTCTTGGTTGATATTTTTAATTAATGGATCGTTATAAAGTTTATTGGCAAGCCTAGTAACCTTATCGTCTTCTGGCGTATCGCTGCCTCCACCTAACAATATCTCAATCGATTTTTTCAAGTGTTCTGCACGCCATTGAAAAACTGTCGTGAGTAATTCTTGAATCTCAGAGGCTAATAAACTCAAAATAAGGTAAATAAAAATTAAGCCAATGGCAATATCTAAAATAAAAGGTAAACCCATGCCCTTCTCCCCTTTTCAGGTGTCTAATGTCCTGAGTGTATCAGCACTTTTCGTGCTGGCAAATATCGCTAGCAGATATTCTAAGGCATTCTATTTCACTAACTCGCACAAGCTTGGCCTTCGTTGTAAAAAGTCATGATAGGTTGTAGCTGATTGGCAGGCTAATCGAATTTAAATCAACCTTGATTAATCGGCTAGTAGTTTAGTGGGTAGACCATCAATGCTGACTTGATTTTTCTCATGCCAGTACTTAGAGAGACCCTCTTCTCCTTTTTTCTCTGCCCATTCAATGATGGTTTGACGTTCACCCTGGTATTCGTACAGGGGAACCCCAGCACCACAAGAGGTTTGCACAGACTCAATATTAAGTAGAATAATTTGTCGTTCGCCAGGGCAGTTGTGAAAATGGGCATGTAGCTCTGGCCAATTTTGATGCCTAGGGCGAATTACTTGGCCTTGCCCGTACAGACGCAGGATCAAGGGCTTTTCGGTAAAACTACAAAACATGATGGTTAGGCGACCGTTTTCCAACAGGTGAGCTGCTGTTTCATTGCCACTGCCAGTCAAGTCTAAATAGGCTACCGCTTCGTCACTTAGGCAGCGTAAGGTATCTACTCCCTTGGGCGACAGATTGACTCGCCCTTGATCGGCTGCGCTGGCAGTGAAAAAAATCTTCTGCTGCCCAATGAATCCACGTAGTGTCTCATTGAGCTTGGGATAGAACTTCGCCATGAACGGCTCCTTGATATCTCCCTGAACATTGGAACCCAATCCTACACTAGTCACTGGTGAGATTGCAGATTTTAAACGGCAAAAATCCCCTGAAGTTCTTGGATTTAGCCGAACTTCAGGGGATTTGAGGGAGGTAAAACTGACGATCAGCTGGGTGTACTAGCACCAGTAGGGGATATTATGGATTGCTCCCATGGCTTCTTATCACCGATTGGGGGATTGGTCTTTTCTGCCTGCTTCTCTTGAATAAGCTTCAGCTTGCTAAGGTTCCGTTGAAGATGGTCGATATAGTTACCGATCATGTGATCCAAAATGCCGTCCGTCCAAGGCTCAGTTGTGCTAGCAAACCGACCAATCAGTTGATCGAGAAGAATTGCCCCCCATTTTGTATTATCGAACTGAAGGTTGGCATTAACGTCAAAATACATCAACTTACCAACATGTCCATAGAGGAACTGAGCAGGTGGAATTTGCGGCACCACATCATTGTTGTTCACAAAGCGGAAAGTCTTGTCCCCGCAAACTGCATTGAAGGATTTCACGAAGCCGGGGCCACCTGTGCGTGGCTGGCCAAAGGTGTAAAGGCCGTTGACCGTTTGCCCTTCATTCTCTAGAGTAGCCGTGGCCAGCGTAGCCAAAGCTGCTCCTAGACTATGGCCTGCGATCCAGAGAGTCTTTTCTGGAGTTCTCTGCTCCTTGACCCAAGGCAGAATTTCATCAGCAACAGATAACCAGGCGGCTTGGAAACCTCGGTGTACTCGACCTTGAATTGGACCTTCCGGAGGGGCTTTAAAGCGAACCTTCTTGATTCTGGCATCGGTCAACCAATCGATAAGTTCGCCTGTACCTCGGAAGCTTACAACTACTGTCTTGTCATTGGCCATTGCAAAGGCTTGGGTGCCTGTCCTCGGATCATCAAAGAACCGAAACTCTTTGAACCCCCACTTGTATCGGCGGCCTTTACCAACGTCTTCAATATAGTCTTCTGTTTCATATACTAGGCTCGTCATTTTAGCAAATGATAGAGCGTTCTCAAACCACTGAACTTGCTCACCAATCTCTTCAAGTGTTGGCTTCTGGCTGGACTGTTTAGTCCCAAGGCAAAACTCAGATTTTAACTGGGGATTCAAGTTCGGATAGAACCTGAATTTGCCGTAAGGCGAGGGCAGAACTGAGTAACCATAGCGCTTAAATAATCTTTGGACGCCGCTGTACCCATTCTCGTCGATATAGTCAAACAGCCTTTCGTAAAAGTCTGAGTCTTTACTTCTATAGGTGCGGTCAGCAATAGGCTGAAGCCATTGAGTGAGGAAGGGAAGAAAATCGGTTGGCGAAACCAGTTTAGAACCATTAAATTGCTCGACGACTTGGTCTACTCGCTCCAAGGTTTCTAGGAACTGATCGAGCGGGGAAGGCCCGTCTTCTGGCTTTTCCTCCGGCTTTGTGTTCAATGGCTCTTGGGGTACTTTAGCCTCGCTTGGGGCAATTTCTTCATTTTCATAGAGTTTTCCATTAGTCACTCTTAAGATCTCTGTTCTGAACCGTGGTCCTGAAGAGAGCGCTTTTAGAACTTTGCCAATATCTTTTTGAAGCTCCGGCTCTCTGACAATTTCATGGATGTTCTTTTCTGCGAACTGAGCCCGTTGCCATTGCTGCTCTTTTTTGTACTGCAGAAAACGAATGTAGAGCGCACCAAAAGCTCCTAGAACTGCCAGCAAGAGGATCAGGTCGCTGGGCTTGGCCTCATGCCAGAATCCCTCACCAGCGTCCGAGGAACTGGGAGGAACATCAAGCAGAACAGGGTCTGGTAAGGGCTGGGCTTTTGCAGGGGCGGTCAGACAAATAGATGCCAACAGGGTGACTGCCAGAAGCTTGAGTTTCATGGAGTTTAGCTGGGGATTTAGCGGGGAGATTGGCTGAGAGGTTTACTTTTACAGGGGTCAAGTCGAGCTTAAGTCGGGGTCAAGCCGAGGGCATTCCAAGCAATGCTCACGCTTGGAGAACTGAGTCACTTAATTTCGAACGGCCAGGAAGCACCTATCAGCGGTATCTCCTAGCCGTTAAGCTTTCCTAAATGACTTGCTTAGCTCGATCGAGATACTTCCTGCGTTCGGCTAGACCAATGGTGCCCCCATTAATCAGGCGGGTAACGCGCACGACATTGTCAGAATCGGCAGGCAGATTAATTTTGCGAGTCTTCCAGTACCAGCCTGCCACCATGATTGCGTACTGAGGCGATTCTGCCCACTCAGGATGGCTGACGAAATCTACCGCTATCGCATTGGAAAACTGTTGATAGTTGGAGCGACCTGTGAGTTGAATAGCCCCGCGCCCCATGTACTTTTTGCCATCGCCTGCATGGGTGTTGCCAAGCATAGTGGCTAAACGCGAGGGGGGATCGTACCTTTTTTGCTGATCGGTTGGTCCCCAAATCTCACGGATCCATCGGAAACCGCCGCTCTCGTGAATGATTTGCGCCAAGAAATGGGCAATTCTCAAATCGGTGTTGATCTCAAACTTGTCGAGCGTTGCATTCAGCCCGGGGATCAACGACTTAATCCGGCTCTCCAGGTTCTGTGAGCCAACAATTTTTAGAACCTGGTCAGCAGTTACATAGGTTTTAGTTGCACTTGGGACGGGCGATGCTGAGGAAGAAGCCAGATCTTTGACCTCGGCAGTTTCATCAGGCAACTTGAACAAATTGATATAAGGATCTACACTCTGAGGCCGCGCCGGTAGGTCTGACAGAAGGCGAATATAATCTGTCTTGGCATCAACCGTATCGACCTTAGGTAATGGCATTGCCAGTGTTTGTAACCGGTCAGTCGCAATGTCTCGATACTCGTCTAAAGTCTTCCCTGACCCGTATAGCCCCACGTAAGGAGGATTATTGGCTGGCCGAGGTGAGGCATTCGACAAAAGACGAATGTAGTCGTCTACAAAGTAATCTGCTGGGTCTGGCTGTTCTGGCAGCGCTAGTAACAACTGTTCCAAACGATCTAGGCCGAGCTGACGATAGGTCTTCAGCTCAGCAATACTCATCGGCGACATAGGAATTGCTGTAAATGGGTGAACACACAAACAAGCACTGAGTGTTCATTGCCTTTACGGTTTCCTATAAGCCCTTGCTTTCACTAGCTTGTACTAACAGAGCTGTAACAGCTGTAAGTAATTAAGAAAACAAAGACTAGGCAGAGGCAATGCCCACTGATCAGTGGCCCAACGAAGCCATTTTTAGTGATTTAGCTAAGTTATATCACATTCAACCAAAATGTAGCTGCATTTCTAGTCATTTTTTAATATTTAAGGGTTGTACATATTAAGCAAAATAACCGCAAGGCAAATTTGCTTAAACGGTGAAAATAGCTGAATCAAATCTGACTGATTTAAACCAAGCAAGGTTAGCTCGAATACCTTGTTGAGTGCAGTTATTTCTTAAGTTATAAAAACAGGTTGCCAAGAGCGAGGCACGAAAAAATGGGCTCTGATAACGTGTTTACCAACAACCCCTAGCACATGGCTATAGGCACTTTTTGTCTACTTTGCACACAATCGCCTGCATTAAAGGGCAGGCGATCAGAGGTCAGCTAGCTTGCAGGTTGGGGCAAATAGTCCGTGCTGCAACTTCGTGGGGTGGGGTGTCTTGCCAACCTTGAAGTAGGGCTTGGAGCTCTTGCTTGAGTGTCAAGAGTTCCTGGATACGACGCTCTACTTCAGTAATTTTGGCCTCTAGATGGTGCTTTACCTCACTACAAGGCAAGTTGCCATAGTCGTAGACCTGGAGGATTTGCTGAATTTCTTCCAGGCTCAAGCCCAACTTTTGGGCTCGCTTAATGAATGACAGGCGCACCAATACATCAGAGGTGAAGATACGGTAGCCTGATTCGGTTCGATCCACAGTTGGGCTGAGCAGGCCCATGTCCTCGTAGTAGCGGATGGTTTTCACCGATAGGCCGCTCTCTCGCGCAATCTGCCCAATCTTGAGGCGGGACTGGCTATCTGTACAGGTCATCTGTGCTTCCCCAGAGACTTGGACTTCCTATTGTACGAAGCGCAGAGGACCTTTGGACAATGGCTCAGCCATACAACTCAGCGACGTGAACCTAGCGACGTGACGGAATACCTGGCGCGTAAGCTTCGACGACCCTGCCGGTCTGCGAACAGGTAATCATCAAATAGTCGCAGGTTTCACACTGGGTGCGAATGTGTTGCGCTGCCAGTAGATGGTCCCGCTCAGCAAGGCTACCGCAGTTAGGGCATCGAACGGTCTGAAAAGTACGCATTTTCAAAGTCTCACTACTATCAAAAAGTGGAATAAGGACAGGGGGGTTAGAAAGGGCGTTCATGTTTAAACAACTAAATGATCTGAGACAATGTGTATCTAAAGTTACGCTTCTCTCAGAAAGGTCGAAGCAAACGCTCGACTAAGTATACCTTCTCATTATGGCTGTCCCATTCAGGAATAGCAACGGCAATAATTCCGGGGATCGCCCATCAGCTCTGCGATCCCCGCAAAGGTAGTCGAAGGCTCAAATATTGTTTAAGCTCAAATCTCTGCCAAGGGTCAAGCTTTTCGCCACAAAGCTACACATAAACTTGACTTTGTTCTAGGTACATCCAGTTAATTTCGATACAAATTCTTTGTTTTTGATACAAAACGAAATTTGTGTCTGGGTCTATAGATGGATGCGTAGATCTATTCCACTAAACCAAAAGTGTGGCTAAGACAGAAATATTAAGAAAAAATCAATTTTTAAGGATGGAAATACTCGTAGATCTGCTCAGCCAGTTTCGGTCCAATGCCAGGGACTCCAGCAAGCTGCTCTGCACTCGCCTCTCGGATGTAATCGACAGAGCGGAACGTTGCCAAAAGCTGCTTCTGGCGATGGTGACCTAGTCCTGGAATTTCATCCAAGCGCGAGCGGCGCATACGAGCGGTGCGTTGCTGACGGTGAAAGCTAACGGCAAAGCGGTGCGCTTCATCCCGTAAGCGACGCACTAGTTGAACGCCTGGGTGCTCAGCGTCAGCGTCTACCGGCTGTGACTCACCGGGCAGAAAAATCTCTTCTCGCTGCTTCGCGAGACTAACGACGTTGACTTCTTGTAGCAAGTCCAACTCTTGAAGGACAGCAACCACGGCTGATAGCTGGCCCTTGCCGCCGTCAATCATCACTAGATCTGGCCAATCAGGGTTACCCACCCGTTCCTTGCTGGGGTCCTCGCCATAGCGACGGAACCGACGCCGGATGACCTCAGCCAAACTGGCGAAATCATCAGAGTGACCGCTCGTGACAGCGGGATTTTTGATTTTGTAGTGACGGTAGTGCTGCTTGGCAGGCAAGCCGTCTATAAATACAACCTGCGAAGCGACGGCATCAGACCCCTGAACGTGGGAGATGTCATAGCCTTCGATGCGGTGAGGTAGATCGGGCAGGTCTAGCAATTCGGCCAGAGCTTGCATGCCCTGGGCATTACGGTCGGCGAAACGCCGGGTGCGAGCTAGTTCGTAGGTGGCATTACGCTCCACCATTTCAATCAGTTCGGCTTTGAGCTGGCGCTGAGGGGCAACGATCGTAACCTTGCGCCCACGCTGCTCCGACAGGTAGTGAGCCAGAATGTCGGTTTCGGGCAAGTCATGCTGAACTAAGATCTCAGCTGGAATTTCAACAGCTTCTACCGAGCGGTAGTGCTCTTCAAGCGCCCGCTGCAGAATCATACCCGGCTCAGCTCCTTGAGAATCGGCAACGAAGCCCAAGCGTCCAACCAGTCGTCCAGCGCGGATTTGAAACAGCTGAATGCAAGCGTGCTGCTCATCGGCTGCTAAGGCGATGGCATCGCGCGAAATGGTGTCGTCGGGCAGAGCCACTTTCTGGTCGGTGCCCAACTGCTCCAGCCCACGAATTTGGTCACGCACCCGAGCGGCCAGCTCAAAGTTTAGATTCTCCGCTGCTTGTTGCATCTGTTCGCTCAGGGCATCAATCAGCTCAGCCGTACGGCCTTGGAAGATCATGGCGACCTTGTTCATGATCTTGTGATAGTCTTCGGGGCTAACCAGCTTTTGGCAGACACCAGGACAACGGCCCAAATCGTAATTGAGACAGGGCCGGTCTGCAAACAAGGGTTTGGGGCGTTGACGCAACGGAAAAATGCGCTTGACCAAATTGAGAGTGCTGCGCAACGCTCGCACATCAACGTAGGGGCCGTAGTAACGATCTTTAGCGTTGCCTAAATTGCGGCGGCGAGTGATGAAAATTCGAGGGTACGACTCAGACCAGGTGATGCAGAGGTAAGGATACTTCTTGTCATCCTTGAGCAGCACGTTGTAGTAGGGCTGGTGCTGCTTGATCAGGTTAGCTTCAAGTGCGAGCGCCTCAGCCTCGCTGTCTGTGACAATAAACTCGATCTCCGCGACCAGCTTCACCATCATGGCAATCCGGGGGGACAGATCACAAGCGTTGCGGAAGTACGAGCGCACCCGTGACCTCAGACGCTTGGACTTACCGATGTAGAGGATCTGATCGCTGAGGTCGCGCATCATATAGACCCCTGGCTCTGGCGGGATCTCTTTGAGCCGACCTTCGAGGCGTTCGGGGTCTTTGACCAGTGGTTGGAGTTGGGGGGCAGCAGTCACAGGCGCAGCGTTGATGGGGGAGCTACACAGACTCTTCCATTATCAACGCCAGGGTTTTGAATTGGAGGGGGCAAAGTACGCCGGGTAGAGTGAGAATTCCGAACTGAATCCTCTTGAGCTATTCAGTTGTGATCTACTTATGGCTGATTATGGCTGAAGTTGAGATGGCTGGCGTGGCTGAAAGTGCCGATGTTAACTAAATTTTAATTTAAAAAGAGAATAACCAATTGGAAACTTTTAATGACCAACTAAGCAACTTAACCAAGCAGCTATGAGAGGTGAATTTTAATAATTAAGAGTCATGACTGCAAGCCAAACTAAATGCGGGACAGCCTCAGACTCAGCATCAAAATTAGTGTCAAATAAAATATTAGTGTTAAATGATGTTTCTTTAGTGTTGCTTGGTTTTAGTATTGCTCTGTGGCAGAGATTGCTACAGAAGCCACAAGGCTGAGTAGTCTAAACTGCTCAGCCTATATTTGCCTAGCACCTAGTTATGGCCTGAATCTGAATTCAAAGCTTACTGAGTTTTAGGCAGCACTCCGAGTAACCAAGCTCCATAGGAAGATTACAATTATTGCGCCAAGTACTGCAATCAGTAGGGTATTTAGTGAGAAGCCGGTGAGAGCGACTCCGAACAAGTTGCTGCCAACGAATCCGCCAACCAAGGCACCAATAATGCCCAAAATGATTGTGCCTATAATCCCACCACCCTGAGGGCCAGGATAAATTGCCTTGGCAATTGCGCCTGCTAGAAGACCAACGATGATCCAAGACAGAATACTCATGACGCAGTAGCTTTCCCAAGCGAATGACTCATCACTGAAGAGACTAGCAAGCTGGTCCAAAGTCTCTCTCTATCGCAAGAAACAATCTGAACTGGCCAATGAATGAGCTAATGAATTAGACAGTTGATGGGCCAGTTAGTGAACCAGTTAGTGAGCCAGGCAGCGAGCCAGATAGCGAGCCAGTCAATGAGCTAATCAAACCAGCCTTCTGTCTTTCAAACTGGCTGTTAACGTAAACCTCAAGAAAAAAGTCAAAGTCAAAAGTCAGTGGCTTTCTGTTACTTCTGGGGAAGACTGTTTCTGCCCTGAGAACGTTTCTGTTTCTGCCCCGCCCAGCTGAAGTTGTCCCTGGATTTGATTGCCACTGCTCGTTCCCTCCAAACGCAGGGCTGTTGTGGGTGTACAGGTCAACGCTGCTGAGGTGGAACCAGCTAGCCAAAACTGTCCCTTCTGCAAATGCCCCGATAAGGGTAGAGGCGCTTCACTGCTGGAAGTGGAATTGGTGCTTGGGGTAGTGGCTGTTGGGGCAGCTTCCAAACCAGCATTGAGGTAAACACCGGATTGCTGAATAAACAGCACAATGGGTTGCTGCAAGCAGTTGGGTAAATTATTGCTGCTCAGACGATAGCGACCCTCCATCTCGGCAGGCGCTTTTAGATTGGCTTCTCCATAAGCTGTGACTACATTAAAAAGGACGACAACTGAGCCAATAGCCACGGTATAGAAGGCTAGAGATTTAGGGCTGAAGTGATCCATAGCGATTTGTCAGAGTTCTGTGTGGGGAGATTCTTGAGCCTGATCAGGGGGTGAAAGTTTGGATGACGAATGCCGACCATCACAGAGGCCATGTGGGAAGTGACGCCGCTGTACTTGCGGGCAATCAACAGGGACGATTTGCATTCCACAGCCAATTCATCGGCGTGGCGACCCAGCGTTTGACGCTCTAGTCCCCACTCTCGGCTAGCACCAACAATTGTCAGATCAGCCTCAGTTGAGGCCTTGACCACAGTGGCCAAGGGATCGCTTGCTTCTGTGACTGGAGTCGAAACCCGAGACCGCAAAGCCTCGGGTAACTGGGCGAGAACGGTTTGGAATTCGTAGCTCAGCTCAGGTTCCTGCTCCCCAGGTTCCCTCACTCGCAGGACTGTCAATGTACAGTCGTCATGTTCCATAAGTAGGCGTAAGGCAAGCTCTAGGCCCAAATCGTCATGCACACCAGCGGCGTAGGGAACCAAGAGACGCCGGAGATGCTTGCTGCCCCGGTCAACAAATACAGCTACATCAGTTTGGGCATGACTGAGAATTTAGCCAACCCGCCCTCCCAGGCGATTACTGCTAAAGGTGGGACGGTGCCAGCCCACAACAATTAAGTCAGCCCGTTCAACCAGAGCGATTTGACAAGCTTCTTGAGCGACATCATCTGCAACTTAAACAAGTGGGTAAATCTTCGGTGCATGCGATGGCGTGGCTGATGTAGGGCTTGAAGTCTCGGGTGAGATCGCGGCTGCAACTAACTGTTGCATCTGCTCACGGCGCTGGCCTAACCAGCGGTCAACCTCGGCAGGCGTTGCCTCAAAGCTGTGTTCCTGAGGTAACTCGATCAGGCTGAGCAGCTAGACTGCCGAGGGCTGTAATCGGAAACCTGCCAAGGCGGTTGCTAGCTTGAGTAAGCCCTGTTGCGTACTTGGGTTGGCGATAGGCACAACACAGAGAAGGGCCTAGCATGATTCCAGCTACAATCTCGCCGATCACTAGAGGCTGACGAATCCAGCGGAACGCCAAACCGACCAGCCGCGATAGACTGATCACAATCAGAACCTCAACTAGGACCAGAACGACGATGTGCATAGGCTGATCCCAAGAAAAAAGGCGCTTACTTGAACTGCGTAGGCATTTTATCGTCCTCTGTATAGAACCTCTGTGTGCGTCGGGACGACATATGCCAAATCAACCTTTGTTGATCTGTCTCAAAGTTTGGGTGCAAGAACTGTTTAAACGTCAAAAAACGCTCATATTTTTTGCTTGATTGAAGCTCCTGAACGTTAAAACCAGGGCTGAACTGTCATGATCGAATTGCCCTCAAAGTTTTTGCTATGAGAATCTTCGCAAGAGTTGAGAAGTATCTTCGCTTTGCCAATCAGTGGCTGCTGGGAACTCCTGAACGGTCCTTGGAGCGAGCCTACCATGCAGCTCTGGTAATTAAAAAAATTGAAGATGAACACTTTGATGGCAATAAAATTCCTGTCCACGCTGATTCTGGCGACAGTGTGACTGCCTATTTTCAGGCGGAACTGCGCAAGAATTTAAGGACTGTCAAGTTAGGACTGACGGAGTTTAAAGCCAGTAATTCCATTGTTGAAGCGACAGGACAAAGCACGACTCAGATTGGTGAAACTCAAATTTCGACCGGAGCTGACCAACAAATACTGGAGGTCAGAGCCGAGCCCAACACCGTTTTACAGAGACTAAGGTTTGTCGATAAAGTTCTGGCTCGTTATGCTGCCAAGCCAGCGGTAGTGCCTAAGAATTCGAGTTTGGTCAAGGCGGAGCCGATACCCATCGAAAAGGTTGAGAGAAAACCAATTCCCTCAACAGCTTCCTCAACAGCCAGTGCTGATACGAACACGAAGATTAACTCTGGTAAAACTAGTTTTCTGCCCCGATCAATTTTTAGGACTGCTAATCGTTTCCGTCGGGAGCTTGATCCCCGTTCTGAAGAGGAAGTGGTTAGAGACTTTCGGCTCTCCCGGGCTAGGACCACTGTTGCCCTCCGGCTGCTGGCACTGCTCTTGATTGTGCCGTTGCTGACCCAGCAACTCTCTAAGAATTTTCTGGTTGGGCCCATCATCAACCACTTTGCTGATACAGAAAGGCTAGAGGTTCCGCACAATCTTGATTTGGAAGAGGAGACTTTAGATGAACTAGAGCACTTTGAAAGGAGACTGAGGTTTCAATTCCTCATTAACGAGACTCCTGAACTGTCTTCTGAAGAAATGGAAGCACGAGTGAGGGGAAAAGCCGTTGAGATTGCAGAAGAATATAACGCAGTCAGAACACAAGGGCTCACAAATATCTTTTCGGATTTGCTAGCAGCTGGAGCTTTTGCCACGGTGCTAGTCACGAGTAGACGAGGGATTGTAGCCCTCAAATCTTTCATGGATGATGTGGTCTATGGCTTGAGTGACAGTGCTAAAGCCTTTCTAATTATTTTGTTTACAGATATCTTTGTTGGCTTTCACTCCACCCACGGCTGGGAAGTCTTACTAGAATCAACTTTGCACCATTTCGGTTTGCCGGAGAACCGAGATTTTATTTATCTATTTATCGCTACTTTTCCCGTGATTCTAGATGCCATTTTCAAATACTGGATTTTTCGTTACCTCAACCAGATTTCGCCTTCGGCAGTGGCAACCTACAGGAATATGAACGAGTAGGGACAAGGCTCATGAACCTACAGTTCATCGTTCAAGCCATTGCTAGACCGCATTAAGCGCGGCCAGACTAACAGGAAGAATCCCATCCACACTAAAACGGGAGTGGACGCCCCTGCGGATAGCAACACCCAGGGCCAGCGCGTACCGAATAGAGACCAGGCCCCAGCAATCAGGGCACAGCCCGTGAGCGCAATTGACCAAGGCTGGCACCACCAGGGTTTGTGGGACCAGGGATTGGCAACCTCAGACTCAAGTTTAGACTGGGGATCAAACTGGGGCTCAGACATGAAGGCCAGACACAGGGTCGTTGTAAAGCGTTTAGACCCAGTTGTAGCCCATAGTATGGGGGAATGGCCCGCCAGCGTGAACGCGAACGAACCTATACCCCACCGGACTCAGTTCCCGATTTAGAGGAACTGGTGCGTGAGGCGTTTGCCGAGTTGGCGGCTATTCTGCCGGACTACGAGCCCCGAACTGCCCAGCTCGACCTGGCTTTGCGCATTGCCCAGAGCTTAGAGCAAGACCGACCTTTGGTGGCGGAGGCCGGTACGGGCACGGGCAAAAGTCTGGCGGCTCTGATCCCGGCCGGATTGTGGGCCTTGCGCGAACGTTCCCTGGCTCGGAATCAAAAGAGCTTCCGGGTGTTTGTGGGCACCGGCACCCTGGCCCTGCTGGCTCAGTACCTAAACAAAGATGTGCCCGTCGTCCGTGCCGCAGTGGAACCCGTGGCGCAGCGGCATGGCCTGGTCAGCGATCTGCGGGTGGTCTTGGTCAAGGGACGGCAGAACTATCTTTCGAAGCGACGCTTGCAGGCTGTGCAGAACGAGTTTGCCACTTTCTTCGAATCGGAGAAATTGGCAGCTCTAAGCCGTCTCGACGAGTGGCAGCAAGCCTCGGTTCGAGGAGATCGCGATGAGTGGACTTTCGCAATGCCCGAGGACATGTGGGCCAATGTCCGTTCCGACCGTGAAGACTGCTTTCGCCGCCTCTGTCCCCACCACGACAGCTGTTTCTACTACCAGGCTCGTCATGAAGCGGAGCAGGCAGACATTCTCATTGCTACTCATCATCTGTTGGTGGTCGATCGCTTAGTAGCGGGCGGCTCCGTGATCCCGAGCTACCACCGGCTGATCGTGGATGAAATGCATCACTTGCCTACCATTGCTCGCGATCAACTTGCCCGAAAGTTGGGGCCTCATCGAACCCGCCGCCTGCAGCAAGCTCTGCTCAAAGACACGACGCTGGGTCAGAATGCTGAGCTGCTCAAACTACTCAAGAGTTTTGAAGACAGCATTGAATCCTTCTACAAAATCCTGGGATTGGCAGAGCTTAAAGCGCCACAACTGCTGCGGCAGTTCCCCTCAGAAGTTGAACCTTTATTGAGCATTACCGAGAGCTTGCGCGATAAGGTGCTGTCGTTGGGTGGTGGTCATCTGCGCGACCTCAAGGTTCAACTCGACAAAGCCCTGGAAGCTGCGGACGATGGCGCAGCGGCTGACGCTCAGTCCCAAGTTGCCGCGTTTGAGACACTGTTCGATCGGGTCAGCAGTGCTCTGATTACCACTGCCGAGCACCTAAGGCTGCATCGCAATCGCACCGATTTTTGCCATTATCTGGATCCCACTGGCTATCTCGTGAGTGCGCCGCTGGATACCGGGGAACTGTTGCGTCGAGGCATCTGGCAGGATTTTCCACCAATTGGGATGAGCGCCACTTTAGCCGTGCCTGGAGAGCAGCCCTTTGGCTTTTTTCTGGCGCAGGTGGGGCTACCGCCAGAAACGGCCAGCGAGCTTTATGCCAGTCCTTTCGACTACACCAAGCAAGCTCGTCTATACATCCCCACTCGCTTGCCCCTACCCAACCAACCTGACTACACCCAGGCCAGCTTAGAGTCGATCCAGAGACTCTATGAACGCATTGGGGGCCGGATGTTATGTCTGTTCACGGCCTATGCTGCGATGCAGGAGGCTCAGGCTTGGCTGTCGGGGCGGCTGCCAGTGGAGATCCGCGCCCAGGGCCAGATGAGTATTGCTTTGCTCACTGACTGGCTGCGGCATACCGAGCAGGGCATTCTGCTGGGTACAGGCTCTTTTTGGGAGGGTGTGAGTATTTCTGGTCTCTCGGCGGTGGTAATCAACCGCATTCCCTTCGAGTCTCCTGGCGATCCAGTTTGGACAGCGCTATGCGAGCGGGCCGGTGACCAATGGTTTAGCGAGTTGGCGCTGCCCAGTGCGATTTTGCGTCTACGTCAGGGCAGTGGGCGGCTGATCCGGTCGGGCAGTGACAAGGGTGTGGTGGCGATTCTGGATCCTCGTCTGTTGAGCAAAGCTTATGGACGCAAGATTCTGGAGTCTTTGGCGTATTTGCCCCTGGTTACTCAAGGGATTCCCGTGCCGCAGCGTTAGCGGGGTCTGCTAGGTACCGAGACTATTGGTGTTTGGAGTCTGTCTAGTCTCATCAAAAGCGGTTCAAAGTGAGACTGCTGGGGTCCAGAGTGAGACCAGCGTTGCTTTGAACGACAAATTTGTCCCTTGAACTGAGGCTGTAGCCAGTTGGGGACTCAAAAGAGGAGTGGAGCCCCCAACTCAAAGAGCTGGGGAACTCTCTGTGAGTGGTGCTGGCTGAGCAGTTTAGTGGTGAAGCTGGATTAGCGCTTTGGTCAGGGTGCCAGCGTCTTTGCGCCATTCTCTAATCGCGTCTCGACCTTGCACCATGATCTCCGTGCGTTCTGCCCAGCGCAGGCAGATGCGGCTGAGCGCAGCAATCACCGTAGACAAGGTGTAGCGCTCGACCAGGATGACCAGAATTTCAAAGTCGCTCTCGCTGAAACTGGGTCCGTCAACTGGGTTCATGGGAGTTGAACCTCCCGATTTTTGGCAACAAAAACTGGGCGCATGATTATGCACACTCCTAAAGAGCTTGAGTCATGGTTTTTAGGGGACGGTTATGAAGCGTCCCCATCCTTCGGCAAAGCCCCCCGTGCCGTTGTGGTGAAGCCTGGGGCTGAGTAAAATTCGCTCAGCTTCCAGACTGCCGGTCAGTTTGGGAGTTAGTCGCCTGGGAGGCAGATCCCCTCCCAAGCGGCGTTATATCGCCGGATTGGCAAAAAACACATCGCACCTGGCAGCAGAAATCAAGAACCAGAGCCAAAGTTTGACCTTGCCCTTGGAAGTCTGATGTTTATATAGGCAAACCCCTGGGTTGCCTCAAGGTGTTGCCTCAAGTCTTGCCAGGCAGACACAAGGCACTGCCCTTACTGAACCTCCTGGCCCACGCTGAGCCAGAGCCGAAGCGCCTGTACCCTACGAGAGACGAACGGACGGTCTTCTCTACCTGCGTACGTAGGCAGCTTCTTTTTTGCTTTAGCTATCATCGACCTAATAGCTTTAACTTTTGTGACGTTATGTCAAAAGAGCTTCATACTATCCGTACCGGGTTCTGGTGGACTGGCGTCTCTGGCTTCGTGTTCGGCATTTCTGACCGGATTTTTGCTGTCCTGAGCTGGCCGTCGGCTCAAACCTTAGCTTTGCTGTTTGTTTCTAGCTTATTCTTCGTTTTCTTTCTGTTTCTGAAGCCACTCAACCCCCGGCTTTCGGACTGAGCAACTGTGCAGAAGTATTTCTACCATTGTGTAGATTGACAAAAATGACGCCCGAGGGGTGGTAAAGTCTACGGCGATAGGGGTAATCTCGTCATCAATCCCCATCGCCTAGGCACTCCTCGTGAAGCATCGCCCCTGGCAGATTCCAGGCAAGCCAACCGGGTGGTCAAGCACTCTGGCCCTTTTGGTATTGCTAGGAGCTTGTTCCGCTAACGAGCCTCCTCAGGCTACGCTCGCTCCGGCTACTGTCCCTGTGCCAGTCGCCACCACTCCCATTGCCTCGAGAGTTACGCCACAAGCTACTGCTCAGGCTAGCTTGCCTCCTGTGGCAGAACCGAGCTTATCTCCTCAGCCAACAGAGGACCCCGACATTGGCGCAGCTGCCATTGCTGGCTCTGGTCGAACGGCCAGTCAAACAGCTAGTCAAACGGCTGGTCAAACCTCTGGTCATTTTAGAGCTGAAAGCCAGACTAAACCAGTTCAGACCAGAGCTAATCCCCCCGCCACTCCCCAACGCGCTCAAACTGCCAGCCGTCCTGCTGTCCGTTCTGCGCCTCGAATTGTTTTGCAAATGGAGCCTCCGGCTAACCCGGTCAAAGCCGTACCGCCGGTTGCGCCGCCACCCCTTGAGCCATCGGTCGCACCTACACCCATGGTTTCCCCAGCTGCAACCAGCACGCCAACCCTAGCAGTAGCAGCGCCCAAGGTGGCTTTAGCAACTCACCTCAAACAGATGGGTGCCAAAATGTACGGCACTTTCTGGTGTCCCTATTGTCAGCGGCAGAAAGAGTTATTGGGCACAGAAGCGGTGGCTCAAATCAGCTACGTTGAGTGCGATCCCCAGGGGCAAAATGCGCAGCCCAACCTCTGCGTCAAAGCAGGTGTGAGCAGCTATCCAACCTGGGAGATTCAGGGCCAGATTTATCCAGGCTTGCGTTCGCTAGAAGAGCTTGCCAATTTGTCTGGTTATCAAGGGCCACGCGACTTTGACCACTGAGAGCCCTGACCCCTGCTCCCACTCATTCCTAGATAGCAGACAGATAACAGACCACTGGACACCGGAGACAACTGACTGCCCCCTGCCTCCGGTGTGATGCCCTTGGAACCCTATGACCCGCACTAAACGGCTCGCTCCGAAACCGTTCTCGCTCAAACTGGCCCAGCAGATCGGCTCGAAGTTTCTGCTGCCAGCGCTGCTCTGTGGGCTAACGGCCTGGCTGCTGATGCTGGCAGGGCGAGTTCAAAACGGAGCGATTCCCCACGCCGTTGAGGCTCTGGTCTTCGCCCTAGAAGACAGCTATCAACCCTGGCTAGGACAGCAGACAAACCAGAACCCGTTGGTCTTGATTCCTCTGGCCTTTGGCGGTGGTTTAATTGCTAGCCTTTCGCCCTGCATCTTGTCGCTGTTGCCAGTTAACCTTAGCTATATCGGTACTCGTGAGATCAGCTCCCGTTGGGACGCCTTCCTGAAAGCTGGCGCTTTTGTGCTGGGTGTGGTGACGGTGCTGAGCCTGTTCGGCCTGTTCTCGTCTCTGGCTGGTTTAGTCCTGGTACAGTTTCGAGGCTACATTCAAATCGCCGTGGGTCTGATCGTTCTGCTGATGGGCTTGAGCTTGGCTGGTCTGGTGCGCTTGCCCCTGCCACCAACCCCGACTGGCGCATCCCTAGCGGGACCTTATGGTGTGGGGCTAACCTTCGCACTGGTGAGTTCGCCTTGCACCAGTCCAGTGCTGTTTTCGGTTTTAGCGGCTGCTGCGGCCACTGGCTCTCCCATGCAAAGCACCCTAGCGATGGTGAGCTACGCGCTGGGTTACACCGCCGTGATTTTTCTAGCCAGTTTGTTTGCAGGCTTGCTCAAGCAGACGCGTATTTTGTTGAACTACTCTGAGGCCATTCTTCGCTTCGGTAGTGTGGCACTGGTGCTGATGGGCAGTTACTACTTGGTCACGGGTATTGGCTGGGCACTGGCCTTAGCGAGCTAGCTGCCTGGCTGGCATTAATACTTGGGCACTAATACTTATTAATACTTGGCTGGGGATCCAGAGGGCGGTAAGCTCAAACCACTGGACGCAAGGCGAAGTAGCAATGGCAGTAGTAGAGGAGCGCTCGATTCAGGTCGGTGCGCTGGAGTGGTTTTATCGAGAAGCCAAGCCGAATAACCCCTTAGACCGACCCCCAGTTTTGCTACTGCACGGCCTGCCCTCGCTGAGCTACGGCTGGCGGCACATCTTGCCTGCCTTAGCAGAGCAAGGCTTTCGAGCGATTGCACCAGACTGGATTGGTTTTGGTCTTTCAGCCAAACCGGACCGACGAGACTTTGCCTACACCCCCGATAGCTTCATCACTGCCCTAGGCGGGTTACTCGAAGCTCTAGAGATCGAACAGTTTTCGCTGGTCCTTCAGGGATTTCTCGGCTCCGTGGGCTTGCAGTATGCCTTGCGTCATCCTGAGCAGATTGAGCGTTTAGCCATTTGCAACGCACCTCTAAGCAGCAGCACCAAACTGCCCTGGCGAATTCAACAGTTGGCTTTGCCTCTGGCCGGAGAGATGCTGACCCAAGATCCGCTGTTGGTGGACCGGACCCTAGAGGGGGGTGGCAAGTACCAGGTCGCCGCGACAGATCTAGATGTTTATCGTCGCCCCTTTCTCAAAAGTTCAGCAGCGGGTCGCTCGTTGCTGGCAACCGTACGCAATCTACAACTGCCAAAAGCAACTGCCGAAATTGAAACTGGCTTTGCGCAATGGCAGCATCCCACACTGCTGATCTGGGGCTTGGCAGACCCCTGGTTGCCGCTCAGTATGGCGGAGCAATCTGCCAGCCTGCTCCAAAATGCTGAATTGGCCAAACTAGAAGAAGTCGGGCACTATCCTCAAGAAGACTGGCATGAAAAAGTCTCTGAGGTGCTACTGCCGTTCTTGCGGCGACAATCGATCTAGAAAATGATTTAGAAAAGGCTTTTGAGAACTTTATAGGGTTACTGTCTTGTCTGTCGAGGAAGCAACTTTTTGGGAGCCGTACTATCAGCAAGGCACGCTCCGCTGGGATTTAGGTCAAGCTGCACCGCCGTTAGTGGAGCTATTACAGGCTGCCAAACCTAAACCCGGTCGAGCTGCGGTGCTCGGTTGTGGGCGGGGCTACGATGCTCTGCTGTTCGCAGACCAAGGCTTTGAGGTTGTTGGTTTTGACTTTGCCCCCTCTGCCATTGCTGCGGCCACAGCCTTAGCGCAGGCAGCTGGAAGTTCTGCTCAGTTTTTGCAGCGCGATATTTTTGAGCTGATCCCCGAGTTTGAAAATCAGTTTGACTATGTTGTCGAACACACTTGCTTCTGCGCTATTGCCCCCGAAAAACGACCCGACTATGTTCGCTTAGTGCGCACTCTGCTGCGGCCTCAAGGTGAACTGCTGGGTTTGTTTTTTACACACCAACGACCAGGTGGTCCTCCCTTTGGCGTGACGTCTGAAGAGATTCAGCAATACTTCCGGGCCGATTTTGAAATTTTGAGTCTTACTCCTAACCTGAACTCTATACCGGCACGCCAAGGTGAGGAACATATAGGCCAGTTCCGGCTCAAGCCGCTGGAATCAATTTAATTGCTTCAATTGCTAGTTTTAATTTGGGCTAAATAACCCAGCAATGCCTCACGAATCGGTGTGATGCCTTTGTAACGCTGCATATTGATTGGCAATTGCTGAATAATGGCTGCGAGATTTTGGGCTGCTTTGGGCTTTGCTTCTAGCCGCTTAAGGGGCTGGACATAAGTGCGAATCGTAAACAGAATGTTGCCAGTCTGGGGCAGACGTCGCAGGGTTTGACGTTCCACTCGGATCCAAAGATTTTCTCCTGCGTTCGTAGCATTAATCTGCGAATTGGCCTGGGAGTCCACAGGCGACTGATTCTGACGGGGCAATAGAAAAAGCTCGGGAGAATCAGTGACGCTCCAATTCAAACGCCAAACTGGTTTGTCGATTTTGAAATAATTAAAAAAACGATCAACAGGTCGCTCCAATTGCTCTGGATAGGCTGGAACTGGCTGATGGATTTGACTCATGGGTCGGCCCAACTTTTCACGCAGCAACCAACGCGAGGGAAAGCAAACTGATGCCGCCGCTAGAACGTAACCCTGCGGACTAGGTTGCATCAAGCAGAGATCCTCTTGCACTAAACGTCCAGCTAAATCCAGAGGCGCAGCTGCAAACGCTTCGCGTTGCCAGGTTTGGCCTGCCAGATGGTTCTCGATGATTGGTCCCTTGCAACTGTAGTGTTGAGGAAAGGTTTGAAGCAGATGCTGCAACAGCAGGTCTAGAGCTTCTCTCTGGCCGAACTCACTGTCTGCTAAACTCGCAAAAACTTCTGAATGACGCTGCTGCAAGAGCTGGTTCTTTAGCTCTAATTCTGCCGCAAAATGCTCATCAATCTCAATCCAAGATGATAGGTCGAGTGGCAGAAGACTCATGCGGCTTTGCCACTGCCCATTGGTAGATGGGCAGTCGGCAAATGGCAAATAAATGGGTTGAGTTGGGCTTGCGCTATTGTTTTGCATAATGACTTATGGAATAGCTTTTGCTAGCTCTTGCTGGCTGATTTCGGTAGCGTATACTACGAGCGCTGATGGATATCGCCAATGAACATTTTAGTGATTCAACATGTTGCCTCTGATCCACCGGCCCTGCTAGGAGAGTGTTTAGTAGCCCGAGGTGCTCAGCTCAAAATCGTGATTCCAACTCAAGGTGATCCAGTTCCCCTGAGCAGTGAGGGCTTTGCAGGTCTCATTGTTATGGGCGGTCCCATGAATGCTGAGGAAGATGCCAACTATCCTCACCTCAAACAGACAGTAGAGCTGATTCAGCAATTTGATCAGCACAACCAGCCTGTCCTGGGCATTTGCTTGGGTGCTCAATTAATTGCTAGAGCCTTTGGCCAACGAGTCTACCGCCATGATCTTTTTGAACTAGGTTTTACGCCTGTGGTTGCCACCACAGCCGCCAGTACAGATCCATTGCTGCAAGGATTAGCTCCTGAGCAATGCTTAATGCAGTGGCATTTTGACACCTTTGATTTGCCCCATGCCGCTACGCTACTCATGACCAGTGCCACCTGCCAAAACCAGGTTTACCGCATCGGCAAGCACATTTATGGGTTTCAGTTTCACTTTGAAGTGACTGCTGAGTTAGTACAAAACTGGGTTCAAGCTGAGCAGGCGTTCCTCGCGCAGAACTATCCTGACTTTCTGGGCCAAGTGATTGATCAGCTCCAGATACACACTGAAGCGTCCCAGCACTTCTGTTACAAAATTGCCCAAGCCTGGGCCGATCTGCTTGAAGCTCAGCTTGCCCAATCAAGATTGTGAGAAGAATCTGCGCAGGGCTTTCGGTGTGAATGGCGTCAACAGATACAATGGCAAGCCTGACCTCTGCACTAAATTGACGGCAACTTAACCCGAGGGTTTTCCCAGGCATGGTACAGCTTACGCCCAATTCCAGTTTTAGCCTCACGATCCGCTGTCAGGTGCCGAACCGTGCTGGCATGATGGCTTCTATTACCCGTGCAATTGCTGAACTGGGCGGTAGTCTCGGCCAGATTGACCTGATCGAGCAGACGCGCAAGATCTCTGTACGAGATATCACAGTGGATGCAGCGAGTACAGATCATGCTGACGCGATCATTGAGGCCATCAAACAACTGCCCGAGATCCGCTTTCTAGACGTTTACGACCGCACCTTCAATCTGCACCGAGGCGGCAAGATCTCGATCCACAGTAAGCAGCCCCTCAACTCGCGCGACGATTTGGCGATGGCCTACACCCCCGGTGTCGGTCGCATCTGTACCGCTATCGCCAACAAGCCAGAGCTGGTGCATACCCTGACGATCAAGAGCAACACGGTTGCGATTGTCACCGATGGCAGTGCTGTGTTGGGGCTGGGTAATATTGGACCCGAAGCTGCCCTGCCGGTGATGGAGGGCAAGGCCATGCTGTTCAAAGAATTTGCTGGCATTGATGCCTTTCCAATCTGTCTGGCTACTCAGGACACTGATGCCATCGTTGAGACAGTCAAGAACCTAGAGCCCGTCTTCGGTGGGGTCAACCTGGAGGATATCAGTGCTCCCCGTTGCTTTGAAGTAGAGGAGCGTCTGCGTCGAGAGCTAGACATTCCAGTCTTCCACGACGACCAGCATGGCACCGCCATCGTCACCCTGGCCGCTCTGATCAACTCCCTGAATCTTGTTGACAAAAAAATGGCGAAGAGCCGCATTGTCGTCAATGGTGCAGGGGCAGCAGGCGTAGCCATTGCTCGTCTGCTGCGTAAAGCGGGCGCAGATGAGATTCTATTGTGTGACTCGCGCGGCATCATCTCCGCCAATCGTACTGACCTCACCGACCAGAAGCGGGAGTTTTCGGCCTCGGAGTCAGGGAACCTGGCTGATGCTATGCGAGGTGCAGATGTGTTCTTGGGCGTCAGCGTCGCTAACGTTGTTAAGCCAGAAATGGTGCACTCAATGGCAAAGCAACCCATCGTCTTCGCCATGGCAAACCCCGTGCCCGAGATTCAGCCCGAGCTGATCGAGGAAGATGTCGCAGTGATCGCGACTGGACGCAGCGATTACGCCAACCAAATTAACAATGTGTTGGCTTTTCCGGGCGTATTCCGGGGCGCTCTAGACAGCCGTAGCCCAGAGATCACCACAACCATGAACCTAGAAGCAGCTCAGGCCATTGCTTCCCTAGTCTCGGCAACCGAGCTAGCCCCCGACTACATCATTCCCTCAGTATTTGACAAGCGAGTTGTGCAAGCTGTGGCTGCTGCCGTGCAACGCGCCGCCCGCGCTGAGGGTTTGGCCCGCGCTTAAGCTGGCTCCACAGGGGCCATGGTTAGCCCTGCTCGCTTGAGTTGCTCATGGTAGAGTTCGGCCTGCTCCTGGGGGCCGACCCAAACGGTTGCCAGTCCTTCAAAGTGAACTTGGTTGGTCAACTGCCAGGCTTGGTCTGGTGTCATGCAGGGAATGTATTTCACCAGGCAAGACTGGACATGCTGAAAGGTATTGAAGTCGTCGTTGAGAACGATGACTTTGTAATTGGGATAAGTCTTGCGAACAACCTGCTGCCCGGTTGCTTTCTCGGGTGCAGTCCGGGCGGGAGTGGCGGTTGGCATAGCAATACTACCTTGCGAATCTAAACAGAACTACATCAAACTCGCATTAACTCACATCTTATCTATTCAGTAGCGCTGAGTGAACTCAGTTTTTTTTGAACTTGCTCACACAAGCTTCAAACCACAGATTAAACCATTGATTCAAAGCGACTAGCTCGAACTTATTGTCTCGAATCCATTAGCTCAAGCCCATTGGCTTGCAATTTATAGTTGCAGAGCTGTGGTTGCAGAACTGTGGGTATAGAACTGGAGTTGCAGAACTGAGGGCTCAAACGATCTGAGTTGTGAACATCAAGCCAGCCCAATGATTCACATCTAGAGCCAGTAAGTCGTCAGCGAGGCCAGAGGGTCGAGGGCTGGCCTGCTCCAAGTCTAGAAGCAGTCCTCGCATCAGCGACAGGGGATTGCGCAATGTCAGCATTTCCTGGGCTACTGTCTGAGCTGCGCCAGTCTGACGGGCCGCCTGCCCCAGGTTCTGGCGCACCTGTTTAAAGGGAGCCCGACTGAAGATCACCGCCACTTCCACCAAGCCTCGGGGCTCACGCACGATCCAGGGGATCGGCTCAGTTGCGTGAGGTACGGTGCGCGAACCTTGGGAGGCTAGCAGTCCCCAATCCTTCTGGTTGTCTGCCTCAGTCCCTGGATCAACTGAGGTTGGAAAGCGGATACTGCCTTTGCTATTGGGAGAGAGGGCCACAATGCAGCCATAGAGTGGCTGATTATCGTGGTTGCTTAGCTGCATTTTCAAAGACGAGCCCACAGGCAGCTCCAATAGCCCAGCTGCGGGCAGTCCAGCTGTAGGTAGTCCAGCTTTAGATGCCTGCAATTGCTCTGTCTGATCCCAGGGGCGAGTGCTTCGTCCCGCTAACTGACGGGGCACAGAACCTGACTCCCCTGCCCGTCCTGGATCTGCTAAAGCGAGCGTAGCAGCCACCTCCATCTGAGAGGAGTTGCCATTGTTGAGCAGACGCAACAACTTCAGGGCTAGCAGATTTTGAAGACGGTGACCCAAACGACGGATAGCGCTGCCAACTGATTCCCCACTCTCGCCAAAGGACTCCGGGATGGGATCGCGCCCCAGGGAAAAGAGGCCGTAGCTGCCAACAGTGGGCAGGTCTGGGCCAGTCATTGAGCGGGTTGTCAGAGCTGCCTGGTCTGCTGCTCTTAATTGGCTAAATAGACAGTCTGCTGCCTGCTCCCCAGCCTGGACCGCCTGCACTTGAGCCAAGGTCGAGAGCGCACTAGTTGCATCAACTCGCTCAATGCGGGACAAGGCTGGATCGAGGGCCACTACTAGATTCAGGTTTCGCGGCAGGACTCGTACCTGCTCGTGCAAGTGCTGACCGACCTGAAGTGACTTGTCCTGAAGCGAACTGCTCGACTCGTTGGCCCCAACCTCTAACACTCTGACCTGAGCACTGAGACCATTACGAGCCCGTACTTGCACTTGTAGAGGGTCGGGGCGCGGAAGCACATCTGGGCTTGTGCCAGCAACAGTCAAAACTGAACCCGGTGCGTAGGCTTCGAGCACAGCTGGCGGTAGCCCACCCAGCCAAAGTTGGCCTCCTCGCCCCCCGTCCTCGACTGCAATGACTGCTCCTGCGCCTATCGGGTTCTGAGTAGGCGGGCTAAAGTAAGCCGCTAGGGCGGACTGGCTGCTTTTCTGACCTTGCAACTGGGGTTGTTCCTGCTGTGACTGACTGCGAGCCATTGCCTTACTGTGGCTGAGCACGATTCGCAGGGTGGTCGCAGGGGTCATCTGCCAGAGCTGCTGAGTCAAGCTGCGGGTGAATAGCCCAGCACTGTAGCCTTGCCACAGACCGTCCAAAGCTAGAGCGCTGGGGGAAGCAGCACTGAGCACAACGCCAGGCACCTGTCCTGCTCGTCGCTGAACTGCCAATTGATTTGCTTCCAGGCCCAATGAGGCTTGCAGTTGGGCTTGCAAATCTAGCTCGGATGCGGGTAGAGCAAGGCGTCGGCCTGGGCGGGAACGCACGCGCAATTGTCCGAGCAGGGCACCGCTTAGCAGGCCGCCAACAGGATCGGTGTAGCAAGTATCTAACACAGTAGTGACTTGATCAGTCGCCAGTGACCGTAGCAGCAGCAGCAGCGTATCGGCTGGCAGGTCGGCCTCCGCGCTGTCGTCTAGAACAACGGGATCCGCGAGCACAAGCGTTTCCTGCCCGGCTTTATCTGTTTGAGCACTTTGAGCTTCAGAGGCTGTGTTTGGCGCTGCGCTAGGGACCGTGTTTGAGGCTGTAGTGGGTGCCTTTAGGCGCGAGCCATAGCCGCTGAAGTGAAAGACGACCACATCACCTGGCTGAGCCTGCCCGATCAGATGCTGGCGAAAAGCAGCCTCAACGGCAGTGCGGCTGGCCTGCTGATCCGTGAGGGTCAAAATGTCGCTGGATGCAAAACCAAAGCGGTGAATCAGTAGTTCTCGCTGCAGGGCAACGTCGGTCAGGCATCCCAGTAGTGGCCCACTGTCTGACCCAGCAGCGCGATACTGGTTAATTCCCACTAGGAGCGCCAACTTGCGCTGGGTGGGTTGGGCTAAAACCTGAGCGTAGCGCAGACTTAACGCTTGGCTACAAGCGATACCAGCCAGGGCTGAGAGCACCCGTTCTAGAAATGCCCGTCGACCCAGTCTCATACCACTGTTGCTATCGCCGCTGCCACTGCCGTTCCCAATGCAATTGATCGACGAGGATTAATGCCAATCCTCATCATCATGCCGCGATTCTGGCTGGATTTTCGGACAGCCGTTGATTTAATGAGAAAGATAGCTTTAGTATCACCCTTTCGTAAGGAACGTCCATGACTGCTACCCGTCCTTCTCTCGGCTCCTACGCCCCAGACTTTGAACTCCCTGGTGTGGATGGGCAGGTACATCACCTCAGGCGCTACCTAGAGCAGACACGGGCGGTGGTGGTGGTTTTTATCTGTAACCACTGTCCCTTTGTGCGAGCTTCTTTAGAACGGATCAAGCGCTTGCAAGCAGATTACCAGGACCAAGGGGTAGTGGTTGTAGGCATCAACCCTAACGATGCCGAGGCGTTTCCAGAAGACAGCTTTGACAAGATGAAGGTCTTTGCCCAGGAGCAGGGCCTGACTTTGCCCTACCTGCGTGATGTCACTCAGGATGTAGCCCGTTCCTTTAGCGCTCAGAAAACCCCCGAAGCCTTTGTCATCGACTCCGAGGGCATCCTGCGTTACCACGGTCGGCTCCTCAACGACTTGCAAGACACCGACCCGACTGTCACGCTTCAACTACGTCAGGCGCTTGACCAGGTTCTAGCAGGTGCAGCCGTTACAGCGTCAGTGGAAGAGGCAGTTGGCTGCTCGATTAAGTGGCGCACCTATTAAAAGCTCTCACTTGAGACCCATTAACAAATCCATTTGCGGTCTCAGTTGGCGGGCTAATCTACTGAGCTGTATATCTAGCCATTCTCTAGCCATCGTTGCTGACAGCGGCACTCTCCGGGCTAGCTGCCTCGTTAGGTACGGTGTCGGGTAGAGGCCGCTTCAGAACGTAGAGCCAGACTAGGCCCAAGCTACCTAGCAGAACCCCACTGAGGCTAACCAACTGGGCAATGCGTAATGGGCCGAGCATCAAGCTATCGATACGCAAACCTTCGATCCAAACGCGGCCCAAGCTGTAGGCAATCAGGTACACCATCGTTAGGGTGCCGCGCTTCGAATTGCCCCTAAAAAATAGCCAGAGCAGTAAGCTCAGAACTCCCAGATTCCAGAGCGACTCGTATAAAAAGGTCGGGTGAAAATAGCTGAAGGCTTCCAGCGTGGGAGGGCGACGGTCGGGGGGGATGAATAGCTTCCAGGGCAGATCAGTAGGGACACCAAATGCTTCGGAGTTGAAGAAGTTTCCCCAACGGCCAATTGCCTGGCCCAGAATCAGCGCCGGTACAACCAGATCCGCCAGCTGCCAAAAAGACACGCCGTTACGTCGGGCAAAGAGAATGGCCGCCAAGCTGCCGCCGATGATGGCACCGTGGATGGCAATGCCGCCCTGCCAGATCGCCAGAATCTCTGAGGGATGGTCGCGATAGTAGCTCCACTGAAATAGCACATAGTAGGCTCGCGCAGCGGGAATAGCCCCAGCTACAAGCCAGATCGCTAAGTCCCCGATCAACTCGGGATTGACCCCACTGCGCTTAGCAAGATTTTGGGCTAGGAATGTGCCCAGTAACAAAGCACTGGCAATCAGTAGGCCGTACCAGCGAATAGCGAAAGGACCAAGCTGTACCAAAATAGGGCCAGGCGAGGTGAACTCAAAGGCTAGAGGCAGCGACGGGGCGACATGAAATAGAGTCGATAGCATACGTGACAGGGTCAGAAAGTCCCACCTTTGAAAGATAACTCCCTGAGCCCACTCCGAGGGCGCAGCCAGAGGCGTTCTAGTTTGTGGGGGAGAGGGGAGCAAGTTAGCACGTCTCAGACCAAGGTCAGCAGGTGACGAAAGCTGGTCAAAAACAGGCTATAGACCTCGATACAAAGCCAGGGATTCTACTTCTACCTTTAGACAGAATTCAAATTAAATAAATTCAATCTCTAGACAGAGGAAGGGACTTAAAAGAATTGCTTACGTGTTATGCTGGCTACACATAAGCTCGAATTAAACACACATAAAAACGGGCGAGATTATACTCTATTTTTGTGGCTATTCTGTGCTTGACGCTGAAATTTCATAGAGTGCTAACAAAGCGGTGAAGTTTCAGAAAAATTAAGGATCAAGCTAAAGGTTGGTGGTCCGAACTGGCGTACAAAGCTATCTATACCTCGGTGTTTAACGATATAGACAACTGCCATCCGCCTGCATGTTTTAAGATGCAAAGTCTTCACCACTTTTCTAACCCGTTCATTTAAACCCCCAAACTGTTTGGCTGAGATCCCTATCTTTAAGCGGTTAATATTTCTCCTGATCTACCTAAAGAGATGGGCGCATTTCCCGCAAAGGGCTCACAATCCTGAAAGTGACTAACCTGAGTTTCACCCTGTGCCTGAACCTGAAAGCTAGCTGTCTTGAGTGCTCAGCCCTTGTGTAAGATTTCGAGGGCAAGCTTAAACCCAATAAGGGTTAAGCCCCAAAGCACATTCGAGTAACAGGCTGATTACTGCCGGGCTAATTGCTACCGGATCTACTCGTTTGCACCGTTGTAGGTGTGTTAGCTCATTTGTTAGTACAGGTTGCCCCATGTCTTTTAGCATGCTTGAGGAAAAAGCTCGGAACCAGCAGCTATTTGGCATGAGCTTTTATAACGGCGATTTGCAAACTGCCGTTGCTGAGATGCTTTCGTGGGTTCGCCAAGGTGACCATCTGCGGGTTGTAGTTACCCCAAATGTTGATCACATTGTGAATTTGAGGAATCAGTCTTCCAAGTTCAATCAGGACTATGCCGGTGCTTATTGGCGTCTTCCAGATGGCATGCCGGTGGTTTGGGCATCAGCGCTCTTGGGCTATCCTCTGCGGTCGCGGATTCCCGGCTCCGATTTGTTGCCACAGTTGCTGGCTGGTGCTTCGGAGCGTCAATTCAATGTTGCGGTGATTGGGGCTAGCTCAGAGCTCCTCAATCAATTCAAAGCCTATTGTCGAAAGCATCATCCTGGGATAAATTTAGTTTCCCTTTGGGCCGCACCAAAAATGTTTGATGTGCAGAGCTCAGTTGCGGCTGCTCATGCCCAATCCTTACATCAACTGCCAATCGATATTCTGTTAGTGGGTCTAGGCTTTCCTAAGCAAGAAACCTGGATTTTTAAGTATGGTAGCCAAACTTCAGCCAAGTTAGCTGTTGGGATTGGAGCGAGTATTGAGTTTTTGGTGGGAACAAAGCCCAGAGCCCCAGCTTGGATGCGCGAGCGAGGTCTAGAGTGGCTACACCGAATGATGCAAGAACCGCAACGTCTTGCTCCACGGTACTTGCACGACTTCTACTTTTTCAAACTGCTGTTGGATGAATGGCAAAGGACTAAGATTTCCGGGAGAAAACATGGCTGAATTCTGACCAGGTGCGTCCGTAGAGCACAGTTCACTCAAAGCCTGTTTTAACTTGTCTTATGAACATTTCCAGCTCAGCAATTCCAGTCTCACCGCCTAAAGCTCTACTGAGCCTGCCCCGTGCGTCACGCTATTTAATCGCAATCGTCGGCGCTAATGTTTTGATTTGGGGTTTGACACTGGCTTACCTAAAACTTGCGCCTAAGGCTTACACCAGTGACTGGTCTTTGATCTTGCCGGGCGCTGGGGCGAATTCCAGTGTCAACATCGGCGGCATTGGACAGGCTTCTTACTCTGCTGATTCTGCCTATGCAGGTGGTTCGGTTCTGGATCCGAAAGCCAACTATAAGGCAATTGCTGCAAGTGATGAGGTTCGCGAGCTTGCTGCTAAATCTTTAAAAATCGAACCCCGAGATTTAGATAAGCCTCGAATTGAGCTGGTCGATTCCACTTCGGTGATTGAATTTTCCGTGACTGGTGACAGTCCTGAAGAAGCTCAACGTAAGTCTCTGGCTTATTACGAAGCGTTGAATGCGCGTCTTAACGAACTGCGCTCGGATGAAGCAGAGCAACGGGAAATCGGGGTTCAACGGGCGATTGGCGAAGCTGCCAAGAAACTTGAGGGTGAACAACAACGATTATCGGCGTACAAAGCTAAGTCTGGCTTGGTCTCTGCTGACCAAGTTGAGAACCTGCTGCAAGGCATTGAGGAGTTGCGCAAACAGTGGATTGCGCTGGTGGCACAACAGCAACAGTCCAGCAGCCGTCTGGCGCGCTTGTCGCAAGATCTAGGGCTGACCCCTCAGCAGGCTTCAGAAGCTTTTCTCCTCCAGTCAGATCGACAGTTTCAGCAAAATTTGAAAGATTACGCTGAAACCAGCGCAGCTCTAACAGTGCTGCGTTCTAAATGGGGGACCGAGTATCCAGGCGTACTGATTGCAGAAGATAAACAAGAGGCGACGCGAGAGGCGCTGCTCAAGCGGGGCCGTACCCTATTAGGCCGACCCGTAGATGAAGTAACACTGCAAAGATTGGGCTTGCCGGGTGAAGTCGAGGGCCGTGAAACTCTGTACAAGGATTTGATCGCCTCTCAAGCAGATCAAAAAGGCATTACAAGTCAGGTTAATGAGTTAGCCAAGCAAATTTCTCGCCAGGAAGAAAAACTGAGCGAACTAGTGCGACAGGAGCCTGGATTAGAGGATTTACAACGCAATTTGAAAGTGTCAGAAGCGGTTTTTACCTCGACACTGGCTCAGCTCGATCTGGGTAAATCGGATCTGTACGCCTCTTATCCCCTGGTTCAACTGCTAGAGAAACCAAGCCTGTCGCGTTCACCCAGTTCTCCCAATCCACTTCTGGCCTTTATGGGTTCGGGTTTTGCTTCTGCGCTAATTACGGGCGGCTTGATTCTGCTGTGGCTGCGTGGGGGCGGTGGCGGTGCTCAGCCACCGAGTGAAGTGTCTCCAGAGGTGCCCCACAAAATCCTTTACTTGCCTGAAAACAGTGCTGAAACTGTCTCGTTGAACGGCACTAGTCCTGTTCTAAGTGGGCAGGGAACAGCCAATGAAGCCGATAAGACCAAAGACCCTTAATGCCTGATCGCTGAAGTCAAGCTACTGGAATAGAAACTGGGGAACAACGCAACGCTGCACCGGAGCTATTAGATGCACCTTCTATCGAAGACCTTTGCCCAGAGATTTTGGCTAGTTCTCACTGTCTCGATCGTTAGCGTTGTTCTGCTGGCCAGTTTATTTTGGGTGCTTAACCATCCCTACGCGACAACTTGGGATGAGGCAGCTTACATCAACCGTGCTTACGAAGATGTTGGCTCCTTTCAGAAGGACGGCCTCTACGGGTTAGCAAAGTCGATTATGGGTGCAGACCGAGGCAGGCCTCCGGCGAATCGGCTGTTGGCATTACCGGTCACGCTGTTGGCTGGTGTGAGTCCAATCTTGCTTCGTCTGGTGTCGCTTAGCGGCTGGGCTTTGAGCCTGGGTTTGATTTACCTTGCGGCTCAACGGTTAGCAGGTCCGACTGCCGGGGCTTTCGCTAGCCTGTGGCTCGCGCTCTGCCCAATTGCCATTTTGTCGAGCATGAGGTTCTACACCGAGTTCTCTCTATTCTTGGCAATTTCGGCGATGCTGTTCTTCCTATTTCAGGATTGGAATCATCAGCAAACTTCGCCTTGCAACTGGATTGGTCTAGGTTTGGCTTTAGGTGCAGGTACGTGGGCCAAGCCAACCTTTATTCTCATTGCCGGTCCTGTAATCTTGCTGGCGCTTCTATTGAGTTGGCGCCGAGTTGTAACCGGACCAGAACCGAAATTTCTACTCAAAGCCTTGGCTCTAGCAGGGGTTGTAGCGGCTCCTTGGTGGCTGCTGAATGCTCAGTATTCCCTGGGCAATGCGACTCGCTCCAGCACCAAATTTGTGCGGCATTCTATGGGGTCTCCCTCCTTGGAAACCTGGGCCAAGTGGCTAATTGCTTTTGTTCAGACAGCAACTGGCCCCGCTCTAGCTATCCTGGCCGTGGCTATCCTGTTGAACCTGCTATTGAAGGGCTATCTCAAGCAGGGACTTGACCTGAACCTGACTCAAAAAACTGCTCTCTGGCTTTGCTGTGCGGGCTCATTACCCCTACTCACAGCCCAGCTCTTTGCCACTAATCACAACCTGCGTCTGGTATCACCGTCACTACTGCCTTTGGCGATTGGCCTAGCCGTGATTGCGGCAACTCTGCAATGGACTCAAATTCGCCTATTGGCTTTGACGGCCAGCGTGGTCTTTTGCACTCAATTGTTTGTGTTAATTACCCCCACATTGCGAGATCCTCAGGCCCAGTTTCAAGCTGTGCAAGCCAAAGTCTTTCTAACGGACAGCTCAGACACTGTCCTACTGCGACGGGAACAGTGGGATTGGAGTCCATTACGACAAATCTGCCTCCAACACCAAATTCAAAAGCCTGTGATTGCCTATATAGGAGGCAATGGTGGCGCGTTTAATCTTCCCCAAATTCGCTACCCCTGGGTTGAAGTGGGTGAAGCTGTACAGGTTGAATGGCTGTGGCGCTATGAGCTGGGAGAAATCGATTGGCAGACCGTGACGAATAGGGTCAATGCCAGCGATGTTGTTTTGACGGCCCCTACCTATGTCCAAATGGTTCGCGAAAACGCGAATAAAGACCATTTAGACAACCAGCACAACTTTGAACTTGCACACCGGCTTGAAACCAATTCAAATTTTCAGGAACCGATCGAATTGGAGATGGGACAGTTTGAGCCGGTCAAGGTGCTGGTATTTATTCGTCAACGAGAACACACGAAAACTAGCTTTGCCTAATCAGCTTTGCCTTACTGAAATTTCTGAGCTTGCAAATTTTTAAATCCGTTAATGGCTCTGGAGAAGTGTATGAAAAGCCCTGTGATTGCGATTGGACTAGATGCGGCAGACCCTACCCTGCTTGAGAACTGGATGTCGCAGGGATATTTGCAAAATCTCAATCGCTTACGGGAGCAGGGAGCCTACACCCGCTTAAAAAACATCGACTACTACCGAGCCGAAACGCCCTGGACAACCTTTTTGACCGGCTGTTCCCCGCAGAAGACAGGCTACTGGTCGCCTGTAAAACTACGGCAGGGTAGCTATGAGGTTGAAGATATTGGCGCTTACGATTTCAGAGAATACTCGCCTTTCTATGCATTAGGAGAAGAGCACCGAGTCGCAGTCTTTGATATGCCCCAATCCACCTTGTCTGAGCAGGTGAATGGTGTGCAGGTTCTGGCCTGGGGAGCGCACTCTGCCCTGACGCCCAGCAGCTCCCAACCCCCAAGCTTATTGCAGGAACTGGTTGAGCAGTATGGTGAGCATCCAGTCTTCAACCGAGACCACGCTGATACTCGAAACTTAGCAGCGCTTAAGAAGCTTCAGCAATCTTTAGAGACTGGTATTACCCGCCGCTCAGCCATTTGCCAAGACTTATTAAAGCGCGAGCCTTGGGATTTGTTTTTGACCATCTTTGGCGAAACCCATTCAGCAGGGCATTTCTTTTGGCATCTTAGCCAACCCGATCATCCCCTTTATGGGCAGTTAGTTCATAAGCAATCAGGTCACTGCCCTGACGATGCTATGTTGGCGATTTTTGAAGCAGTGGATCAAGCTATTGGCGAGATTCTAGCCCAAGCTCCTGAGCAAGCTACGATCTTAATTTTTGCGGCTCATGGCATGGGAACTAACGTGATGGACCTTCCCAGTATGCTATTCTTACCTGAGCTGCTTTATCGGTTCTCTTACCCAGGCAAATTTGGCCTTGCTCTAGGTCAGAGGGAAGAACCCCTAGAGCCTCCCATTACAGCCTATAGGTCACGGGGCTGGTTAGGAGAGATATGGAGCCAGAAGCATGACTCTAATAAGCTCCGCTGCTTCCTAAGACGCGAGGCACCAACCAAACTTTTCAACTTATTGGAGAAGTTCATTGGTACCACTGAGCAACCCGATTTAGTTTCACCTCACCAGCTCTACAAACAAGCTGATCCCCTCTTCTTTCAACCAGCTAGATGGTACAAGCCTTTCTGGCCTCAGATGAAAGCCTTTGCGATTCCGAGTTATTCGGAAGGTTACGTTCGAATTAACCTGCAAGGGCGCGAACCAGAGGGTGTTGTTACCCCTTCTGAATATGAGGCTCTCTGTGATCAATTAAGTGGCTGTCTCTATGCCCTTAAAGATGGCAGAACTGGTCAGCCGACGGTCAAACAAGTGCTGCGAACCCGGCAATCAGCAACGGACAATGATCCCAAATTGCCTGATGCCGATCTAGTTGTGATTTGGCAAGAGGAATATGCCACTGATGTCGTTGATAGCCCAGACTTAGGTCGAATTGGTCCAGTTCCTTACAACCGTACTGGCAGTCACCGAGCCAATGGATTTCTGCTAGCGCAGGGACCTGGAATTGTTCCTGGCTCTCAGCTTCCGGTTGGTCATGCGCTGGACTTAGCCCCCACTATTCTCAATCTGATGGGAGCGCCGATCCCTCAACATTACGAGGGTAAGCCACTGCTCGAAACGGTTGCCCTTGCTAACTAAACGCTAAGCAAACAGGCATTGCTCTCCCACAAAACGAACAGATTTCAAACCAGCTTAGAAACTAGATCGAGCTGTTTCTGAAGACTAACTCAGATATTACAAATTCTGATTGGCTCGTATGGATCTGCACCGGCATGAGCATCGATCTTTTTTCACCTGCAAAGTGGTTCCGTTGGCCTGAACTTGTTCTTGTTGCCCTGGTCGGTTGGGTTCCCTACTTCCCAGGAAAAACTCTTCGTAGGCTTCTGTACCGTCTAATTTTTAGACAATTAGGCACTGCAGTACAAATTCAACCTGGCTTTGAATTTGTAAGAGCTGATCGTATTGAAGTAGGGCATGGTACTCGGATTGATCAGCAGGTACGAATCAAAAATGTAGGGCCGAATAGTAAAATAAAACTTGGCAATCGGGTGCACCTAGATCGGGGCATTGATATCAAAGCTCATCCCGGTCTTGATGACTATATTGAGATTGGTGAAAACACTTATATCGGTCCTTACACCTGCATTTCCGGACGCTATATCAAGATTGGCCGTGATTGCTTGATCGCCTCGCACTCAAGCATCTATGCCAACAATCACAACTTCTCTGATCGAGATCGAATTATCAAAGAACAGGGAAGTAATTACCGAGGTATTGTGATTGAGGATGATTGCTGGTTAGGCAGTGGTGTCAGGGTATTGGATGGTGTCACCATTGGCCGGGGCAGTGTCATTGGTGCAGGAGCTGTCGTAACCAAAAGCATTGCACCCTATTCTGTTGCCGTGGGAGTTCCCGCCAAAGTGATCTCCAAACGCGAAGAGATGCAAGTTTGTCAGAGTTAGTAATCCTTCGGGGTAACAAAATTCACAGCGAAATATACCAATTCAATAGGCTGAAAGGTGCAGGATGAAAACGATCCAAGCAGTTGCCCGTTATCTCCCAGATGACTGTGGGGGTATTCAAATTCGCCTCAGTGAACTACTACCGGTTCTGCGGGCCCATGGCATAGACAGTACAGTTGCGGCAGCCAGCAGCAACGCTCAGGAAGATTTCTATCATTACGCTGGAACTGAAGTTTATCGATATCCCATTTCGTCCACTCCTAGACTGGAGCCCAATCATGGAGAGGTTCCCCACGGTGGCTTTGAGCGTTTCGCACGTTGGCTAAAAGCACAGCGAGCCGATCTCTACCATCAACATCAGTGGAACCCTCGCTGTGGTTTACCCCATTTGCGCCTAGCTAAAGAATTAGGCATGACAACAGTTGTCTCGATTCGCTTGCCAGAGGCTATCTGTCAACGGCAAACCTTGATGCTGAATGGTCAAGAAGCCTGCGACGGCAAGATTGATGAAGTGCGTTGTAGCCGCTGCTGTGACAACTTAACCGCCAATTTGCCTGAGCCAGTGATCAGAAATCTAAGCCGCCTGCCTATATCAGTGCTCAGTAGGTTGCCACTGCCCCAAAGTGCTCACTTGGCTACATCCAGTGGCTCAGCAGGATCAATAGTGCGGCCTTTAGTTGTGCCAGCCTACATCGCAGCTCGTCGGCAAGGCCTGTTAGAAATGGCCAAGTTCGCAGATCGAATTGTCACGCTTAGCGAGCGTCTGTACGAGATGCTGTTAATTAATGGCATTCCTGAAGATAAGCTAGTCATCTGCCGTACAGGGATTCCTGATTCATTTCCTAAACCAAGTTCTCAGGCCCAAGCTAGAACAGGGCCTCTGCGCATCGGTTTTTTGGGACGCTGGAACCATACGAAAGGAATCCACATTTTGGTAGATGCGGTTCGCGCACTACCAGCAGAGATTCCAATTGAGTTAGTGATTCACGCAGTGCCAGATAGCCAGCCTTATGAACAACGATTGTTAGCTGAAATTGAACAAGAGCCGCGCATCCGGGTTGCCTCCAAGCTCGCTCGCGAGGAAGTACCCGCTGCTATGGCTGGTTTTGATGTGTTTGCCTTGCCTGCCCAGTGGTTCGATGTCCGGCCGATGGTTGTTCTAGAAGCTCATGCCTCAGGGGTGCCTGTTCTAGGCTCAAATATGGGCGGAATTCCTGAGCTGATTAGGCACGGGGTTGATGGCTTATTGCTGCCCCCTACGGATGTACAAGCTTGGACGGATGCATTGGCGCGATTGGCAACCGATCCTATCCTCTTAGCAGAGCTACGAGCAGGAATTAAGCCCCTTCGCACGATGAGTGAGGAAGCAGCCGATACTGCAGAGCTCTATCAGAGCTTGGTCACGCAATCAACGCTTAGTGTTGGAGCCGGACGCTAATGAAGCCCCAAAACCTAGAAGAGAAAGTAGTTTGGTACTACATCATAGGCACCTACCTGCTGTATTTTCTGGGGGCGCAACATATTTCGGCACCAGCAATCGCGTGGTTGCTGGTGCTGTATTTGGGTAAAAAGCTTTGGCAGCAAACCGATCAAACACCAGTTGAAGACAGAGTCCGCATTCCCCTAGGAGTGTGGGTATGGGCCATCTCTATTCTGTTCATCGAACTGGCCCTAGTTATGGGCTTATCAGACTTCGGTGCGGATACATTCCGAATCGTTAAATCTAGTATTAACGGGTTTGCTAGAACCTGGGCTCTGTTAGCACTGTTTCCTTTAGTCGGCTGTCTCAACATTCGATTCCAACTGCTGAGTCGAGCTATTTGCATTCTCTGTTTGCAAAGCCTGCTGATTATTCCCGTTCTCTATCTGCTCAGTCAACTAAATTTACCCGGAATCCTATACACTTCTCCACTATTAAAAATCGGCGGTATTGGCCCAGAGTATTACAATGTGGGCCTTTATGTGATGGAATCAACTGGACGCATCCGCCTTCAACTGTTTGCACCTTGGTCACCCGCGATGGGGTTAGTTGGCAATGTCTGTTTCGTGCTGGCCTCACAAGAACCAGATCGGAAATGGCGTTGGATTGGCATGATTGGTGCCATCGCAATGACGCTGGTATCGGTCTCGCGGCTTGGCCTAGTGTGCTTGTTCTTTGTGCCAATTGCTACTTATGTTCTCGCTCGGGTCAGCCGACCTCAAATGCAGATTGCCGCTGGCGTTGGTAGTTTTTTCGGAGGTCTGTTTGGCTTTCAACTTCTGAGCGCACTTCGTGATTTCAAAAATTACTTTGACAGCCAAAGAGCAAGATCTTCAGAAATTAGAGAGCTTCTGGGCCGTATTGCCCTGTATCGGTGGTGGAATGATGCCCCGATTTGGGGGCATGGCTTAAAAGAGAGACGAGGCCCTGAGCTTGTGGTCTTCAAGCCGATCGGCTCTCACCATACCTGGTTTGGCGTTCTATTTACGCATGGTTTAGTGGGTTTTATGGCCCTGGCAATCCCTTTTGCCTGGAGCTTTATTGAGCTATTGCTGAAGGCTCAAACTAGCAAAATTGCCCAGGCAGGCTTGAGCGTCATTTTGGTCTTATTTCTCTACTCTTTCGGCGAGAATTTAGAATCTTTGGCTTATGTTTATTGGCCCGGTCTGGTTTCCATTGGTCTGGCGCTGAAGGAGAAGCGGATGGCAGCCAGTCTACCTAGTCAGCCAATGGGTGTTGGGGCTCTTGGCTAAAGCATAGTTTGGATGATTTTCGACCTATATTCCAATAAATAAACTCTCAATTAGCTTAGTGAGATTTTTGCTCTCTCAGGCTAATTTTTTGCTGTCAATCTATCTGCTTTATTGTTGCTTCAAATATGTAATGCTCTTGTGAAAATATCAGCGACAGCTGACAATATTCACTATTCAAATGTACGATGTTGCCATAGCTTTCGAACTAATAAAGCTACTTATTTCTGCAATGAATTGATTTCAGCAGAATGGCAAGATTCTGTTGATGATTTTTACAGAAAAACGAGAATTTCAGCTGCACTACAAAGGCTGAGAATCTCCCGCTAGGAGAGCAGTTTTTATGCCGACAATCTCTGTCATCGTTCCTGCCTACAATGCTGAACAGACAATTTCTGAAACTATTCAGTCCGTTCAGCAACAAACTTTCACAGACTTTGAACTAATTGTCATCAATGATGGCTCGACTGATAAAACCTTAGACATTCTTGAGCAGATTCAAGACCCAAGGCTGAAAATCTTTACCTATGCCAATGCAGGCTTGCCCATGGCTCGTAATCGCGGCATTGGCATAGCTACAGGGGAGTTCATTACTTTCATTGACGCCGATGATTTGTGGGTTCCAGATAAACTAGAGCTACAGTTGATGGCGATTCAAAAATCTCCCGAAATTGGGGCTGCCTATAGTTGGACTGCATTTATCGATGCCGCAGGACGATTTTTGTATGCCCGTGAGCCAATTTTTCTAGAGGGTGATATCTATCCCCATCTACTGGTTAAGAACTTCATCTCGAATGGTTCCAATATCCTGGTTCGTCGCCGAGTTGTCGAGTGTGCTGGTCGCTTTGAGCCAACACTTAAGTCGGCAGAGGATTGGGACTATTACCTGCGCTTAGCTTCTCGCTGCCAGTTTGCGGTGGTGCCAAAGTATCAGATTTTGTATCGGCAGTCCTCACAGTCTATGACCTCCAAAGTAGACGTTATGGAAAAGTACAATCTGCAGGTTATTGAGAGGGCCTTCCAGTCGGCACCGTTAGAGTTGCAGTACTTGAAAAAATGTAGCCTTGCTAACACCTATCGATACATTGCTCAACTCTATTCAACTCACGCCCTCAACTCGCAGAGTATTAAGCAAGCTTCTCAACGGCTACAAATGGCAATTCGCTTAAATCCTGATCTTTTGATGGAGCGCAAAACGCAGCGGCTGGCATTAAGATTGGGGCTGTTGCAGTTATTGCCTTATCAGCTGGCAAGTGACTGGGTCGGTTTTCTGGGTAAACATTTCCCCACTGCTGCCAGTCAAGTGCTATCAGAGGAGGGAGTTTCTCTAAGTTTGCGACCTGCCGCTAATTGACCTAAAAGAGAGGTGTTTTCCCAATCAACTGCTAGTGTCGGAGGTTTGGGATTCGAGAGCTAGGAAATTAGCGATTGAGCGAGATTACTGTAGTAAGAGACGGTTGGGGACTCGCTAGTGATACTGGTTGACAAAATTGGGGTGAAACTCAAGCAACAGTTGAGAAGCAAGTTCATTCGTAATTTGGGCTGGCTAGGCGGATCAGAAATCGCAATTCGGCTGGTGCGCTTAGCGGTAACGGTCATTCTAGCCCGCTTCCTGACTCCCTATGACTACGGGTTGGGGGCAGTGGTCTTAGCCGTTCGAGAGTTCACGCAGGTCTTCACGCGCATTGGCATTGGCGCAAAAATTGTCCAGGCCGATTCAGAAGATCTAGAGCGCTTGTGCAACGCTGGCTACTGGTTAAATTGGGTAGTTTTTTGTGGCTTATTCGTAGGCCAATGCCTGGTTGCCTTTCCAGTTGCTTGGTTCTATCACGATAGCAAGCTGATCCTACCCATTTGTGTCTCTGCCCTGGTTTACTTGCTCACGCCTATGGCTGCGGTACAAGCCGCTCTCATCCATCGGGAGAACCGTCTTGAAATCGCAGCTTTAGCGAAAACTCTTCAGAACTCCTCAAATTACGTTCTGTCTGCGCTACTGGCTTGTTTAGGGCTAGGAATGTGGGCAATTGTTCTGCCGGGAGTTTTAGTCGCCCCAGTTTGGGTTTGGGTTTACTATAGCCACCACAGTTGGCAGCCAACCTCCGGCTTGACAACCAAAGATTGGCCAGAGATCTTTAGTTTCGGCAGAAATATTTTAGGAGTTGAGTTGCTGAAGGCCCTGAGAAATAATCTAGACTATCTCATCGTTGGCCGCTTCATTGGCATCGCAGAACTCGGAATTTATTACTTTGCCTTTAATGCTGGTCTGGGTATCAGTCTCAGCATTATTAGTGCGCTCAACTCAGCATTATTGCCCCATTTGTGTGCTGCTCGTTCCAACTGGTTGGAATTTAGGAAACGCTATTGGAGCAGCCTGAAAATCATTGCCTGCATTATTGTTCCTTTGGTTGTTTTGCAGTCAAGTCTCGCGTCTTTCTACGTACCGACCGTTTTTGGTAAAGAGTGGACCGCTGCCATTCCTATTTTGATCATTATCTGCTTGTCGGCTATTCCAAGACCTTTCGCCGAGGCCGCTTCTCAGTTGCTAACCGCTGTTGGTAAACCAAATCTTGACTTGAGATGGAATGTGCTCTTTACAACCATCTTCGCGATTGGCTTATTAATTGGCGTCCGCTGGCAGGCCTGGGGGGTTGCAACTTCTGTTCTGTTAACTCACGCGATTTTTCTGCCCCTGTTCGTGATCTGGGCTACGAATCATGTCTTTCACTCATCCAAGCTGCTCACCTCCAATGTCTAAATCCTAAATGTGGATGATTTCGTAATTGCTAACTTTTTAGATGAACTACCACAATGCCTAAAGTAGCTGTCATTATTCCAGTCCACTGCGTCGAGAAATATATCGCTGCCACTGTGCAGTCTGTGCTTAAGCAAACTTTTTCAGATTTTGAGCTGCTGATCGTTGATGATCAATGCCCGCAGCGCAGTGTAGAGATTTGCCAGCAGTTCTCAGACCCCAGAATCAAAGTTATTCATCAGCGGAACCGGGGGTTGGCTGGAGCTAGAAATACAGGGATTCGGCAGGCTCAGGGTGAGTATCTGGCCTTTCTAGATGGAGATGACTTATGGCTGCCTGAGAAGCTAGCTAAACATGTGGAACATCTCGAACGTTCACCCGAAGTGGGCGTAAGTTTTAGCCGTTCGGCCTTGATCAACGAGGCAGGAGAGGCGCTAGGAACCTACTTGATGCCACAGCTTCAGAACATTACCGCCGCTTCTCTGTTTCGAGTTAACCCCATTGGCAATGGTTCCGCTGCTGTTCTGCGTCGACAAACATTAGAGGCTATTCGCTTTCAAGCCAATCTCTATGGCACACCTGAAGACTTCTACTTTGACGAGCAGTTCCGTCGAGCTGAAGATATTGAGTGTTGGTTACGCATCGCCAGTTTGACGGATTGGCAAATCGAAGGTTTACCTGAAGCCTTGACCCTATATCGTGTTAACTCAGGAGGGCTTTCAGCCAACTTAGAACAGCAGTTGGCTGCCTGGCAACAGGTGGTTGAAAAGGTGCAATCCTACGCTCCAGATCTGGCCGAGCAATGGGGCAAGTTGGGCACAGCCTATCGCTTGCGCTACCTGGCTCGCAGTGCCGTCCGGCTTCAAGCAGGACCAATGGCTGTGCAATTTCTGCATCGGTCCCTACGCCTGGATCCACGCATCCTCTGGCAAGAACCACGCCGTACACTGCGTATTTTGGCAGCGGCCTATTTACTCTGGCTCCTACCTCAATCGCTCTACAACCAACTTGAAAACTCGGCAGCAAAAATTGCAAGCACGCTGCAAAAACGTCGCATTTTACAAGAGCAGTCTGGACAATCAGCGTGAAACCGTGTTTTACAAGTTCTGAACAACGGTTCTGAGCAGCGTGGGCAAAGACTCAATTTCAGGTTGCATGAGGTAATGAAGGTCTATGACTCCGAACGTTTCAGTCATTATCGCGGTTTACAAAGTAGAGCAGTATATTGCTGCTACGGTGCAATCAGTTTTGGCGCAGACCTACCAAGACTTTGAATTATTGATTGTCGATGATGGTTCACCCGACCGCAGCGTTGAAATTTGCCAACAGTTCCAAGACCCTCGCATTCGGATCATCCGTCAGAAAAATCGGGGTGCTAATGCTGCCAGAAATGCCGGTATCCGTCAGGCTCAAGGTCAATACCTTGCCTTCTTGGATGGCGATGATTTGTGGCTGCCAGAAAAACTAGCTAAACACATTGAGCATTTGGAGCAATCGTCTAAGGTTGGTATTAGCTTCAGCCGTTCAGCCTTTATTGATGAGGCAGGCAATCCTTTAGGCATTTATCAAATGCCCAAGCTTCAGGGAATCACCCTTGCCGATACTCTGTGCCGTAACCCAATTGGCAATGGTTCGGCGGCAGTGATCCGACGGGCCGTATTTGAAGCAATCAAATTTCAGGATGAGCTTGATGGTACCCTCCAGGATTTTTATTGGGATGAACAGCTTCAGGGCTCGCAGGATTTAGATTGCTGGTTTCGCATTGCAATTCAAACTCCTTGGCAAGTTGAGGGTATTCCTGAGGCTTTGACTTTGTATCGGGTCAATTCAGGCGGGGTATCGGCGAATCTACTCAGAAAGCAGGCCTCTTGGGAGCAAGTAATTGAGAAAACCCGCGCCTATGCGCCTGCCCTAGTCGCCCAGTGGGAGAATCCAGCTCGTGCTTATCACCTGCGCTACCTGGCCCGCCGAGCTGTCAGTTTGCGGGACGGTGCTGTTGCCGTGCAACTCTTTCAACAGGCTCTAACAACTTACTGGCGAATGCTACTGGAAGAACCTCGACGGACGGTTTTGACAGGGGCAGCTGCCTATTTGATCTGGCTTCTACCCCAGCCTCTGTACTACCAATTAGAAGCTCTGGCACTGAAAGTAACCGGTGCCAATCAAAAGCGTCGCATTTTGCAGGACCAAGCGCAGGAGCAACAGGTTGGGCAACTGGTGTGAGCATTCACTGCGGCCTTTTGCTTTCCTAATCTTATGAGTGAGCTGCTGGTCTTTACAGGGGCAGTTACGGGATTGATCCTTGCCGGGTTAGTAGTTTTCCTGGTGGGACAGTCTCAACTTGCGCTTCAGCTCCTGACCAAGGGACTTCGTTGGTTCCATCAACGTAGGGGGCGACAGCTGTTGCTCCTGCTGCTGATCTTGGCAGTTTTCGGATTGCCTCAAGTTGGCAGGATGGGTGGTGAATTTTTAAATTCTTCCAATTCTGGACCTGTTTCAGGAAGTGCTTCAGAATATCAACGTAACGCCGTTTTGGGAAGAACCAATGTCGCTATTGGGGGTGGCGGCTATGTTACTGGCATCTATCTGCACCCGCTGCAAGCTGATCTGATTTACATCAAAACTGATGTCGGCGGTTTTTATCGCTGGAATGCTGCTGATCGAAGATGGATTCCACTCACGGACCATTTTCCGTTAGCCCAAAAAAATTACTATGGGGGTGAGGCGCTAGCACTTGATCCCAACAATCCTGATCTTGTTTACATTGCAGTTGGCAATTACACTGCCCGTTGGTGGCCACATCAGGGCACGATTTTCAAGTCCACAAACCGAGGTGAAATCTGGACTAAATTAAACCTGGATTTGAAAATGGGCGGCAATGAAAAACTACGTTGGACTGGCGAAAGATTAGCTGTGAATCCGCAGGATTCCAGAATGCTTTTTTTCGGTTCTCGGCGAGATGGGCTTTGGCAGTCCTTGGATGCTGGTTTGAATTGGCACCCAGTCACTGCTTTCCCCGGCACCCTCAAACCTGGTATTGGCATCACAGCCGTTGTGTTCAAATCGCAAGTGCCCGGATTTGTTTACGCAGTCGCTTATAAAGACGGCATTTATCAGTCCCCTGATGCCGGAATCACTTGGAGTAAATTAACAGGTAGCCCAGCCGAACCTAAGCGTTTAGCTGTGGCTAGGGATGGCAGCCTCTATGTGACCCACGAATCAGGGGTAAGCAAATACGCTAATGACACCTGGCAAGATATCACACCCTTTAGAAGAGCTAAAACCTTCAACGCCCTGAGCGTTAATCCGAGCAATGCCAACGACCTTTTGGTTAGCTTAGGGGAGACAACCTCAACAAAAATCTATCGCTCTTTAGATGGTGGATCGAGTTGGACCGAACAAGCTCGCCGTAGGCATAGCACTGTGCCTTGGTGGACTCGTTTTATGCGTTCGCAACCCTGGATTGCTGCCATCGCTTTTGACCCGAAGAACACGGGTAGAGTGTGGCTAACAGATTGGTATGGTATCTGGCGCACTGACGATATTAGTCGCCAGCCAGCAACCTGGACTAACCAAGAGCAAGGCCACGAAGAATTGGTTTTATTTAGCTTGGTATCGCCGCCTGAAGGAGCCTTGTTGATTAGTGGCGCGGCTGATGTCGAAGGCTTCTATCACGACAAGGGATTGGACCAATATCCGTCCCGGAAATTGGAATTAGGCAAAGCTGGAGAGTCGCTGCAAGACACCTACAGCATCGCCTTTTGTGAAGCTGATCCTCAGCGGCTGGTGCGTGTGGGCGCCAGACGCTGGAACTCGACTTATAACGGAGCAACCTCAACCGATGGTGGTCGAACCTGGCAACCATTTGCAGACTTTCCCACCAATAAAATGCCCTTACGGGTTGCGGTATCGGCAACTCAGCCCGATGTGTTTGTAGTGACGATTAGTGAAGACCAAGCCCTACGTAGTACCGATGGTGGTGCTTCCTGGCAAAGGGTTTCTGGTTTGCCAGATGCCAGTAAAGGACCGTGGAATTGGTCCCAATCTTTGACTGCCGATAAGGTCAATGGTGATGTTTTCTATTACTACAGCAATGGCAAAGTTTATCGCAGCATTGATGGTGGGAACTCGTTTGTGCCTGTCAATCGCAGCCTACCTCGTGAAGATTGGCACTCGCTGAAAACAGTGCCAGGTGTTGAGGGAGAAGTTTGGCTGAGTCTGGACCAGCAAGGGCTTTACCAATCAACCAATGGTGGTAAAACGTTCAATGCCGTCTCAGGTGTGAAAAGAGCGTATCTGTTTGCTTTTGGCAAACCGCAATCGGGTAGTACAACACCAGCCTTATATCTATACGGTGAGCTGAACGGTGAGCTAGCTGACCTCGGCGAAGGCATTTTCCGTTCGCTAGATCGGGGTAAAACTTGGCGACGGCTGGGTGACCCACAAAGACCAATTGGCAAAGACCCGAAAGTGATGGAAGCGAGTCGTCAGCAATTTGGTTTGGTCTTCGTTGGTACTGGCGGCAGGGGAGTTTACTATGGCACGTCCTAATCGGACACGGTTTAAAACAAACCCATCGAAATATTTTTGACCCGCTCATTGTTGACTTGCTGACTTGTTCACTGGCTGCCCTTAGGAGAAACTAATGCCTCTAGCCCGTCCCCGTGTCCTGCTGATTGCTGAACTGGCTAACCCTGAATGGGGCAGCGTGCCCCTGGTTGGTTGGTCCCATAGCCAAGCAATTGCAGCTCTGACTGATGCTTACATCGTCACCCATTCGCGCAATCGCAAAGGCTTTGTCCGAGCCGGTTGTGTGGAGGGTAAAGACTTCACTGCAATTGATGTCAAGCGAATCAGCAAGCCGATTAATCAGGCGTCATCTTGGCTGCGCGGTGGAGCGGGCCGAGGCTGGACAACAGTGATGGCGCTATCGGTTCTGTCGTACTACTACTTTGAGCACTTAGTCTGGCAACAGTTCGGAGATCGAATCAGCGCAGGTCAGTTCGACCTCGTTCATCGGGTCACACCGGTCAGCCCGACGGTCCCTAGCCTGCTTGCCCGCAAGTGTGCGCAGGCGGGTGTACCCTTCGTGCTCGGTCCTCTCAACGGTGGCCTCCCCTGGCCTCGAGGCTTTGATGCCTTGCGTCGCAAGGAGAAAGAGTGGCTGTCCTATATTCGCTGGATGTATCGGCTGTTGCCTGGTTACACTGTGACTCGACGCCATGCGGCGGCGATTATGGTTGGCTCACAGGCTACTTGGGAGCAGATGCCCGCTCGCTATCGAGACAAGTGCATTTACATGCCTGAGAATGCTATTGATCCCCAACGCTTTTCTCGGCAGCGTAGTCGTCAAGTTACTCAGCCTCTGCGAGCTATTTTTGTCGGACGCCTGGTTCCTTACAAAGGCGCTGACATGCTGATTGAGGCAGTGGCTCCGTTGGTCCGAGCAGGAAGATTAACCCTGAAAATCTTGGGGCATGGGCCTGAACTCCCTGTGCTCAAGGCGTTAATCGAACGGGAAGGGGTTAGTGAAGGCATTGAACTCACAGGTCGAGTGGAGCACACTCGCGTTCAAGGCTATCTCGCTGAAGCCGATGTCTTTGCCTTCCCCAGCATTCGCGAATTTGGCGGCGCGGTGGTACTTGAGGCGATGTCAATAGGGCTAGTCCCGATCGTGATTAACTACGGGGGGCCAGGTGAACTCGTTACCCCATCAACTGGCTATGCCCTACCTCTAGGTTCAAGAACAGAACTGGTAACCCGTTTACGCGATTTGCTCAATCGCTTGGCGTCCGATCCCAGTGGTCTAGCTCAGATGAGCCAGAATGCCCGAAATCGAGCCTTGGAGCAGTTCACCTGGCAGGCTAAGGCGAAGCAAACTCTGGCAGTTTATCAATGGGTGCTGGGTCAACGGACCGATAAACCTGACTTCGGCATGCCCTTTCCCGAGTTAATTCCTCAGAGCTCAATAGGACATTGAGCCGCAACAATCATTCTTAAGAATGATGCAGCTTTACAGAAGCTTGATATCTGCACAGTTGCTCAATCTTTGTTCAGTAACCGCTGATGAATCCTCAAAAGCCTTATCCTGTAGGGAAAAAAGACTGAAGTAAGGCAACCATAGCCCAGTAAATCGACCCTTTTAAGCTAAAGACAGGTCTGTTATCTTCACCGGAACTTCATGAAAATTGGTAAAAACGGCAAAGATTCAGCAAAGCATCAACAACAAGTTAGTGTAACTACGCAAACTCTCTAAGATGTTGATCAAGTGGCGTAGCGCGAAGCAACGTAGAGTCGCTCAGAACTGACTGAACGATCAAGAAATCTCACTCGATTAGGAATATTGAGCCATTGGCCTGCTTAGGCGTGAATAGTTCTTTTCCTGCGGCGAGCACTGATTGCTTGACTGCTAGATTGCTCTTGCCATATCAGGGTTTCAAAGTATGCCAGTGATATCTGTCATTGTTCCTGCCTACAATGCTGAAGGCACTATTCTAGAAACGATTCGCTCAGTTCAGCAGCAAACTTTCACTGATTTTGAATTGATTGTTGTTGATGATGGCTCTAGAGATCGCACATTGAAGGTTCTAGAAACCATTGAAGATGAGCGTCTAAAAGTTTTCTCTTATGAGAACGCTGGTGCTGCCATTGCCCGCAATCGAGGCATGGTCCAAGCTAAAGGCGAGTTTATTGCTTTTCTCGATGCTGATGATCTTTGGACGCCAGATAAACTAGAGGCTCAGCTTCGGGCATTGCAGCAACATCCAGAAGCAGGTGTTGCTTATAGCTGGACAGAATTCGTGGACAAGGATGGCAAGTTTTTGTACGCGCAGAAGCCTGTTCATTTTGAGGGCAATGTCTACGCTCAGCTCCTGCTTAGAAATTTCTTTGTCTGTGGCTCGATTCCGCTGATTCGTAAAGCCGCAATTGACTCAGTTGGCGAGTTCGATCCTGCCCTGAAACTGGCTCACGACCGGGATTACTGGCAACGTTTGGCTGCTCAGTGGCCTTTTGTTCTAGTTCCCCAGTACCAAATTCAGTATCGTCAGTCCTCTAGTTCTCTATCGGCTAACCTTGACTTTCGAGAGAAGTACAGCCTGCTAGCTGTGGAAAAGTCATATCAAGCCGCACCCATAGAACTTCAACCGCTCAAAAAACAAAGTCTCGCCAATGTTTATCAGCATGTAGCGCGTATGTATCTGTTTCACCGCCCTACGACCGAAGGAGTGCAGCAAGCAGGTCAAAGACTGGGTGAGATGTTGCACCTGTACCCCAAGATGTTATTCAAGCGGGAGACCCAAAAGTTGCTGCTGAAATGGTCGCTGATGCGCCTGCTCTCGCCACAAGTAACTAACCGTTTGCTACAACGCTTCAAAGATAGGTCTGTCCAAATGCCGGGGCTTTCTGTAGGGCCCTAGAAACAAAGCGGGTTAAGGTGCTCTGCCTGCCTAGTAGATAGATTGAGATACCTGATTGAGCACGCAGAATCTTGAGGCCAAACTGAGGCAGGCAAGCCGTGCTCGTGTTGAGAAATACCATACTATTCAAAAAATAATGAATAAATTATTTGGCATGATAAGAGTCTACTAAGTTCTCAAGATTCAGAGATGACAACACAGCCGAAAGTACAGTAGCGCAGGGACATCGCGATGAGAGTAGCTTGCCTGGTTGGTGAATTTCCTGTTCTGTCGGAAACCTTCGTCCTGAATCAGATTACAGGCTTGATTGACCGGGGGCATGAAGTTGATATTTACGCCAATCAACCAGGTGACACATTAAAAATTCATCCCGATGTGGAAAAGTACAACCTTCTGGAGCGCACCTATTTTATTCGGCGGCCGCTAGACCGCTCGGAATGTGCGCTCAAGGCACTGAGATTGCTGCTCACCCATTTCCACAGGGCCCCCTTAAGGTTTTTAGATACTCTCAATGTCTTCGCGCATGGCAGCCAGGTCACCTCATTTGGGCTGCTATATTCACTTGTGGCATTACTAGACAAAAAGCCTTACGACATTATTCACTGCCAGTTTGGAACTCTGGGATTTAGAGGCATGTCATTTCACGCCCTGAATGGGAAGCAGGGCAAACTAGTGGTTGCGTTTCGAGGCCATGACATTAGCAAGTATCTTCAGGAGGTTGGTGACAGAGTTTATGACCAGCTCTTTCAAGTCGGCGATCTTTTCATGCCCAACTGTGACTACTTTAAACAACGGTTGATCAAACTAGGTTGCGAAGAACAAAAAATCTCTGTTTACCGTTCAGGTATTGACTGTAGCCGTTTTCGATTTGCACCCCGTCATTGGCCTGCCGATGGACGAGTTCGCATTGTCACCTCGGGTCGCTTAGTTGAGAAAAAGGGCATCGAATATGGTATTCGGGCGGTTGCTCAACTGATTCAAACCAATCGAGATGTTGAATATATTGTGGTTGGCGATGGCCCACTCAAACCTGAATTACAGCAACTAATTGACCAATTGGAAGTTAGCCATGCCGTCAAATTAGTGGGCCGCAAGCAACAGCAGGAATTGATTGAGATTCTTGACAGCGCCCATATTTTCATCGCGCCCTGTGTGACTAGCAGAGATGGTAATCAAGACGCACCGGTAAATGTCTTAAAGGAAGCAATGGCAATGGGCTTACCCGTCATTGGTACTTGGCATGGGGGTATCCCTGAACTCATTGAAGATAGTATCTCTGGCTTCCTGGTGCCTGAGCGAGACAGTGAGACTCTGGCTGCAAGATTGAACGAGTTGATCGAACACCCAGAACAATGGCCTGACAGGGGCCGAGCTGGACGGGCCTATGTAGAGCAGCATTATGACCTGTATCGACTGAATGACCAACTGGTTGACCAGTACCAAAAACTGATGAGTGTTTAAGTCCAAGGCAGCTTTTCAAGCAGTGTGAGGAATTCTCTATGATCAAAGCCCTTTCCAACCCCAGATTTTTTAAAAAACTAGGACCCTTTGAAAGGCTAGCCTCCTCTGTTTGGCAAGTGCCTCGTAAGTCTTTGTACTTTGGCTTGGTCATGATGTTTGTCGCGTCTGTACTAGACGCAATTAGCATCGGCCTGATGATTCCTTTTTTAAAGATTCTGCTGAACGAAGGTAATACGTCTTACTTTCCTCAAACCCGTTTTACTGAAGGCTTAAACAGCTGGCTAGTTCAGCAACCCAAGAGTGAGATTGTTGGGCTTTTTGCCTTGATTTTGGTAGGGGTTTTTATTCTTAAAAGCGCCTTTTATTATATTGCGCAAGTCATCACCGCTTTCTACCGGGAATCGGTAATCGAGCTGCTCAAAAAACGGATCTATCAAATTTACCTCTATTCGCCAATGAGCTTTTTCGATGAAGCTCAGATCGGTAAGATCATGAGTACGCTTCATGGTGAGCTGCTCGATACGAAGAAGCTGATAGGAGCCTTTTTCTTAGGCCTGTCGAGCTTGATGATCCTGCTCGCTTACCTGGGTGTGCTTCTACTGGTGTCCTGGCGCATGACCTTGCTCACTGCGCTTTTGATCTCAAGCGTTGCTTTAGGGCTTACGGTTTTGCTCCGGCAGATCAAGAGAGATGGCAACGCAGTGGTAGTTGCTAAACGTGCCCTCAATGCTCTAGCTCTGGACTCGCTAGGTGGCATCCGCATTGTTAAGTCCTATGGCACCGAAGAGTTTGAACTAGAGCGGTTCAATCACATTTGTGATGACTACATGGAGGCCAATTTAGGCTTAGCCAGAAAGCAAAGCCTGATTGACCCACTCACCGAGCTCGTCACGCTCATGGCTGCCATGCTGATATTAGTGGGCAGCTATACATTATTAATTTCTAAAGGGCTACTCGGTACGTCAGAGTTGCTCATCTTCATGCTGGTTTTGATCAAAATTGTTCCAATCACCAAACGTATCAACAGCGCTAGAGGCTTGGTTCAGGAGAGCCAATCTTCACTAGCTAAAGTTGCTGAAGCTTTGAGCATACCGCTTCAGTATCCCGTGCCGTCAGGATCTGAACCTTTTAGGGGCTTACGCCAAAGCATTGCCTTCAACAATGTGCGTTTTTCTTACAACGGTAGAACCAATGTTCTCAATGGTATTTCGCTAGAAATTCCCCAAGGCAAAACGATTGCCCTGGTGGGAGGATCAGGTGCCGGAAAGTCTACAATCGCGGCCTTGATCCCACGTTTTTATGAGGTCACCGAAGGTTCTATCACCCTAGATGGCAAAGATATTCGCCAGTACGATCCAATCTCTTTGCGCCAATGCATTGGCATTGTTAGCCAGGATACTTATATTTTCAACGCTTCGATTCTGGAGAATATTGCCTACGGGCTTAAGGGTGTAGATAGAGCTAAGGTCGTTGAGGCTGCTCGTCTCGCTAATGCTCACGGCTTTATCTGTCAATTATCAGAGGGCTACGATACTGTAGTTGGCGATCGGGGTGTGAAACTGTCTGGCGGTCAGCGTCAGCGCATCTCGATTGCCCGGGCTATGCTCCGTGACCCAGAGATTCTGATTTTGGATGAGGCCACCAGCGCCCTAGATTCTCAGTCAGAGCATCTGGTTCAAGAGGCGATCGAGCGGCTGCGCTGCAACCGAACAGTGATTGTGATTGCTCACCGTTTATCGACGGTGCGTAATGCTGACCGGATTGTGGTGTTGGAGAAAGGACAAATCGTGGAACAGGGCGAACATGACCAACTGCTGGCAACCCGCGGGCTTTACTGGTCCTACCACAACCTTCAGTCGCTGCCCGTCTGAAGTCTTTCAAGATTGGGCAAGCGAGCGCCTCAGCCAATTTTGACTTAGAGGCTCAGGACCGGAGCTTTGTCTGTACCAGTTCCAGGCCCAAGCTGAAGAAAAAGATCCCAAGGAAAATCTGCCAGAATGCCAGTTCTGGGAAACCAGTATTTGGCACCAGCAGATAATGCCAGAGCAGATAGACACAGCCGCTCAGCACAAGGTGGAGCAGCAAGCTCCTGCCAAAGGCTAGAACCAATAGGCTGAGCAGAGCAATGGCGTTCGTCAGCATCCATTGGATGCTCTCAGCCAAGCTCCTTAAGGTCTGGTCTAGCCATTTCCAGCTTGCTCTCATCATCTGTTCCTTGGGCTGTGAAAGTTCCTCGGCCTGGGAGAGATGGTCCCCGTGCCCGCCCCCTGCTCCGAAAATATACGGAGACTACCTTCACTGTTGACCAGGTCCTTTAGCAGTGTCAACCGGTAGTCTTAACTATCCGTGTCAGCCATGTTGATTGTCAGTGTCAGCTACTTTTGGCCTGGCGACTGGCCTGATGATTGGCCTGATGACTGGGACTAGCGGCTTTAAGGGGTTTCGCCAGTCTCGGGTCAGGTGCAGTTGCCCTAGACTCGATCGTAAAGTTGGGGATTTCGCTCAACTCACTGTCACTGAGACTGTACTGCTCACAAACTAAACTGAGTCGAGAGCCAGCACTGTGTACGGCATTCACTGAGTGAGTTAGGTCGCCCTGGAAGTGAAGCAAGGTATTAGTCTGCGGCCGAATTTGACCGACCTGACGTTTGCCATAGCGCAGCACCAATTCGCCGCCCTCCAGATCAGGCGGAACCTGGACATAGAGAACACTCACAGTGAGGGGCGGCTCAATAATTTTGCAGTAAGAGCGCAGACTGCGGTCGATATGGGGGTCCACCCGAGAGCCCGTCTTTAGCAACAGAGGGTTAAGGTAAAAAGCATTACAGGTAGTTTGCAAAGCTTGCTGCAAATAAGGTCTAAAAAAGGGAAAGCGGCGCTCAACCTGATCTAGCCCAGCGCGCTGGAATACCACAGAGAAGCCGCGTGTTCCCACAAAATCACGATTGAGATTATTCGTAGCTAGGTAAGGGCAAGCCAGAATTTGCCCTCTCAGCTCATTGAGGTAAGCCAATGGAAAAGCCTGAGTCGTGGCGGTGTAGTAGCTCAAAGACTGAATACCTGACAAGTATGAGGGGTGACGTTGTATCGCCGTTTCTCAACCTAGAAGGGTAAGCTGAGCGAATGGATATCCTGCGCTCTCTGCCCATCGGTCTGTATCTAGAGCAGCCACTCACCTGGCTGCATTATTTAGATCCCCGGATCAAAATGGCATGGCTGCTCAGTTTTCTGGCAGCTCCCATTTTGGCGAGTAATGCCTGGCGACTGGCGATGGTCGCTGGCCTTATCCTCCTAACTATTGCCGTGCGAGTGCCCTTGCGGGTATGGCGGCAACAGATGGGTTGGTTGATGATCCTAGCGCTGTTTGTCCTGGTTGTGACCTCTGCGGCTCCTGATGGCATTAGAGCTAGCCATCAACCTCGGCGTGAGGGCTTAGTCTCAACCACGTCTGCCAGTGGGCAGGAGACAGAAAGCCCACTCTTTTTCAATTTGCTACGTCCACCGGGTGAACTGCCCCAACCCACTGACTACCACTACAAACTGGTGGATATTGGGCCGCTCCATGTCACTCGGCGGTCGCTACAACTGGGCTTGCGAGTGAGTACGCTGCTCTTCACCCTGATCTACGCCACAACTCTATTCCTGCTGACCACTGCGCCAGAAGAAATTACCAATGGTCTAGAAAGCTTGATGCGGCCACTGCGCAGCTTCGGCCTACCGGTTACGGAGATTTCACTGGCACTGACGCTGTCTCTGCGCTTTGTTCCTTTGGTCCTCGAAGAGGTGCAAAATCTGTTCCGAGCCGTGCGGACCCGAGCGATTAACTGGAAAAAGCTGGGAGTTCGCCGCGCGCTCAATCTCTGGTTAACCGTAGCTGAGCGACTGCTGGAGAATTTGTTGCTGCGGGCTGAGCAGATCGCCAGTGCTATGCAGGTCCGGGGCTTTACTAGCCCTAACGAGCACCGGGTGATTTGGAGTCGGCTGCAACTCCGCCTATGGGATTGGCTAGCCCTGGCGGTCCTGGGCGGCTTTTGGGCCTTACGGATTGGCTTCGGCGGCGTTTCTTAGGCTCGTCTCGGTTTGTCTGGTCAAAACATCGCTTTGTCTAATCGAGACGTCGGCCTGTCAGCTCAATGAAAATATCTTCCAGGTTGGAGGGGCGAGCCATCATACCGGTTCGGTCTTCCTGCGCATCGACATAGGCAATGGCCGCCGGCAAATCTGGGAAAAAGTTATGATCTCCGTTGCCTTTAATCACTACGCCTTCGCCATGGCGAGAGCGTAACTCCGAGGGCCGACCCAGTTCAATCAGCTTACCCGCGTCCATGATCCCAACTCGTTGACAGAGAGTCTCTGCCTCCTGCATGTAGTGCGTAGTTAGCAATAGGGTAAGCCCCTTGCTATTGAGATCCCGGATAATTTCCCAGATACGGCGACGGGTTTGAGGGTCAAGCCCTACGGTGGGCTCGTCTAGAAATAGGATCGAGGGCTCATGCAGCAGAGCCCGCGCGATTTGTAAGCGGCGCCTCATGCCCCCTGATAGCGTCTTGACCAAATCATCGCGTCGGTCGCTGAGTTCGACATAATCCAGCCAAGATTCAATTCGCTTCTGCCGGTCCGGATTGGGAATGTGATGGAGCCGCCCATGCAGCTCCATGTTCTCCCACGCCGTCAAATCGAGATCCACGCTTAGCTGTTGCAAAACCACACCGATCGAGCGTCGCACCGCCAAAGTTTCACGGGTGACGTCGTAGTTAGCAACCTGGAGCTGACCAGAGCTAGGGGCAGTCAGCGTGGTCAACATGCGAATGGTCGTCGACTTGCCGGCCCCATTAGGACCCAGCAGGCCAAACATCTCACCTCGTCGAATTGCCAGAGACAGGTCATTGACCACTGGCACGCCGTTGTAGCTCTTGGAGACGTTTTCAAGGGAGATGGCGATTTCTGTCACAGGTTACCTGGAATAAGCAGGGGGAGAGATACAACCTTCATTAAACTATTTGTCTAGGTTTTTCTCCTCAGACTCAGGCTTATACCGGGATCGCAAAGGCAGTAGCCTGACTGAGAGATGGCACCGGACTGATGGAACTTAGTCTCGGGCTGCTTCGATCAACGTGCCAGGGAAGTTGTTCTCTAGCCATTGGGAACGATTGCGTTCAGCCGTATCCCGATCTAAGTAGGACGCAGCCTGGATAAAAGGTTGGTCGTTGACAACCCGCTCGAATGCATCTGGCGCCAACTTCTGCACCTGCCCTAGCGTGCCGGGATTGTAGCGGGGAATCAGGATGCGATAAATCACGCGTCGCTCTTGTTCAGAACGAGAACGATTGGTCCCCTGGCTACCTTGGCTGCTCAGGCTAACTGGGCTACTATTGGCCCGTTGGTTTGTCCGACCTGGGAGTCGGGAGTTAGAGTAATTAGCTGCTGATCCTATAGGACGACTAGCAATCTGGGTGACTCTCAAGGGCTGAGAAGTGCTCAGTTGGCGGTCCAAGACGTTGGCCTCAAAGCCACGGCGACGGAGTTCAGCAGAGGTTTGGTTCGCCTGAGCTGCGATATTCGTGCCATAGGCCGCGATCAGTGTCTGTTGACCATAGAGAATGTATTGAGCGTCTAACCCCGTATTCTGGCGCAGGAGTGGTAGAGCATTGCCATTGCCCCGAGGATCAATCAGGACCAGGTAACGGGCAAAGAGGTTATTGCCCGTTTGGGTGTTGGTGCGTTGCACAACCGTCACCTCTTGACTAGAGTTGCTTGGAGCAGCGACCACCAGAGCAGGTAGGTCATAAGTTGACCCTAAATAGTTTGCCCACTGGTTGGCCCGCTCCAGGTCCATATACCCTAATCGGGTCGCGGTTTGGTTGTAGTAGCTACAAGGCGTTGCTCCCGCAAACAGCGGCTGCACCTGCGATAGTGCCGTGTAGTCACTGCGTAGCACGAGTAGTAAAGCGCCTGCTACACCTGGGAGTTGACAGTCTGGCAGCGTATAGCTGCCAGTTGTGGTTCCAGTTGAGAGGTTTGTACTGAGCGGTGCGGGTGAGACTTGAGCTGCTGCTGGAGCCATCTGTGCCAGTGCCATTTGTCCCAGCGCCAATGCCACTGCCAAACTTGCAATTTGGCGGTACAGGAGTTGCAAGACGTTATAGCTCATGGGCTTTTCCCCGTGAGTGGGTGCGGTGCCCCAAATGCCTCAGCCCACAGAAAATCCACCCGATTGTAGCTTGTAAGGCTACTAAATGGGCAGTATCCTTTCCAGTCCCTCAGCTCCTCATCTTTGAGCCGTCCTTGAGCCGTCTTTGGACCAGTCTTTGACCCAGTTCTTAAACTGATATCAAAGACGCCAAAGGATCGGCAATCTGCTCAGAAGGAGCCTGAAATTCCCCAGTTGCCACATACTCTAGGCGCAACTGCAGCCAGCGAATAAACTGAGCATCCGTAGAGACCACCGCGGCGGCTGGTTGGGGAATTTGCTGCTTCAGGTTGGCGAATTCAGGTGCTTCCAGAAAGGCAGGGGCTTCCACTAGCCAGAAGTCAATATTCTTTTCTTGCTCACGATAATGGCGCTGACGCTCTTTGAGCACTTCAGTAAGCGGCTCTTCTTCTAACAAGAAACGGCGGCTGGCAGCAACAAAGTAGTAAGTCTGCATAGAACGGTCTCAGATTTCAGGCTGCAATCGCTTGATCATACCGATTGCTGGCCCACAATCAGTTGTTTCATTTCGCGTACGGCTCGTTCCAACCCAACTAGTACAGCTCGGCTGATGATCGAGTGACCAATATTCAATTCCTCCATGCCTGGAATGGCGGCAATTGCTGCCGTATTCCAATAGGTAAGACCGTGGCCCGCATTGACCCGCAGGCCGAGCTGTCGGGCCTGAGTTGTTCCCTGTTGTAGCACTGCTAGCTCGCGATGCTGTTCAGCTTCCCCTCGGGCTTCTGCATAGCGTCCGGTGTGCAGTTCAACAAACTTGGCTCCAACTTTAGCTGCTGCTTCTAGTTGAGGTTGATCAGCATCAATGAACAGACTGACCGGAATGCCTCCCTGCTGCTGTAGCTGGTCAACAATTTCAGTTATCCGGCTTTGCTGACTGGCGATATCTAAGCCACCTTCGGTGGTTACTTCCTCCCGCTTTTCCGGCACCAAGGTGATGTAGTCGGGCTTGAGGTCTAGGGCAATCGCGACCATCTCCGGTGTGGCTGCCATCTCTAAATTGAGATGAGTACGCACGGTCTGCCGCAACAAGCGAACATCCCGGTCCTGAATGTGACGCCGGTCTTCGCGCAGATGGACGGTAATGCCATCTGCTCCCCCCAATTCAGCCAGAACAGCCGCCGCTATAGGATCCGGTTCAACCGTGCGGCGAGCTTGGCGGATTGTGGCAACGTGGTCAATATTGACGCCCAGAGTCGGCATAAGAAAATCATCAAGGACGCTCAGAATCAGCAGCCGTCCGGCAGTTAGCGGGTGGCTCCATAGTCACAAGATATATGAAAGCGCGATACCCATCGCTGCCTGCGTTGGTGTACTCCAGTTTCAACAGAGCTGACAAAACTGCATTATCTAAGGGCTCTGATCCACTACCCTGGACCAGGGCTGGGGCCCCGAACCGCTTGCCTGAGTCGTTAACGGCAACAGCAATACTGACCTGTGGCCGTACGCCAGCAGAGCATGCCTGCTCTGGGTAGGTTGGCGTTACCCAACCAGTGATGCCTTTGCCCTCTAGCTCCTGCTGGGCAGCAGGGCCTGCCTGAATGCGAACGTATTTGGGAGAGAGGGAGGCTCCCGGCGGCAAACTAGCCGCTAGCCGCTGATACCACTGCGTGAGAGTAGATGCTCCCTCGCTATTAGAGGTACCTGAACTAGCTGAGCTGGGTTGAGGCGTGGATTGAGGTGTGGGCTGAGCTTGGGGCCTGCGGCTGTAGATCGGGTCATTAAAAATGCCAGGAGTTGGCCTCGCTGTAGGTGTTGCTGCCCCCGTTGGTGTTGGTTGTGGCGTACTCTGAGCAACCGAGGGGGGGGTAGGTGTTGCCGATGCTGTTGGCGTTGGTACTGGCGTTGGTACTGGCGCGGGCGCCGCAGGTGGAGCCGGGACCACCGTTGTTAGGGAAGGTAGAGGCGGCAGGGGCGGCAGCAGCAGATCGGGCAGAGGGGTTGGATCTGGGGGAGCAGGCGGCACCGAGGGAGACACCTGTTGAGGTAATGCAGAGATGGCACCTTGATCGACTAGTGGAGTGTCAGTTGTAGGCAGGTCCACCAAGTTCACCATTGATTCTGGGGCCAGCTTCTCGGGCGTCGAGGTTGCGCTGAGGGGATTTTGGGCAACCGTTAGCCACAAGACAACATGGAGGCCCAACGAACCCACCAATGCAAGCCAGAAAGGGTTTTGCAAGCGGGTTGATAGGCCCTTGGGGAATCTGCGCTTGCGCATGACAGGATTCATAGACTCTAGGGCAGGAACAAAGGAGAACAGGGGGGACTGCTGAGAATCCAGGTTAAGCGGTTCTGTCTGTTTTCACTAGAGCAGCTTCTCAAACCGGATGCCTGAAACAAATCACTGGCAGGCAACTCTTGGCCACACTGGTTCTGTAGGTCTTGAGGTCGGTGGGCTTTAAATCTGTGTAGATGTATTAAGACAGTTAGCCACGCAAATAAGAAAACAGACGGAGTTACTGCACCGTCTGTTTCAGCTTCCAATAGTTAATTGCCCTGGTGGGCTGTTGAAACAGCAGAGAAAGACTAATTTTCTCTGCAAAAGGGCCGAGAGTAGGCCTCAAGCCAGAGTGAGCTGAGGTAGATCGAGCCTGTAGCAGAAGCCAGTGCTGGAGGCAGGCATGACCTGTAGCCCTAAACTGCCTTGGTGCAGCTCAGCGAGTTGGTAGCTCAATAGGAGCCTCAAGCTCTTCTCCCATTCCAAGATCGCCAGGGCGTCTAAGCCGCTGGCTGGTACATCTACTGGTACATCTAGCTGTCGTAACGCCACCTGATCCATGAACTGGAAGTCTGCTGGAAGAGGGCTGCTGTAGTAGCTGGCAGGACTGCCAAGGCTGCCCGGTACTAATCCATCTGAACTCCAGACCGCCAAAGACAGCAAATCGGCAGAACTGGTGATTTGTAGTTGTACCACACCTCCCTCAGCTGAGCTTTGGAGCAAATGCATCAGCAGGTGATAGAGCATTTGTCGCACCTTCAATTTGTCCAAAACCCAGAGCCGGCAACCTGGCTCAATCGACAACTGTAACTGTTGCTGGCGTCGAGCAGCACTGTGGCTGGCGGTCTTGAGAATTTGCTGACCCAGCATCTCGATGTCTACTGCTACTAAATTCAACTCGCAGGTATCGCCATCAAGTGCCCCTAAATCCAACAATTCGTCCACCAGCGATAGCAAATCCTGGCCACTACGGTGAATGACATCTAGGTACTCCCGCTGCTTAGCGGTGAGAGGCCCAAAGACTTCGCGATGTAGCACGCTGGTCATGCCCAGCACAGACGTGAGGGGCGTGCGCAACTCCTGGGAAACCTGGCTCAGCAGCCCAGCCTTAGTCCGGTTGGTTGGGCTGGTGAGTCTAGGCTGAGAAGACTGTTCAGCCTGAGCACTGGAGAGGTAACGACGCTCAACTTCGCTCACAGCCCATTGCGCAACCAACTCCAGAAGTTCGACTTCTTGAGTCGTAAAGCTGTACGGCGACAGATCCATGACGCTCAAAGTCCCTAAGCAGTCTCCCCCAGTGCTGATCAGAGGCACACCTAAATAGGAGCGCACTCCGTACTGCTGCACCAGCAGGGAACTCGAAAAGTAAGGATCTGCCAAAGTATCTGTGACTGCTAGCGGTTGATGTGCATCAATGACGTGAGCGCAAAAGGATTCAGCTAAGGGAAACTGTCGTGATTGGTTAAGGTTCAGTGTGTCAAAGGAAGCAATATTTGTGGTGAAGCGCAAACTGCCAGCAACCCGACTGAGGCTAGAAAGTCCCACGGCCGCTCGAACCTGGAGCTGGTCATGGTTGACCAGGTTGAGTAAGCAGAGCGGCAACGGCAAAAAGCGGCTAACCCGTTGAACCGCTTCTTCAAAGATCGGTTCAACGCTGTTTCGTAAAAGCCCTAACCGGTTGAGCGTTTGGTTGCGCTGCTGCTCTCGAACTTGAGCTGGAACCAAACTCAAACTGCAAAAAGGGTTACTCTCAAAAATTTCATTGGCAAGCGTCTGCCTACTGAATCCCAGCATACCGAATCCCAAACCCCCCGTAAAAATAACTACCTGTCTGGAAGCCCAGAAGTAGGTATATCAAGGTTGGCCCAATCCTAGCTGAGACTATCTCGGGGATTATGCGAGATTTGGAACCTCGGCTGTGAGGTCACATGAAAGCTCAGTATTATTGCGAGGAACTGAGCTTATGAGGCATTGGCAAGTGTTGTCCGTAGTTGTTCAACCACTCGGTCTAACCCTACAGAATGAGATGCTTTAAATAAGAGTCGATCGCCGGGTTGAATCAGCTGCTGTAATCTTTCAACAAGGGCTGCTTGAGTTAGGAGACGCTCAGTGGGCAAAGGCGTGGCTCCCACGGCTAGCGCCTCTCCTTCCGGCCCATCCTCCAAAATTAGCAGCCGGTCGAGCTGGAGATGTCGAGCCTGGGCTCCAACTTGGCGGTGAAATTCTAACGACCGCTCGCCTAGCTCCTTCATCGTGCCCAGTACTGCAATCTGTCGCTGACCCGGAGTTTGGGACAGCAGGTGCAGAGCTGCCAGCATTGACTCTAAACCTGCGTTATAGGTTTCATCCAGAATGACAACATCGTTGGCGAACTGGTATTGCTGAGCCCGTCCATCCGGTAAGCGCACCGACAGGCCAACCTTTAGGGGTTCCCAGTTCACCTGAAGCAGCTGAGCAACGGCTAGAGCTGCTAAATAGTTGAGGGCATTGTGACGACCGGGCAGAGGTAAGGGCAAGGCAACGCCAGCAACCAGAAGGGTCTGAGGATCAAGCAGCTCCCCCTGCAGATCGCCCCCCTCTAGCCCGTAGGTTAACGTTTTGCCCTGCCAAACCGTTGCCGCTGTTGACAGCAGGCGAGCGTTGTCGTGGTTTAGAACGGCTGTCCCTGCTGTTGGCATTGAAGCCAGCAATTCACACTTAGCTTCAGCAATAGCTTGCTCTGAACCGAGACGACCAATATGGGCTGTTCCCACGTTGGTGATCACAGCGATATCGGGAATTGCAATTTGGCTGAGACGGGCAATCTCACCTGCACCGCGCATGCCCATCTCAATCACGGCATAGCTGTGCTCCGGCCCAAGTTCCAATAGGGTTTTAGGTACGCCAATCTCGTTGTTGTAATTGGCCTGAGTTTTGAGCACTTTGCCTTGGGTTGCCAAAACTGCTGCAATCAACTCTTTAGTTGTCGTTTTGCCAACTGAACCCGTGATTGCGATGACTGGTGCCGCAAACTGCTGTCGCCACCACTGAGCCAAGTCCTGATAGGCTTTGAGCGTATCAGCAACCCGTAAATGAGGTACTGCCAGAGGCATATCAGCAAGTACGGCTACCGCGCCTTGGGCTAAGGCTGCACTGGCAAACCGGTGACCGTCAAAGTTCTCACCTCGTAGCGCCACAAACAGTTGTCCAAGTCGGAGGCTGCGTGTATCAGTGGAGACTCCGTGGAAAGATTGGGATAGATCGACACCCACAGGCTCTGCATCGAGACCTTCAGCAATTCGAGCTAAGCTACTCTGGCAAGGCATGGATTTGTGCAGGCCTCAAAGCCTCCATAAAGTCCTGATTAATCTACCATCCAGCTGTAACTCACCGATGCAGGCATGGGTAGAAGTCTCTGTTGACAGGGTATACCTGAGCCTGTACATTACTTTGGGTGCTGAAACTAAATTCCTCAAACGGTACGCTTCAGGTAACAGCGCTCTTACGGCAAGGTTTTTATGGCTAACCGACATCTGAGTAGTAGCTGCCTCAGGCCTATGGGGGGACGTAGCCTGCGCAGATTTGTACTTTTGATGTCTGCCTGTCAGTAACCAGACCGAAATATTGCAGATGTGTCTACCCTTATTATCCTTCAGCACTATTACTGGCTTGAGCTGAAGACTCATTGGTTAAGTCTCGGGGAAACTGCTATTGTGATTGGCTTTTAATAGTCAGCATAATAAAGCTACTGAGAGTGGTATTGGTGCCCAAGGTGCTCAGGGCGAAAGCTTCCAATTCCTCTCCAATCCGGTCAGAAAAGCTTGCTCATAAAACATTACATAGACTTATCTCTGGAGTCGCAGCATGTTGGGACAAGAAACCACCTCTATTCGCTTTTCTGCGGCACAGACATCTAATTATGTGATCTGTGAAACTGAGCTTACCAACCAAATGATCGATTGCTACCCCTACGCAATCCGTGGCAGCTTAACAGCGCTGGCTCTAGGAATTGGCTTCTAGGGTAGCATCATTAGCTTATTCATGCTGCTGTTCTAGACTTTGATGTAAGCATTCTGTCTAAGCGTTGGGTTTGCCATTGGAGGAGTCGGGAGAGTCGTTAGGTTCACCTCGTTTTCCTCCTTCCAACATTGAAAGAATTCCTTGAACTGCACCGGGCAGTGAATTGGGGTCCATAAACAGAACCTTGGCGTTTGGGCTCTGGCTAAGATCACCGCTAGTCTTGAGGTAATTCTGGGCAATCAGAAATTGCAGAGCTGCTGCTGAGTAATTACCCCTGCTTAGCTCGTTAGCAATCATGTTCATCGCCTCAGCATTGGCTTTGGCTTCAGTGCGGGTTGCCTCAGCATTACCTTTGGCCTCGGTTTCAGTCGCCTCCCTAAGGCTGCGAGCTTCGACTTCACGAGCCATTGCATCCAAAGTTTGCTGCGGTGGCTTAATTTCTTGGATCTCGACTCGGGTGACCTTAACGCCCCAGCCCTCAGTGACGCTATCCACTTCTTTCAGCAATTTTCGGTTGATTTCGGCTCGCGAGGCGAAGGTTTCTTTCAAGTCCATCTCACCAATTTCGCTGCGCAGAAAGGCTTGAACCAAACTCCCTAAAGAAGGTCTGAGCTCCTGCACCGAAATGTAAGCGCGGTAAGGATCAATAATTCGCCAGAAAATAATCGCATCTACCATCACAGAAATCCCGTCTGCGGTGAGGCACTGCTGTGGTTGGACATCAAGCGGTTGCTCTCGCATTGAGTACTCGACCGCAATACGCTCAAAAAACGGAATCATCAAATTCAAACCGGGTTGTAGTGTTCGGCTGTATCGTCCCAACCGTTCCACAACGACTACATTGCCCTGCTCAATTTGCTTAATCGATCGGGTCACATAAAAAGCGACTAGAACGATCACAATCAGCAGCAGCATCAGAGCGCCCATTTTGCCTCTCCTCCCGTTTTTTCTGTTGACTGTTGGTTTCTGATAAGGCTGTTATCTGGAGGTGTGGGTTTGGCCCGTTTGATCTAGACCGCGTCGAAGTAGGTCAGTGGAACGACAACCAGTGTGTTTCCCTCTCGTCCGACGACATAAACCCATCGCTCAGCCCCAATTGTCTCCCCTGGCTTGAGCACTTCACAGCGAGCACTCCAACTGGTTCCCTCATAGAATACCTGACCCGGATAGCCAGCCTGAATGGGTGTTAAAGTGCGTGCCTCCGCTGTTCCACTCAGGCTCTCGGGAGGACGCTGTTTGGGCACTACAAACCAACGCAGCAGGAGTGTGATCGCCGTCGATAAAATACCCCAAGCAAATACCTGAACCAACGCCGGTAAGCTGACCTTCAGAATGAGTAGCCCAATCAAGAATGCGGCAATGCCCATAGCGGGTAGAGCAGGATCGGGAGCACTAAGAGCTAATAGGAGTAGGGACCCAGCTCCCAACCACCACAGGGTTGTTGCTGAAGCTAAGGGCAGGATGGAGAGCAAGATCATCATCGAAAAATTGGGCTGTCAAGCCCGATGCACCTCACCCCTAGTATCACCTGACCACTCTCGTCATTGAAACAAAACTTAAGGGTTCTGCCCGGCTGAAGCCTTGTCTAGGGTTACACCTTGGGCTAGCCGAAGCTAGCGATCATTTTGTATGATTCTCAATAAGCAGGTTTTCTTGAAAATTATAGATGTCCTCCTACGTGGTCACAGCACAGTCGCTGAAGGCAGAACTCAACCAGAAGGGCTGGCGATTGACCCCTCAACGGGAAGAGATTCTGAACGTTTTTCAGACCCTCAAACAAGGGGATCACCTCAGTGCTGAAGATCTTTACGACCAACTGAGAGTGCAAGGTAGCCGCACCAGCTTGTCTACGATCTATCGCACCTTGAAGTTGATGGCTCGGATGGGAATTCTGCGCGAGCTGGAATTGGCAGAAGGACACAAGCACTACGAGCTGATTCGCCCCCATCACCATTTGGTGTGTGTCAAGTGCAACCGCATTATTGAGTTCAAGAGCAATTCTGTGCTCAAGATCGGCAGTAAAGTTGCTCAGCACGAGGGCTACAAGCTACAGGATTGCCAACTCGTTGTTCATGCAGTTTGTCCAGAGTGCCAGCGCTCTCTGGTCTTCGCTTAGGACTATTCGCTTCAAGCTTTAGCAAACTGAGAAAGCACTGCATCTAAAAACTCAGCTAGAAGCGGTCGCTAGGGAGTGCTGGTCGGCTCTGGCATGGGACTGGCATTGCTGCCTGCCTCAGTCTGGCTGCCCTCTGCAGAGTCTGGAGAATCTGGAGTTAAAGCACCGTTATCAAAAGGGCCAGGAGTCGGCGTGCTCCCTAAAGGTGGCATTTCGTCAGGATGGCTGGGCGGAATGCCTTGGCTAGTAATAATCGCTTCAACAAGGGCTTTGACAATAGGTGCGGCAACCGTCGAACCAAATGCATCTTCGCCTTGGGGCTCATCGATCACTGCTAAGACTGTGTAGCGTGGCGCTTCGGCTGGAAAAATTGCGACGAAACTAGTAATTTTCGCGCTCTCCATATACCCGCCATCCGGAGCTGCTTTCTGGGCAGTACCAGTTTTACCGGCAATCCGGTAGCCAGGGACATAGGCGGGGCGGCCTGTGCCCTTGTCAACCACGCCCTGCATCATGCTCACCACTGTCTGTGCTGTATTCGTGGAGAAGATTTGGCGCGGCGGCGGCAGAGAGGGTTGCCAGAACAGCTCCCGTTGCTCGTTCAGAAGACCACGCACAACATGGGGCACGACTAGACGTCCGCCATTGGCTAGCATGCTGTGAAACTGAGCAAGCTGAATAGGCGTCAGCGAGAAACCCTGACCGAAGGCGGTAGTCGCTGGTTCAATCGGGTAAGCCGTGAACTGGTCCTGCGCCTTGATTTGGCTAGAACTTTCGAAGGGTAAATCGATCCCGGTTGTCTGCCCCAGCCCTAACCGCTCCAGCCAGCCATAGTAAACTTCAGGCTCGAGCTGCTGGATAATATGAACCATGCCCACATTGCTGGAGCGCTCTAGAATCTGCGGGATTGCTATTTCGCCGTTTGGTCCTACATCTCGGTAGTCGAAGTTTTGGATAGGCCAGCCGCCAACGCTGATTTGGCCTTCGTCGTAAAAGGTTGTGTCAGGTTTGATGGCTCCAGCTTCAAGCGCAATAGCAACGTTAACTGGTTTGAAGGTTGAGCCAGGTTCGTAGAGGTCTGTAACCGTCCAGTTCCGAAACAGGCTGACATCGTAGTTGTAGTACTGGTTGGGATTGTAAGTCGGCTCAGAGGCCATTACTAAGATCGAGCCATCGGTGGCATCCATCACGAGCACGGCACCGCGCTTGGCTCGATAGTTGCGCAGTTGCTGCCGCAAGGCATAACGAGCGACGCGCTGGAGGCGTGTATCCAAGGTCAGCTGCACTGAGACTTGATCCGCATTGAGAAAGCCCGGCGGAACATTGGCCGCAACTAAAGAGCCGTGCCCATCACGGGACAGCATCACCGGCTTCATATCTCGCTCTAGGAGCTTTTGCTGGGCGTATTCCACGCCCGCTTGACCCTCGTGGTCTACATTCACGTAGCCCACTGCTTCAGCCATCAATTCTTGTTGGGGATAGAGTCGGCGCTGTTGTTGCACCATCTCCAAACCGTTAATGTTCAGCCGGTTGATGCGGTCTGCTACATCTTCGGACATCCAGTATTCAAGCTGAATGCTGGTGTCTTCCTTAGAGAGCCGCTCAGTTAACTGATCAATGGGCTTTTCTAGGATCGGTGAGAGCTTGGCCGCAACGTCCGCTGGTGTCACCCCGGGATCAAAGAGAAAGGGATGGGCAAACAGCGTGTAAACCGGCTTATCCACTGCCAGCACTGTGCCATTGCGATCAACAAGCTGACGGCGCGGGATAAAGGGTCGCAAGGCGACCATCTGCTGCTGTCGAGCTTTTTCCCTTAGGCTGGTGCCATCCTGAACCTGTAGGGTCACCAGACGCAGCACTAAGCCTAAACCTGCCAGCAGTAGCACGATCCAAACGATGAGCAACCGGCGCGACGAAAGAGGATTGGTCCCGGCACGACGACGCCCAGGTCGCCCGGTTGGGGTACTCCATGCCATGTAGCCACTCCTTGCCTTTTAGTAGCCTACTGGTGAGGAGCGTACAGGTTCTAGTGGTGGGGACGCGGGTGTTTGCCAGGGACGCTGGGGCTCCGGTGGCAAAAATAGGGTCTGGTCAGGTTTCTGCAACACCAGACCACTGAGTTGGCCTTGCGTGGGTCGACTAGCCTGGTCGTAGAGAGCGGCGTTAGCACCGGTCAACTGGCGCTCATCGCGTTTGAGCTGCTCTAGCTGACGATACTGGTCGGACCAGACCTGTTGGGAATAGACGGACCAGCCGTAGATGCCAAAGGTGCAGGTTGCCAGACCGAGAGTTGTGACCAGGGAGTAGCGTTGCAACACCAATAACAAAACCAGCCAGCGAGGCAACGGTTGAGACTGGGGTAGTGAGGTTACACCAGACTGGTATTGCCGACGTCCCACCGACCGGCGTTCTGTAGAACGCCTGCGCTGAGGGGGGGGGACAAAAGCTTGTCTGGCAGCCGTATTCATCCGGGTGACCTCACTCCTTAGTCAAATGCGCGGGCGATGGAACCGAGTGATCGCCTCAATTACTGGTCGAGAATTAACCGTTCAGCAAGCCTAAGGCGGGCAGAACGAGCCCGAGGGTTTGCCTCTAGCTCTGCCTCCTGGGGCCAGATTGGTTTTTTGGTGAGCACCTTCAGCCGTTCATCCTCGCGCAACCGATGTTTAACGATGCGGTCTTCGAGGCTATGAAAGCTGATGGCGCCGATTCTACCACCTGAATTCAACCAGTCTGGTGCCCGTTGCAAGAAGGTTTCCAAAGCTTTAAGTTCCTGGTTAACCGCAATGCGTAGGGCCTGGAAGACTCGCGTTGCTGGATGAATGCGACCGTGGTCACCTCGCTTAGAGAAGCGAGGTAGGCAACGAAACACCACTTCAACCAGCTGGGTTGTGGTTTGCAGAGGACGGGCAGCGACTACTCCTCTAGCAATGCGTCGAGAGAAGCGCTCCTCGCCATACTGATAAAAGATATCCGCTAACTCCGTCTCAGAGGCAGTATTAATCAGCTCCGCTGCTGTCAAATCCTGATCCGGATCCATTCGCATATCCAAGGGAGCCTCATGGCGGAAGCTAAAGCCCCGTTCTGGGACATCAAGCTGAGCTGAGCTCACACCCAAGTCGGCAAGGATGCCATCGAAACGCCGACCGAGACCAAAGATTGCGGGATCAATGTTTGCGAGATCAAAGGCAGCAAAGTTGCCAGCCCAAAATTGAACCCGCTCTGAATAGATGGCTAGATGCTCTCTTGCCGCATTAAGGGCTGTGGGATCACGGTCTACTGCTACAAGTTGAGCTGTCGGATCCGCCGCTAGAATTGCTGCACTGTGCCCGCCACCACCTACAGTTGCATCTAGGTAGAGACCCCCTGGTCGCACCACTAGCCCAGCTACAACCTCAGTACAAAGTACTGGGATGTGATGGAACGGCAAAGAGGGTGAAGAGCAGGACGGCAAGAGAGTTGCTCAGCTATGCAATAGATGAAACTTTAGGATAGACCAGCTTTGGCGTAAATCACTTAAATTCCGCCTAAAAAACAGAGGCTTCTGCCATAAGTTTCAATAGGCAACCGTAGAATTGGAAAAGGTTTCTAATACACCTGTTTCTATGGCCCCCCGTATTGAGATTTACACCTGGCAAGCTTGCCCATTTTGTGTCCGTGCCAAACGTCTACTCGACAGTAAAGGGGTAGATTACATCGAATACTCGATCGACGGCGACGAGGAGGCGCGATTTAAAATGTCGCAACGGTCTAATGGCAAACGCTCGGTACCTCAAATTTTTATCGACGACCAGCACGTTGGTGGGTGCGATGATATTCATGCCCTTGATCGAATGGGTAAACTCGATCCCCTATTGCAAGCCTAGGTGTTGTAAATCTAGGCTGAATCTTTATGAGGCATTCAAGGCGTGAAATTTGCCTTCATCATTGACCCGATTGCCAAGCTAGATCCAACCCACGATACTAGCGTGGCGATTATGGAAGCAGCTTGTCGCCTTGGCCATGAGGTCTGGATCACGGGTGCGCAACTGCTCAGTGTTGTGCAGGGCCGGGCTTGGGCTTTGCTAGAGCAGGCCCATCTAGAGGCAGTGCAGTTAGTTGAGGGTCGGTGGCTGGCAGCTGATCCCTGGTACAGCATTGGCGATCGGCGCTTGCAGGCCTTGGATCAAATGGACGCTGTGTTCATGCGCACAGATCCCCCTGTAACAGTTCCCTACCTCTACGCGACCTACATTCTCGACTATGTTGATCCCGCCAAAACCCGCGTGATCAACACTCCGGCTGGAATCCGGGCAGCCAACGAAAAGATGTATGCCCTGCAATTCAGTGGTGCCATTCCTGAAACGATAGTGAGTCAGGACAAGAAGGTTATCCGTCAGTTTTTAGAAAGCCAGGGCGCTGCTGTGCTCAAGCCTCTAGGCGGTAAGGCTGGAGAAGGTATTCTCTTCTTGGATCCCGCCGATCGTAACTTCAACTCCTTAGTAGAAGTCAGTACCTACATGGGGCAAGTGCCGGTCATGGTGCAAGCCTATCTGCCTCAGGCTAAAGAGGGCGATAAACGTATCATTTTGCTGGATGGAGAGCCTATTGGCGCAGTGAACCGCATCCCTACAGGTAGCGACTTTCGCGGCAACATGGCAGTCGGTGGACGAGTGGCCGCAACAGAGATCACGGCACGGGAGCGAGAAATTTGCGCTCAGTTGGCCCCCACCCTCAAGCGGGACGGTCTGATTTTTGTTGGCATCGACATCATCGGTGGCTATTTAACTGAAGTGAATGTCACTAGCCCCACGGGAATCCGCGAAGCTGATCGACTGACTGGTACACGACTAGGAGAGCAGGTCGTCGCCTGGATCGAGCAACATCCACCTTCTTAGCAACTCGTAGCTACAGCGACAACCAATCTTGGCAGAAGTCGGCTACTCTGATGCCTAACTGAAAAACTGGCAACTCAGAGGTTCCATTGGCGTATGTTGCACTGGGAAGACCGACTGCAAGAGTTTGAGTGTTCGATTAGTTGCGATCAGCTTCGTAAGCGCATGGTTCAACTAGTTCAGGCGGCCTACTGTCAGAACTGTGGCCCTGAAGATGTGGCCTTAATGCTGACTCAGACAGTGGGGGTGCCCTATTATGAGGCGCGGCAACTAGTGCGGCAGCTCTCGACTGAGTGGAAAACAACTCGCCCTGCTAACCAATACCTGCCCGAGGTAATGATGCATTCCGGTGTAAGCGCTACTGCCAGCAGCAATGACTATGATCGCTACTGGCAGCAGCTACTGGCTTGAGAGTGTTTAGAAATTGTCTAGAACTCACAAATTCCCAATTGAAATGGGTCAACCTAGATTGACCCATCTGTAAAGCGAAGCTATGCCAAGGTCACAACCTAGCTGAGGCTAAGCATTGGCCTAGTTCTACATCTGCTTGTCTGTAGGCGCTTCAGTATTTACGGTTCAACCTGCTGTGGGGCTGTTGGCATTTTGCCGTTCAGCCCACTGAGAAACATGGGCACAAACCGCTCCATAAATGCCTTGGGATCAGCGTTTACACGTTCCCAAGCTTTCTGCACTGCCATGATTCGGGTTTGTTGAAGGTCGGGTGCCAAGAGGGTTTGGGGTAGACGCTCCATGAGGTAGGCCGGACGCTCCCACAGGGGCATAGTATTGGCAACGCTCACTAACTTCTCGACACGGCGTAACTCAGCGCCAATTGTAATATCCATGCCTGCCTCAAAGGCTGCTTGCTCAATAGCCGCATACTTTTGCTTAGCCTGCTCAACCTTGAGGCGCTTTTCTGGGCTCTGCCGAGCAACTTCGGCCAACCAACGGGTGCCCCAGCGCACATGCCCGGCCTCCTCCGGCATGATCTTTTCGATCGTTTCACGGATCTTGATGTTCTCCTCGGTTTGAGGCGCATCTTTGAGGGCTTTGATGTGAGCAGAGAAATACTCACAGCCCCGCTTTTCGGTCACATTGATCGCTGCTAACGCTTCAATGATCCCGTCTTCCAAGCTCAGATTTCGGTCGATTAAACGCTCGAATTCATCAATGTAGGATGAGCCAGGGGGAGTCCCAATGTCGAAATTCAGTTCGTACAACAGATCTGTGAGCCACATAGCATGGCGAGCTTCATCAGCCACGTGATGCGACAGGTCGCGAACCAGTTCACGGGGCTGACCATTAAGGGTTTCGATCAGATCTGTTAAATCTTTACAGGAGCGCTGCTCGTTATAGCGATAGCGATTGAGGGTAATCAGGTGGATTTCTCGGTCGCGTACAACCTGGCTCAGGATGTCGCGAGCGCCAAGTTGGTTGCGCAGCTTGCGGGGGTAAGTGACTGCCATTTGACCCTTTATGTCTTTTTGTAAAGCCTAATTTTCAGATTCTAGCCTAGCTTCTCTAAGGCAATCGCGTAATCCCAAACTTTATTCACGCTTTGCTGCGAAATGAGCTGAAAAATCTGCTTAAAAACGATCCCAACGGAAAGCGGAGAGCAAGGGGTCAACAGCTTCTGTTTGCAAAAAATCGGCAATGAGCTGAGCTGTGATCGGCGCTAATAGGATGCCGTTGCGGTAGTGTCCGGTTGCTAGCACAAGATTTTGCCAAGGGCTAGGTCCCAAAATCGGTGCTTCGTCGGGCGTAGCGGGTCGAAACCCCCACCACAACTCAGCGATTGTCAGCTCTGCCAGTGCTGGAAACAGAGTAGTGGCGCCCTTCAACAGGGCAGAAATGCCTGCAACTGTGTTGCCTTTTGTAAAACCAACCGCTTCGTTGGTTGCCCCGACCACAACCCGTCCATCTTGCCGAGGCACCAGATAAATGTCCTCCCCGTAGAGAACGCGTTTAAAGGGCGGCTCTGGCGCTTGCAAGGCAAGCATTTGGCCCTTGCGTGGGGTCACCGGAAGCTTAAGTAGCTCATAACTCCAGGCTCCAGTTGCCAGCACGTAATGGTCAGCTCGAAATTCTCCTGCTGTGGTGAGCAGCTGCCTAACCTGATCACCATCACTCTGAAACTGTTCAAGCTCAACTTGCTCTCGGACGTCAACACCCAGTTGCAGAGCTGCCGCGAGCAATACTTGAGCTAGGAGGCGATTGTCTACCTGTCCCTCTTGCGCTAACCAGCGACCACCGATAACTTGAGCGCTCAGACCAGGCTGTAACTGGTGAATCGCATCAGCGCTCAACCAATCTTGAGGCCGTTCTTGGCAGGATAGTTGGTTTTGATGCTCAGCCAGCAGCGGAACCAAAATGCCGCAGGGCCAGTAACCGGTATTGAGGCCAGTCAGTGTCTCGAGTTTGGCTGTCCAATCCGCATACAAACTCAGGCTACGCAGGGCCAGCTCGAGCAAGGGGCCAGAGGGTAATGCTTCTGCCTGAGGTGCCAGCATGCCTGCCGCCGCCCAAGAAGCGGCCCGCGCACATTGCCCCCGTTCCAACACCGTGACTTGAGCCCCGCGCAGGGCCAGTTCAACGGCGGTGGCCAGACCCACGATACCGCCCCCCGCAATGAGGACATCACAAGTTGGATTAACCAAAGAACTCACCGCAATTCGAACCAGAAGACTCAGAAGAAGATCAACATTAAGCTGCTCTGAAGTTGCAGGTCAGAACATGAAGAATTCGCGTGAATTGATGGAGTTGGACGTCTATGCGGAGGTCAGCTCAGAATCCATCTGTTATGTTATCCCTCGTCGGAACGGGAGATAACGTCATGGCCCAAGCTCAAGAAATGCCGCCGATTGCTGCAGTATCGGTGACTTCAGCCAAGGCCGCAACTGAGTTGCGTCCCTGGGGCTCCTTCACGATCCTAGAAGAAGCCCGAGCCTACAAGATCAAGCGGATCGAGGTCAAGCCCGGTCACCGTCTTAGTCTCCAGATGCACCACCACCGCAGTGAGCACTGGATTGTGGTTTCTGGAACCGCCCGGGTTGTCTGTGGTGATCAAGAGACCTTACTGGGTCACAACCAGTCGACCTATGTTCCCCCCTGCACCAACCACCGCCTGGAGAACCCTGGCGTGATCCCCCTGGTCCTCATTGAGGTTCAGAATGGTGAATATCTGGGCGAAGATGACATCATTCGCTTCCAGGATGATTATGCTCGCACCGAAGAAAAAGCTAGCAGCAACGGTAAGAAGAAGTAGCCAGCCCGTTTAAAGCATTCCTCCAGGTCACATAGGAGCGCCCACAGCATGATTAGCTGTTGGGCGCTTTGTTTGTGCACTTGTTTGTGCAGATGATGCAGAGCGTTTTGGGGGACTAGCCCCTACTCAATCAGCTCATCAAACTGATACACCACTGCCCCACTGACTGGGTGGTTGGTAATGGCTGCATAGCCTTCAGCGTGTAGGCGTTTGAGGGCAGCCTCAACTTCTCTGAAACTTTTGCCAGTGGCAAGAACGCCTTGAGTGACTGTGATCATGCCGCTCTTTTGCTGCGCAACAGCCAGCAACTGTTGCACTAAGCGGTTATGCTCTGCTTCCGGATCCGTTTGGAGCTGGTAGGTTGCCTGTTCACCAGGCCGTAGTACTAGCTCCCGAGGAGCTGTCATTGAGCCATAGAGCAGGCGCTGTTTGAGGTTGTATTCGTCGACCATACCGGGAACCAGCAGCAGATCGACTAAGTGACCCAGTCCAAATACACCCCAAGTCAGAAGCCAGATTGTTCCACTTAGATACTTGCCGGTATAAACCCGATGGAATCCCGATAGCCCAATAAACCCTAAACACCATAGAGCATAGGCTGTACTTTTTGAGCGTTCTGAGGATTTGACAGCACTCATGGTCGATTAATCTGGGTTAGCGCTGTGTTCAGATTAGCTCAGGCTATCTCTCGCCTTCGAGCCCCAAATTTTGAGCCTTAGATTAGCTGACCTTGCAGAGGTTAACCTGGAGTTGAGGTACTGCCTTAACTGATTTTCCTGACCTTGCCTGACGATGGCCTCATACAGGACCGAGCCTGAGTCTAGCGCCGCCCCCAGCCCCGAGGTAAGAACTCAGCCGCTCGAAGTTCTACAGGGTGTGGTTGAGCGCCTGACTTACCATAGTGCTGAGAATGGTTACACGGTGGCTCGCTTACAAGTCCGGGGCGTGCGTGAGCTGACCACCATCGTTGGCAATTTTCCTAATATCCAGGCAGGACAGACTCTGCAGTTGCAGGGCCAGTGGCGAGACCATCCCAAGTTCGGACCGCAATTTCAGGTCAATCAGTATCGGGAAACTAAACCAGCAACTCTAACCGGCATCGAGAAGTATCTGGGCTCTGGGCTGATCAAGGGGGTTGGTCCAGTCACTGCCAAGCGAATCGTTGCGCATTTTGGCCTACAGACTTTAGAAATCATTGAAAATGATATCCAACGCCTAGGGGAAGCACCGGGAGTTGGCAGAAAACGCGTTCGGATGATCGCCAGTGCTTGGGAAGAGCAAAAGATTATCAAGGAAGTGATGGTCTTTCTGCAGGGGCACGGCGTTTCAACAACCCATGCCGTCAAGATTTACAAGACCTACCGCGATGAGGCGATTACTGTCGTCAGCCAGAACCCTTATCGATTGGCTCAAGATATCTGGGGAATCGGCTTTATCACTGCTGATACCATTGCTCGTAATCTAGGCATTGCCCCCGACTCCCAGCACCGCTACCGCGCTGGTCTGGTCCACGTCCTCGCTACCGCTACAGAAGAGGGACACTGCTATCTGCCCATTGCCGAGTTAGTGGAGCGCGGTATTGCCCTGCTGTCCCTCAAGGACTTTACGCCCGATGCTGAGGCGATCAAAGCCTTGCTCTACGAAATGGCGATTGGCGATGAGCTGGTCATGCAGGGGCTAGAAGGCGAAATGGTGTGCTACCGCCCTTCGCTTTACCACGCCGAGCAAAACCTGGCGAACCGACTACGTCAGTGGGCAGCGCTACCTCTGAGTGTCGATAGTCAAAGGGTCCAGAACTGGCTCGACCGCTTCACCGCCAAGTATCAAATCCAGCTCAGCGAACAGCAGCGTCAGGCGGTCGAGCTGGCAGCCTCCAGTCGGGTTCTGATCCTGACCGGCGGTCCTGGGACTGGTAAGACCACTACCACCCGCACAATCGTTGCTCTGTGGAAGGCGATGGGACGCAAACTGGCCTTAGCTTCTCCTACAGGTAGAGCGGCTCAACGTTTGGCTGAGGTGACCGGGCAGGAGGCCAAAACCTTACATCGTCTGCTCGAATTCGATCCTCGAACCGCTGACTTCAAGCGGGGACGGGAGAACCCAATCGAGGCTGATGCCCTCGTAATCGATGAAGCGTCCATGCTTGATCTGCCTCTGGCCTACGCTCTGGTCCGGGCGATTGCTTTGGACGCTCAGTTGCTGCTGGTCGGCGATATTGATCAACTGCCCAGCGTTGGCCCTGGCAAGGTTCTGCAAGATCTGATTGCCTCTGAGCAATTGCCAGTCGTTCGCCTCACCGCCGTCTTTCGTCAAGCTGCCAGTAGCCGCATCATTACTAATGCCCACCAGATTAACCAGGGCAATTATCCTGAGCTTGAACCGATTCGGGCGCAGCCCAGCTCCGATTGCCTATTTTTGCAGGCTAATGAACCTGAGCACGTTGTGCAGGGTATTCAGGACGTGTTGCAGCACTTGATCCCCGACTTGGGCTTTATTCCTAATCAGGATGTGCAGGTACTGTCGCCCATGATCCGAGGGCAGGTGGGTACGCGCAACCTTAATCAGGTGCTGCAAGCGCAGCTTAACCCTGCGGGTCCAGGACGGGCTGAGGTGCAACGAGGAGGGCTGACTCTCAGGGTGGGCGACCGTGTCATCCAGCAGGTCAACGACTACGACCGCGAGGTGTTTAACGGCGATCTCGGCATCATTGCCGCCATTGATCTTGAAGAGCAGGAGGTCACGGTCCGTTTTGGCAAACGGCTGGTGACTTATGACAGTGCTGACCTCAATACCCTGACTTTGGCCTGGGCAATCACCATTCATAAAGCGCAGGGGAGTGAGTGTCCGGTCGTAATTTTGCCGATTCATACACAGCACTACACGATGCTCAGCCGTAACTTGCTCTATACCGGGCTAACCCGAGCCCGACGTCTAGCTGTACTGGTCGGTACCCGTAAGGCGATTGGTATGGCAGTCCGCCAGGTTAAAGACAGTGAGCGCTACACCGCCCTTAACAAACGTCTTGTCCGTGGCCATCCCGGTTAGTGGAACTCTACTATTTGGTTCAGCGTCTTTGTCATTGAAGCTCTACTGCAAAAGACAAAATAGACAACCCTCCAAACAGAGATTTACTAGAGATTCCTGACTGATGTTATGCTCGCAATCCTTTGAACGGGCTACTGCAACAGGCTGGTTCCAAAACCTCAGTAGGACTGCATAAACGATAAGATCGCCCACTAAGGTGATGTTACGCCAGACACTTTTCCGTCATTGTGAATAGCATGATCCGTTAGTGAGTCGGTGGTTTTCCTAAACCGGAAAGCCAAGTGTCACAAACCCCCCGTGACCTGCGCCAACTTTCTAAGTACCTTGGAAAAGTAGAGGAAAAAAGCAGTTAGAGGCCTGGTTCACAGCAACTTCTAAAACTACTAGCTCCTAGGCTTGTGTTCTGCATCATTCCCTTACTTCTTTAGGTAGAGGAACAAGATAAACTTATATTAAGGCCCTGATTTTTCCGTTGTTCCCTAACATTTATTCCCAACCTTTTAGGATCGCCGCGCCATGACCACGTTAATCCAGGCCACCTCAGTCCCACGTCTGAAGGAGCCCGTTGAAGTCATCTCTACCAGCCGGGTCTTTATGACTTATGGCAGTGGTTCTGAGACGATCCGGGCAGTGCAGGGCGTGGACCTTAATATTGATGCTGGTCAAATTGTCCTATTAATGGGGCCTTCAGGCTCGGGCAAAACGACGCTACTGTCGATCCTGGCAGGCATTCTCACTCCTACTAGCGGCAGTGTCGAGGTGCTAGGGGAAGAAATTAATGAAATGTCTTCTGAGCGGCTCGCTCGCTTCCGGCTCAAAAATATCGGCTTTGTCTTTCAAGGCTTTAACCTCTTGCCCGCTTTAACAGCACAGGAGAATGTCGAAGTTGTCCTGAATCTGAAAGGCATCCGGGGGCGTGAGGCTCGTCTTGAGGCGCAAGATCTGCTGGAGCAAGTGGGGCTAGGCAACAAAATTCACAGTTTTCCTCGCGACCTCTCCGGGGGGCAAAAGCAGCGGGTGTCCATTGCCCGAGCCCTCGCTGGCGACCCACCTTTAATCATGGCTGATGAACCAACTGCCTCATTGGATTCGCAAACTGGTCGGGCTGTCGTTGACCTGTTGCGCACTCTGGCGCGTGAGCGGAACCGAACCGTATTAATGGTCACCCACGACCCGCGAATTCTAGATGTTGCCGACCGTATTATCTACATGGAGGATGGTCACGTGGTTAGCCACAATTCTGAGCTAGCCTTTCCTCACAACTAGCTGTCAGTCACTGAGACGGCTCTGACTACCCAAGACCCGACTCCAAGGTGGTGATTAGGGCTTGCAGAGCCTCAGTGATCTGGTCAATCCGCTTGAAGCCTTCGTCTTGGGTTTGAGCCAGAGTGCGTACGGATTCGCTGAGCAGTAATACCTGTTGACCCTGTTGCTGCAACTGGGCAGTGACCTCTTGGATTTGGTGCCCCTGCTCCTGGATCTGCCAGCTCTGCTGCTGCACGTGTAGGGTCAAAGTGTCTACGCGCTCAGTCAAACGGTCCAAATTTTCGGTGGTTGCCAGAACTGTTTGGGCTATTTGTTGCGTCAGATCTTCCAAACGATTCAGTCTGAGATCAGTCATGCTGGTTACGCTCATCATATCCAAGGGGCACACCACAGGAATCAGCTTGGGCGTTGGCCAAACGGGGGCTAGTCAACCAACTTTCCCAAAACAAACTGAGTATATGCGAAATAGTCATTAAGAAATGTATTCGATTATCTATAGATCCTGAAGAACGGTAGCCCCAGATCTAGTCGAGTCTAACCCTTGACAAATTGACAAGCAAGCATGAGCATGATAGATACCCTGGGAGCTTGTGTAGAAGCTGGTACAGCTGAGACTTACTGCAACCAGGATTGAAAACTTTCTGTCGGGGCCAGTCCCGCAAACATCTCAGGATGCAACAACTCAGCCAAGATTTCTAAGCTCTCAACTAAGCGAGGGCCGGGGCGGTTGAAGTAAGCATTGCCGTCGGTAACGTAAACACGGCCTTTGCGAACAGCGCTCAAGTTGCTCCAACCGGGTCGCTCTGTTAGAAGCTGCATTTCCTGAAGGGTGCGCGGGATCTCAAAGCCACAGGGCAAGATCACCAACACTTCTGGATCGAACTCGCGTACCCTTTCCCAGCTCATCATGTGAGAGGGCTCGCCAAGGCCAGGACCATACCAGGTTCCTCCAGCTAACTCCACGAGTTCTGGCATCCATTGACCAGAGACGAATATTGGCTCAAGCCACTCTAAACAAAAGGTTCGAGGTCGAGTTTTGGCTTGAGCAGCTTGCTGCTTGACCTGTTCGATGCGCTGATTGAGCTTAGCAATAAGCACCTCAGCTTGGTCCGTCCGGTCAAGGGCTGAACCAATAGTACGCAAATCCGAGAGCATTTCCCCTAAGCGGGTTGGCTCCAGAGAGATCAACCGGGGTACCGGTTTGAGTTGGGAGATGACGCGCTCTACCTGTGAGTAGGAAACTGCACAGACATCACAGAGTCTCTGGGTAAATACAACGTCGGGCCGAAGCTCTGCTAGAACCTCGGCTCGGAGCGTGTATAAACTAGTTTCCTGCTCAAAGCGCTCTTGAACCCGAGTATCAATTTGTGAGCTACTGAGTTCAGGTTCACTCAAGGGGCTAGACGTTACCACTGTCTTGCCGCGAACTGAAGCTGGATAGTCACATTCGTGAGTGACGCCAACTAGCTCATCCTCAGCACCCAAGGCTGCTACTGCCTCGGTAATACTAGGCAGGAGCGAGACTATCCGCACCGGAGAGCCTTGACTCAAGCCATTCCCACAGCGCTACTCAAGGCGCTTTGCAGGAACTGAAGCAGCAAAAAAGCCAGTAGTGGCGAGAAATCAATTCCACCAAGCGGCGGAACGAAGCGGCGAAACAGATTCAGGTAAGGATCGGTGAGCTGAGACAGAGTTGAGAAGAAGGGGTTTGACCAATCAATGGTCGGAAACCAGGACAAGATGACCCGAATAAACAGCAGAGCCAAATAAATTGACACGAAGCTGGACAGGCTCTGAACTAAAAAACTGACGGGTTCCATACTCGCTCTGCGTCCTCTCAAGTGACAGCAACGCTTACAACTCTAGCGTACTGCAACAAAGTCAAGCTCTGCTGCTAGCTATTACTTCCCAAACTGTACTGGCCTAACTGTACTGGCCACCATTCTCTGGAGTTGAATCGCTTTTGGGCGGATTAGTGGGACTGGAGAGCTGGTCTCGTACCGCATCAATAGCTTCGTTGAGCTGAGCGATTTTATCCTCCAGGCCGCGTCGGGGGTCCTCGACCCGACGCGGCCTGACCTGGCGCGGCTGAGGCGCAGCACCGTTCAGCTCTGGGCTAGAAGCTTCGGTAATCAAATTCTCTTCACTACCCGCCTTAGTTATGCGGGAGCCCACGACCACCCCGATTAGACCACCGAGAACGCCGCCGACTGCTGCTCCCAAGGCTACCCCCGCGAGAAAGCCATCTGAACGCTCTTTCATGGACCCCTACTGTATAACAGCTCATTCAGCATAGCGAGTTGTGCGAAAACCCGTCTATGCCAGTGTTCAGAGATTTTATGGCGAGTTATCAGGATTTCAGTCCAAAGTCCTGAGTCAGGGCCTTGAGAGTCATCAGATTGACTCTTTGATTCCAATCAACAAACTCTTAGGCTTTATCCCAATCCAGTACCAAAGGTACGGTCACCGGCATCACCCAGGCCCGGCACAATGAAGCCATGCTCGTTGAGTCCCTCATCAATCATCGCTGTGTAGATACTCAGGCCTGGGTAGAGATTACTTAGCTTCTGAAGTGCTTGGGGAGCACAAACTACCGCAATAATGCGGGTGAAATCAGGATTGATGCCTCGGCGTGTTAATTCAGCCATGGTTGCCACGATAGTGCCGCCGGTCGCTAGCATCGGCTCTGGGATCAAAATTCGAGTGCGTGGGTCCAATTGCTCTGGCAGTTTATTCAGGTAGCAATGGGGCTCTAAAGTCTCCTCATCCCGAGCAAAACCTAAGTGGTAGATCGAGGCCAGAGGCAGTAGGGGTTGGCAGCCATCCAGGAGCGCTAGACCTGCTCGCAAAATTGGCACAATCGCAATCGGAATTTCCGCATCAATAAAGGTGGCTGGAGTTTCGGCGAGTGGCGTTTGTACCGTGCCCTCTCGAGTAGGCAGCCAATCTCGAATCGCTTCATAGGTCAACCAGCGCCCCAATTCGGTCATGCCGCTGCGAAAGATGGAGCTGGGTGTATCTTGGTCTCGCACCACTGCCAGCCAGTGCTTGATCAAGGGATGTTCTTTGACATACACACGCAGCTGCAGGGTCATAAGGTGATCTAGAAGGAAAGGCACCCCTCATGATAAGCGAGCAATTGGCTGGTACAGAATCAAGCGTGTACCCAGCGGATCATAATAGTCGATTTCTCGTCCGTGACTGGGCTGACGGAGAGAGCTGCTCGGTTGTAAGCCTAAAGTAGCCAGATGGGCCATTGCCGCTTCCAGGTCTGCAACCTCTAAACAAAGACTGACTGGGCAAAGACTACCTAGGCAAGGACTGGCTGGAGAGTTAGGTGTAGTGGTCAATGGTGCGGCAGCTTGTTCTGGTTTAAAAATGCCTAGGCGCAGACCTGGTAATTGAAATTCAATGTAAAAGGGCTGATCAATCTGAGGTTGACAGCCTAAAACTTGCTGGTAGAAATCTCGAAGTTTGGGTAAATCGGCCGCTGCCAGTGTCATTAGGCAAGCACTCAATGTTAATCCCATAGGCAACGCAGGCAGGTCCTAGAAAAGAAGTGCTTCTAGAGTTTAATGAAGTGAAAGTTGATCAAAACCCCCTGATTCTTAAGTGCTTGAATCAATTCCTCAAAGCACCGAATCAGGGGGAGTTTTAGTAGGTTGTGGCCCTAATTAATGGCGATTTTTGCTAGCTGGCTGATGGCTCTTGCCGTGGCTATGATTTTGCCCATTGTGGTTGCTATTATTTCCCCCATTAGCAATTACACTGTCGCGGGGCATTAGCAAACCATAACCGCCATGGTTGCGCTCATAGATGACATTAATCTCTCCAGTGAGAGCATTGCGGAACATATAGAAATCGTGGTCCACAAGTTCAAGCTGTTCTAGCGCTTCCTGCGGTGTCATTGCAGGCATAGCAAAGTATTTGGTGCGAACGACAGCCCCTGGCAGCTCAACTGGCCGATCTGTACTGGGCAGAGTCACTACATCCGGCAAGCTCAGTGTGTCTAGCTTGCTAGGTTGCGGTTTAGCCTGCTTTTTCTCCTTATATTTACGCAATTGCCGCTGGATCTTATCGGCAACCAGATCGATACTGGCGTAAAGGTTCTCGCTCGACTCCTCAGCTCGGATTACTGTACCGTTGGCAAAAATAGTAACTTCGGCAGCTTGTTGCGGTGCAGTCCGAGCATTATGAGCAACGGACAAATGAACATCGACTTCTGTGGTGAGAGTTTGAAAATGACTCACGGCTTTTTCAATCTTTTGATTGACGTACTCGCGAATCGCATCTGTAATCTCGATGTTTTTGCCCTGAATGACGAGCTTCATAAAGTTTGCCTCCCCTAAGTGTGGTGAGCGGTGAAGGTCGTGAATTAACCCTAACACTTCGTATTCTGGAGAACAGACACGCTTCAACTTTCTTCAGATTCTAGAAAATGAGTGATTACGCTCGTTGATTTATCTTGATAATCTATAGCCTAAGTTCCGCAAATTCCAGCTTGATTTTGTGAACACTATTTCTAGTGACTCAGTTACAAGCACGGCTCTACGTCGGCGTTGCTATCTTTACCAATTGGGTCAGATTCCGTATTTAGAGGTTTGGAACTGGCAGCGACAACTGGTAGAAGCGCGCAAGCAAAATCCTGGCTTGCCGGATGTGTTGCTGCTGCTAGAGCACTTGCCTGTTTATACCTTGGGGCAGGGCGCCAGTCTTGAGTTCCTCAAGTTCCAGACTGACTCCACAGTCGAACTGCATCGGGTAGAGCGGGGGGGAGAGGTTACTTACCACTGCCCAGGGCAACTTGTGGCTTACCCGATCTTGAACCTGAACTTCTATCAGCGTGACCTGCACTGGTACTTAAGGATTCTGGAAGAAGTGGTGATTCGGGTTCTAGCTCTCTATGGCTTGCCAGCCGAACGGATTCCCGGTCTAAGCGGAGTTTGGGTAGAGGGTCGTAAGCTCGCCGCTGTTGGTATCAAAGTCAGTCGTTGGCTGACGATGCATGGCATTGCCCTCAACGTTGACCCTGACTTGACTGGCTTTACGCAGATTGTGCCCTGTGGCATTGCTGACCGTCCGGTGGGCAGTTTGGCTCAGTTTTGCCCGGAGGTGCGACTAGAAGTGGTGCAGCAGCAAATGGCCACTGCCTTCGCAACCGTGCTGGGCTTAGACCTGTTGCCAATTGAAGGGCGGGATCCAACTGCAGGCTGAAGTAACGGGAACTCTGGCGTGGGAAGCTGGTCAGGGTACAAGTAGCCTAGAGGGCTTTAAGCCAAAGAGCCATGCTGCTCAAGTTTTCGCTCAAGCTGTCATTTAGTCTGTTGGGTCTATTAGCCTTCACGCTGCCAGCCAGCGCGGCTGAACAATTGGTTCTGACCTATGGTCCCCTCAGCCGTAGCTTTCCTGTCTCGGAGTTGAGGCAGTTGGCAGACACGGGTGAGGCTTCACCGTCACTTGGTGCATTACTGCGGACGGCGGGAAAAGACCCTCAAGATTTTCAGAAACTTTTGAACTCAGGCGTTGCAGTGCAGCCCCGGGTGTTGGACCAGGCGCTAAATAATCCTTTAGGAGAAGCGGCACTGGGTGAGTTGTCTGAGGGCATTCGACCGGCTCCAAATCGTCCCAACCCGCAAGCGCTGCGAGCTGCCCTGGTATTGTCTGCTAGCCAACGCCAACCCTTTAGCCTGGTTGATGTGATTGAGAACTATCCGACTCAGGAAGTCTACGTGGACGGGCGCCAGATTCAGCGTACCTACACCCGTTTCCAAGGCGTAATCGACCGGGTACAGGCTGCGCTGAGTATCTTGCGTTGAGCTTTAGCGTTGCTCTGTTGATCTAGCGACAAAACTCTTGCGGTGCAAGTTTGCGGCTGCTTGCATTTATATAATTTCGGGGCTGGAATTGAGCTGGAACTGCTGCACTAGACAGCAGCAGTTGCGTATCTGGTGCTGAGTATCTTGCCAACCATCCGGATCTTGGGCAGATGGCTGGGAAGAACTAGGTAACTATCGCTACCCAGTACTGTATGGGCAGTTCGCTGAAGTTAGGGCCAGACACCGGTTCTTCGATGACTTCTGCCGCCACGCGTCCTCTGGTCCAGCAGACTCGGGCATTTCTAACGCATTATCCAGATTTATATCGGGCGCTACTGGCCGATTGTGAGTTTGATCTGCGCGCCATTGCTTTGTTGATGAAGGCGCTGTTGTCGGCAGAATCACGGCTCAACAGTCGCACTCAGTTCTATCTTCAGGCGGTCAGCACTCGCGAGACCGCTTTTTTGATGACGAACCTACCGCCTGGCGAAGGGGCAGAGCCACTTGAGCCTCTAGAACAACCTGAGCCTGAAGTCCCAAGGGTTTATTGCACTAGACTCGGGCGCCAATGGCGTTTGGGTAGAGGACGCGCTAATGCCATTGCTCTAACCAGTCGCTTGGTCTCTCGCCATCACGCCACCATTGAGCGGGGACGAGCCCATGCAGAAGATGCCAATGTCTTTTATTTAACTGACCAGGACAGCCACAATGGCACCTTCGTTAACTACCGTCGATTGCACAGTGAGCGCCTAGCCCTGAAGAATGGGGACCTTCTGTGTTTCGGACGGCAAGAGGTTCAGTTTTTTGTCCTCACCTCGCCTCAGTCTGCTTGCTAGAATGACCTGCCACACCTGTACAGTCGTCTGTAGAACGGCAAGTACAGAGGTTATAGAGCCGCATGGCTGTGGGCGAAGAACGGCGTGGCAAAACTCGTAGGGCCAAAGCGGGTAAGGTCTATTTGGTTGGCGCTGGGCCAGGAGGTGCCGAATACCTAACACTACGGGCTCAGCAGCTTCTCGCCCAAGCTACGGTCGTCATCTATGATGCTCTGGCCGATCAAGAACTTTTGCGCCTGACTGAGCCGGGTTGTTTGCATTTGGATGTTGGCAAACGGGGCGGTGAAGAGAGCGCGGCTCAAGCGGAAATTAATCAGTTGCTAGTCAGCCACTGCCAAACGGGTGCACAAGTCGTCCGGCTGAAAAGCGGCGACCCGTTTATCTTTGGGCGGGCGGTGCCGGAAGTGCAGGTCTTGGTCGAGGCGGGTTGTGCTTTTGAAGTGGTGCCTGGGATTTCTTCAGCTTTGGCTGCGCCTTTGTTTGCGGGCCTGCCGCTGACTGAGCAACACTCAAGCCGCTGCTTTGCAGTTTTGAGCGGCCATGATTTGGAGCTGTTGCCCTGGTCTGCTCTGGCGCAACTGGATACCCTGGCGATTTTGATGGGCACGCGGCAACTGGCAGAAATCACGGCTCGTTTGGTCGCGTCAGGTCGAGTTGCCTCGACGCCAGTGGCGATTGTGCGTTGGGGTGGACGTCCGCAGCAACAGGTCTGGACGGGCACGCTGGCCGATATTGCGGAGCAAACTAAGGGCATTCAACTCTCACCGGCGGTGATTGTCGTGGGTGAAGTTGTGAAGTACCGGCAGTGGCTGCGCTGGTATGATGCGCGGCCCCTTTCTGGCAAGACGGTGCTAGTCACTCGTTCTGTGGAACAATCGGGCCAGTTTACGGAGCTCCTGAGAGAGCAGGGGGCGCGGGTGGTAGAGATGCCAGCACTGGTGATCGGCCCTCCTTCTGATGAGTGTCAGGCTTTGGACCAAGCAATTGCTGAGCTGGCCAGTTTTCAATGGCTGATTCTGACTTCTACCAATGCGGTGGAGGTGTTCTTTGAGCGACTAGCCATTTGTGGGCTGGATGCTCGGGCTCTGGCTGGCCTCAAAATTGCCGTCGTGGGACGAAAGACAGCTCAATCGCTGCGAGCCTGGAATCTCAATCCTGACTTTGTGCCGCCTGACTTTGTTGCGGACTCGCTGGTCGAGCACTTTCCGGAAGCGAATTTACAGGGGGTGCGGCTCCTGTTTCCACGAGTAGAGAGTGGTGGCCGCGATGCGTTGGTGGCAGGCTTCAGGCAGAGAGGCGCCGATGTTGTGGAAGTGGCGGGCTACCAATCGAGCTGTCCCGACCAGGCAGAACCGCAGGCAGTCGCGGCGCTGCAAGCTGGGGAGGTAAATTTTGTCACCTTTGCCAGCTCTAAGACGGTGCGTAACTTTGTCAAATTGCTGTCTCCTCACAATTGGCAACCCTGGTTGCAGGCTGTGACGATTGCCTCGATTGGACCGCAGACCTCCCAGACCTGTATTGAGTTACTGGGGCGGGTTGATTTGGAGGCAACGGAGTACACGCTGGAGGGGCTCACCGAGGTGATTGTGGCTGGGGCCTCTGAGCCGAGGTCTGAAGCTCATGCCTGAGCGACCGGGCCGGATTATTGGCTTAACCGGCGGCGTGAGCACTGGCAAATCCACGGTTTCAGCCTATCTCAGCCAGAGGCACCAACTGCCGATTATTGATGCTGATTTGCTGGCTCGTGAGGCAGTGAGGCCTGGCAGCCCAGTCCTCCAGCAAATTGTTGAGCGCTACGGCAACAGTATCTTGCTCACTAATGGTGAACTGGACCGGCGACGCTTGGGCGAGATTGTGTTCGCGACGATGCCGGAGCGGACCTGGTTGGAGCAGCAGATTCATCCTTATGTGCGTGACCAGATGCAGACACAACTGGCGCGACTGGCAACCTGTCCACTGGCGGTGTTGGTGGTGCCGTTGTTGTTTGAAGCGCGTATGGATGATCTGGCAACCGAAACCTGGGTGGTGTTCTGCCCGGAGCCGATGCAACTCCAGCGCTTAATGAACCGAGATCAGCTTGATGCTGCCCAGGCCCAAGCCCGGATTGCCGCTCACATGCCTCTGGCTCAAAAAGTTGCCCATGCCGATGTGGTCTTGTGGAATCAAGGGGCGTTGGAAGATCTGTATAGCCAAGTTGATCGAGCCTTAGAGATCTAGCTCCCCTCTAACGATGACCTCCAGCCTATGCAGTATTGGTACTTTCACGGTTTTGCCTCTGGCCCTAAGTCGCAGAAGGCAGTGTTCTTTCAGCAACAGTTGGCAGCGTTGGGTTTGGAGCTGCATCTACCCGATTTGAATCTCGATGATTTTTCACGGATTAGCTTGAGCCGTCATCTTGCTTACGTGGAGCAACAGTTGGCTGGCTCTGAGGAGCCAGTGACGCTGATCGGTTCTAGCCTGGGAGGGCTGTTGTCTGCCCTCTACGCCGAGCGGGACCCACGAGTTGAGAAGATGATCTTGCTAGCTCCGGCCTTTAAGTTTGCCCGCTACTGGCAGGCGCGGTTGGGGCCAGAGGTGATCGCCCAGTGGCAACGGCAGGGCACCTACGAGGTGTTTCATTACAGCCAGGGGCGCAACCGACTACTGGAATATGGCTTTCTAGAAGATGCGCTGAGCTACGAAGATGCCGAGTTCACGCGCTCTGTCCCGACCTTGATCGTGCATGGCCGCACCGATGATGTGATCGATTATCGGGTGAGTGTGGACTATGCCCAGTCTCGACCCTGGGTGGATTTGAAGCTGCTGGACAGTGACCATGCTCTGACTGATTGCCTGGCTGAGATTTGGGCGTACAGTCGGTCGTTTCTGGAGTTGGCGTAGTGCAAGCGCCCTGCTTGCGTGAGATCTGTGCCTAGCCCTGAAATGCGACCTGGCACAACTTGGCGGCGTTGTCGCTCAAGTTGGTAGCGCTGTCTCTCAGGTTGGTAGCGCTGTCTCTCAGGTTGTGGGAATGTGCGCTCAGCCCGTAGGGAACTGCGCTCAAGTTGGTGGCCTTGTCGCTCGGGTTGGTAGGAATACTGCTCAGACTTGGAAAACTAGCGCTCAGCTTTGACAAACTTCTGCTCGCGAGGTTGGGGGCTTGGCGCTGGGCGGGGAAACCCCGCCTCTACCGGGAATGCATTGGGATTTGGGTAGAGAGGGACCCTGCCCCCACCCCACAAAACACACACGACTGGTAGGGGCGGGGTCTCCCCGCCCTTGTCCCCTTATCCCCGCTCTGTCCCCTTGTCCGCGCCTGTCTCCTCGCCCGCTCGAAAGCTCTAATCCTCGGCGTCTTGAGAGTGGTGGATGAAGTTCTGCACTAAGGTGCGGTATTTACGGTTATTTTCCTCAACCCAGGTGCGGTCAGCGCTGTTGGCATAGATGTGAACCAGAGGGTCGCCTGCATCAGGCAGGACCAGCAGCCAGCTATCCGCTAAGTAAGGGTCGAAAATCTTGACGCCATCCACTAGCTCTATTTGATCAGCTGAGTGAGTTTCGACTAAGTGGCGCATCAGGGCTCCCTTGGCGCTCCAAGGGCAACGAACCACCTGAGCCCGATGGTAGATCCGAGGCAAATCGGTGCGAATCTGGGCCAGAGTCCGCTCCTGCACAGTCAGGAACTCGATAATCTTGGCAACTCCAAACATCGCGTCATAGCCTGGGTGCAGCTCTGGGAAGATAAAGCCCATCTCTGCTGAACCACCCAGCACCACGTTAGCCGCCTCGTAGCAAGTTTCCATAATTGCCGTAGGACTGGCCTTGGTGCGGATTACTTGACCATCGTGGCGACGGGCAATCTGCTCTACCGCACCCGAAACATGAACCGGCACCACCACTGTACTGCGAGGGTTAGCCGTCAGGGCCATATCCACCATCAGCGCGGTCAGAATCTCACTGCGAACCAGCGCACCCGTATCGTCCACTAAGACAAACTGTTCGCCGTTGCCCGAAACCTGCACGCCAAAGGTTGCACCCAAGGCCTCTACCACCCGACCTAACTGATCTAGCAGCTTTTCGCGCTCTTCGACTGTCGGTGCAATCTGCGAGAGGCTGGCATTGAGCACCACCGCATCGCAGCCAAACTTACCCATCAATTGCGGTAGCACCGCTCCAGATAAGGCATAGGCATAGTCGATCACCACCCGTGCCTTGCTGGAGCGCACCGCCCGCACATTCAAGTGCCGCTCGAAACCTGTGCTGTAGTATTCCAACGTGCGCGAGGGATAGCTAATCTGGCCAATCTCCTCAACCCGACAGCGGCGGAAGTCTTCTTTGAAGTAAGCGCCTTCAATCTTTTTCTCTTTGGACTTGGAGAGATTAATGCCCTTGTCGTCGAAAAACTCGATCAGAACATGATCTGGACGGTCAGGATGGACCCGCACATGAATGCCGCCAGACACATTCAAAATCGGTGCCATTAGGCGGGCAATTGGAATTGAAGTCGCCTCCAGGTTTTGGACGTTCACTCCCACCGACATCAAGCCAGAGACTAGCGACCGAGACACCATCCGTGAAATGCTGCGCTGGTCGCGCGACACCATGACCTGAACTCCGGGTTTAAGGGTCGCGCCATAGGCTGCCCCCAACTTCACGGCAAACTCAGGCGTGATATCGACATTGGCCAAACCGGAGACACCCCGATGGCCAAACAGGTTGCGCTGGGCCATCGCGCCCCAGATCAAATTGATATTGAGAATTGCCCCCGATTCAATCTTCTTGCTAGGCCAAACCCTCACACCTGGGTTGACCTGAGCTTCTTCCCCCACGGTGGACAAAGGCCCGACCACAGCCCCTTCGAGGACATGAGCCCGTCGGTCTACCCGCGCCCCTCTTGCAATCGTGCAAGCCCGTAGATGAGCCTCTTCACCGGCAATTGCCCCGTTCCAGATAATTGGGCGCTTCAGATCCGCATCAGCACCAATCGTGACGTTGTCTCCGACCACCGTACCTGCGCTCAGCTGAGCCCGAGCCCCGATGCGACAGTTATCTCCGATCAAAACGGGTGGTTCTAGTAGAGCCTCCCCATGAATTGAGGTGTTAGAGCCGACATACACCCCCGGAGAACGCTCTGGATAGGCAAACTCGATCTTCACCTTGCCCATCAAGCCGTCGTACTGGGCCTGCCGATAGGTGTCTAAGCTGCCGACATCACACCAATAGCCTTCAGCTACATAGCCGTACATCGGCTCGTCCTTTGCCAGGAGCAAGGGAAACAAGTCCTTTGAGAAGTCAGACTCTTCGTTGGCCCGCAAGTAGCTCAACACCTCGGGCTCCAAAATGTAGGTGCCGGTGTTGACCGTGTCTGAAAAGATTTCGCTGCTAGAAGGCTTTTCTAAGAAGCGGGTGATTCGTCCCTCCACATCGGTAATCACCACGCCGAACTCCATCGGTTCGTTCACGCGCGTCAAGATCAAAGTTGCTTTAGAACCGCGCTCACGATGGAAGCGAATGGCTGCGGTCAGATCAAAATCAGTAATGCTATCGCCGCTAATCACCAGGAAGGTGTCGTCCAGCAAGCTGCCAATATTTTTCACACAGCCGGCGGTGCCTAGAGGCTTATCTTCCTCCACGGCATAGGTCATCTGCACGCCAAAGTCGGTGCCGTCTTGGAAGTAGTCCCGCATCACATCTGGTAGATAATGCAGGGTAGCGATCACCTCAGTAATACTGTGACGCTTGAGCAGATTAATAATGTGCTCGGCAATAGGGCGGTTGAGCACCGGCACCATTGGTTTGGGTAGGTCACAGGTGAGAGGACGCAGACGCGTTCCCGAGCCCCCCGCCATCAGCACTGCTCGCATTAGAGCCTCCTAGACATACAGAAATGCACCTGTAGACAAGCGTTCAGTCTCCCACAATCAAGGGTTCTGGCCCTCTCCCTGCGTAATGAGAGCGCCAGAGGCTAGACCTATCCAGCTTGTCTAGATTCACTGTACAGTGCTGCTGTTGAGGCAAGTGTATTCAAGACTCCGATAGAATGCCTATGCACGCCCCAATTATCGACTTCGTTTTCCATGTCCCCTGATGCTGCAACCAAGCCCTCTGGGTCTACTTCCTGGTCCGCCGTTTTAGGCAACTGGCTCAATACCTTTTTGATGCTGGACACCCTACTGGTATTCCTCAGCTTTGCCTGGTTAGTGGTAGCGGTGATCGGTGACCGTTCAGGCATTCCCCTGGGCTGGAACCTCTGGCAAAGTCTATGGCAGCCCTTGTTTACCCCAGCAATTGGCATTTTGATGGCCGGAGCACTAGTCAGCGGCATCCTCAGCTGGGCGCAACGTAAGTTGGCTGAATACCGCGAACGGACCTGAATTGAGCCCCAAAATTTGAACGACAAAACCCCAGAAATTTTAGGGTAATTGCCTCTGCTACAGGCTCTATTGCAGGGGGTTTACCCCGGTTGCAAGACTTAACCGCCGAATGTAGAGTATTGGGAGTGTGGATGGAGTCTCATGAGGAGTAATAATCACAGAATTGCCTTGCCCTATTTGACTCTGTATCGCGTTTTAGCCCCGTAGATCGCAGGGTTTTTAACTGAATAGCCTTGAACTTCTAGGTTGTTGGTGTTGAAGAGCTTCCAGATTGTCTAAGGCTTAATGTCTAAGGCATCAATGTAGTCAAACTGCTCGGTAAATATAGGTAGTTTGCTGACACAGCCTTTTTTACACAGTTGGTAGACTCGGAGCCTTGCATCAATAGTTACAGGGAAATTCGCAGTAGCTGACATCTAGGCTCTGCCGTTCTTCACCTGTCGCGAGGCGTTCTGCACAGTTGCGTCAAGTAACTGCTCAGACATCTCAAGCAACCTAAGCACCCAGTGCTGACCTGTTTTAGCGTGTTTTAGCGCCAAAAGGGCAAGAGGCCAAGGAAGAGTTAGGACAATGAATTCAGATTGCTAGCTCAGATTGCTAGCAACTCGGATCGCCAGAAGGTGCAGCCAGAGCAATTGAGTAGTCTAGTGTGAGTGGTCTGGTCTGAATGGTCCGGTGTGAGTTGATCAGTGTGTGGAGCGCCTTGAAGCTTTTATGACCCTGTCTCTGAAGATTCTGCCGGGTTGGCCGCAGGTTCACCGCTATTGGGAGCTGCTTTACGTACTGGCTGTACGCAATCTGAAAATTCGCTATCGAGGCTCGTTTTTAGGTGTCTACTGGTCGCTCTTAAACCCTCTGATCATGACGGGGGTCTATACGGCTATCTTTGGCGCTGCCTTTGCTTCTTACTATGGCAACTCAATTGCTAACTATGTCTTAGCTGCCTTCACAGGGCTGGTTGTCATTAACTTCTTCTCAGCTTCTACCTCTCAAGCTTTGGGTAGCGTAGTGAGTAATGGGTCTGTCCTAAATAAGATCCGTTTGCCTGTTAGTGTTTTTCCCGTGTCAATGGTTGCAGCCAACGTATTCCAACTCTCCGTTGGCGTTCTGCCGTTGCTCGCGATTGTCACGTTCATTAACTCAGAAAGCCTGGTCAATGTCCTGGCTCTGCTGCTGCCCTGTAGCGCTTTAGTTTTAGTCTCTTTAGGTATTGGCTTTTTAGTCAGCGCCTTATACGTATTCTTTAGAGATTTGTCTTACTTCTATGAGATGGTCGTGTTCGCTTTGTGGATTAGTAGCCCCGTTTTTTATCCCGCTGCCATTGTCCCGGAGCAAGTAAAACGTTTTTTGGGCTTGAACCCGCTCTCTGCGATCATCGAAAGTTTGCGCCAGATCTCTTTGTCGGGAACATCGCCAGATTTCCTGATCGCGTCCAAGGCACTTCTCAGTGGGGTGGTCGTCCTAGGATTAGGGTGGGTTTGCTTTCGCTGGTGGCGCCCTCAATTCATGGACCTGCTGTAGATGGAAATCGTTCGCCTAGACCAAGTCTCGCTGTGGCGGCGCACACAGGAAGAGTTTTCTTATGACCTGAAGAAAACCGTCCTGTCATTTCTGGAGGGCAAATATACAAAACCGGCTAGAAGATTGGTGCTCGACCAAATTGATCTAGTGGTAGGAACTGGCGAAAAACTTGGCATCATTGGTGCGAACGGAGCGGGTAAATCAACGCTCTTGAAAGTCATTTGCGGCATCCTCAAGCCAACTAGCGGTTCAGTGAGAGTTCGAGGGAGTATTGCCCCCCTGATCGAACTGGGCGCAGGTTTTGACCCAGGGATTTCAGCAATGGACAATATCGTCCTCTATGGAGTCATGCTGGGCTTCTCTCAAGCAGAGATGAAGCAGAGAGCCAAATCCATCTTGGAATTTGCAGATTTAGAAGATTACGCTCTGTCACCAGTCAAATCGCTATCCTCCGGTATGGTTGCCCGTTTGGGCTTCGCGATTGCCACGGATGTGCAGCCAAACATTCTAATTCTCGATGAAATTCTGTCGGTGGGGGATGAGAGTTTCAGGAATAAGTGTAAGCAGCGAATCCAACAGTTCTGGAATGCTGACGCAACCGTTCTAGTGGTCTCTCACGACTTGAGATTCATAAGGGAATCTTGTGAACGGGCCATTTGGTTGGAGAGAGGTAAGATTCGGTTTTCGGGTGAAACGAACGAGGCGGTAGACCGCTATCTCAGTGAAGTGAAAAGCAGGTCGCCCAAGCTGTAAGTGCTTTTCGGTTCGTTCCTCAGTTATTGAGATTGTGCGTCAAAGTGTCGGGCAATCAACGACCTGATGCTCTGTAGCTGTGTTCTGTTGCTATCCTGTTGTTGCACAGTGTAGTCAGGAAGACTATCTTGAGATGTCTATTAGGTTCACAATCAATTTCTAGGAACAAGACTCCAGAAGAGCCAGATAGAGATAAACAAAGACTATTAATAGAGGTCGGTTGCAATAGTGTAGCTTTCCAGTTCGAATGGCTCTGACTGCTCACTACAGAGCTACAGGGCTACAGGGCTACAGAGTAAATTGTCATTTGACAATCTAGAAATTCGAGTGAGTCGAGACACATGATCATCGTTGATATCGGTGCTAAAGACGGTCAAGCATTCTCAATACCGTTTGCGCAAGACGATAGTAGTAATATTGTCTATGCAACCGAACCGATATCGGAATTAGCAGAGCAGCTCCGCTCTCACCAGCTGCCTAACCTTAATGTTTTCTGTCTCGCTGTAGGGGATGGAGAGCAGGCCTTTGATTCTAAGTTTAGTCATCCAGACTCAGCCAAGACTCCGATCATTCGTCTCGATACTTTGCTTGAAAAGAACGCCATTGTAGAAATTGACTTCTTTAGAATAGATGGCAGAACCCACGATGCGCTGCAGGTTCTGAACAGTGCAGGCGAGTATGTGCATTGCATCAAGAAGATTTTCATCGAAGCCCAGACTGTGTCCTCAGCGGAAAGTCGAAAAGGCAAGGAACAAGTTATAGAGATCTTGACCAACAGAGGGTTTCGTTTAATCCATACTGCTTCATATAGTGCAGGCTCAGAAGAAAATTTAGAGTTCGACAGGATTAGTCGATATTCGATCAATAACCAGCAAGCAGAACATTTTGCAGTTGAAGTGCCTCATGTTGGTCTCTTGCAAATGCCAAAGAATGATCATGTGGGCCAGCTCCTAGAGGAGGGTACTTTTGAAGGGGCTGAGCAAGCTTTCTTGTGGTTGTACTTGAGACCTGGAGACACATTTTTTGACTGTGGGGCTCACGCCGGTTTATTCTCTTGCCTTGCCGCGAAACGACTGGGGAACAGTGGCAGGATTGTAGGGTTTGACCCCAATCCGCTGTGCTTCAGTCTGTATGAGCAAAATCTTACAGAGTTAGGCTACGAGTCCTTCACAGCCTTCAATCTCGGTCTAGCTGAAACAGGTGGCTACTCCAACCTGCTTTTGGGCAAGCCAGGTATGTCTGCGTTTAGTACCTTTGCGGAGGGGGCCAAGAGTAGCCCAACCGTGGGTGACGAAGTTTTCCGAGTGGAGCAGACCAGCTTAGATGATGTAATTCGCAATTTGGACATTGACAAGGTTGACTTTGTCAAACTGGATGTTGAAGGCTGGGAGAGCTTTGTGCTTAAGGGTGCGAGCCAATCAATCCGTGCTGGAAAACTCCCGCTCTGGATGATTGAGTTCACTGAAGCGAATGCGGCGGTAGCTGGCAGTAGCACGAGAGAGCTATATTCTCTGGTCGAGGGTTTTGGCTATACGCTGTGTCGTTTTGATGCCACTCGCTTACGAGTTGTACCTGAAGTACAGAAGCAACAATATCCTTACGATAATTTGTTTGCGGTTGCCGATATTGAAGCTGTCAATCAGCGTCTGGCGACTGCTGAAGCTGAGTTTCTAGACAAAGCCAAGGACATCATTGCTAAGTGGGATACGGCAGTGCGAGGAACTCGGTGGTGCTTTACAGCATTGCAGGAAAGGCAAACTGCTCAGACGTTACGTCAACGAGCGGAAGAAGCAGAGACAACTTTAGTTGAACAACAAGCAGCTCAACAAACAGCTCAACAAGCGGCACAACAAGCAGCTCAAAAAGCAGCTCAGGAGCTAGAGCAAAGAGTTCAGGCATTGGAAGCTTCTCTAGCAACGGCAGAGCAAACAACTACCCATTTGCAACAGGTGAATGATCGCCTTCGAGATGATTTTCGAGAAGCTGAGCTGACCCGCGCCCGCCTAAACAATGAGCTGTATCACCACAATCTCTTTCTGAAGCAAAAAGCTGACCAACTCTGGCAAACCAGAAACCACTTTCTGCAGGCAAACAGCGATTTACAGCGAGAAGTTGAATCTCTGGCAACGGGCAGAGCAGCCCTTAGAACCCTAATTAAGGTTTTGCTGAAAAAGCTCCGCGTGTATGATTTTGCGTACAGCAATTATGGGGTTTTTGTTCCTGTCTATAATGCTCTGTTCCGCGATCGCTGGCGTCCAGCAACGATCCCTCAAGCGGTTGTTGAGGCTGATACTCAAGGTGCTTTAGTCCCTACCTCATCCCCACAGGCTTCCAGCAGTCAACCAGACTTACGGACGGTTGGTGTCAACTCACCGACGGCAGAAGTCTTCGTCACGCTTAGAAATTTCGCTGAGGATGCCAGTCTTCAAGCGATAGAAACTTTTCAAGACTTCTTAGCGGGGGTTTCTAATGCTCTCTGCATTTATCCTGCGAAGGCTACCAAGCAGTTGTTGCCTCTGCTCTCCGACCTAGAGGTAAAGACAACTTGCGTGAGCTCTAAGGAGCAAAAGGTCGAAATTTCTGCTAGTAGCCACCTGGATCTTGTGGAGTTGGAATTAGGTGAGTACTTAGCGAAGACGAACAAACTGGATTTTCATACTCTGGATCTTCTAATCTTGGATGCTCAAGCGCCTCCTGAGGTATTCAAACTTCTGAAAGGTCGTTTGTCGCCCAACACTAAGGTTTTGTTCAGTGGCGCAAGCTCAAATGATCGTTTGTCTCAATTAAACTGGGGACCAGCATGGGCAGAGATTGGCAATTTATCTCTTTACAAGGCTCCTGACCTAACCTGGGTCGATCCGCTCTGGCAGGAGTCTCAGCGCAATGAACACTTGCAGTGGCCTTGGAACTACCGGCTTCCAAGGGTAGCAGCAACGATGCCCTCAGGTAAGCCTTGGCCCAAGATCTCTATAGTTACCGTTACGCTAAATCAAGGTGACTACCTTGAGGAGACTATCCGCTCTGTATTACTACAAGGCTATCCAAACCTTGAGTATATTGTGCTTGATGGTGGCTCTAGTGATAATACTTTGGAGATTTTAGAGCGCTATAGCTCTGAACTTACCTACTGGACCAGTGAGCCGGATAAAGGCCAATCTAATGCCTTGAATAAAGGCTTTAGTCGGGCGACAGGTGAGATTCTGGCGTGGCTAAATAGTGACGATAGGTATTTACCCGGTACTCTGTTCCGGGTAGCCCTGGCGTTTGAGAATTACGGCTCAGATATGGTGGCTGGTGGCTGCTCACTGGTTAAAGGCAATGCACAAAAACCTTTCCATACGCATCACAACGCTATGCCAATTGGTAAAGTTGTCCCCCTCCCCTTAGAACGCTTATTGGATATCGATGGTTGCTGGCAGAAGGGTGAGTTCTTCTATCAGCCAGAAGTATTCTGGACCAAGGAGCTATGGGAGCGTTCGGGCGCAGGACTTGATGAGAGTCTTTTCTACAGCATGGACTACGAGCTCTGGGTGCGTATGGCTTATCAAGAGGCAAAGATTGTCCACCTTCCAGATGCACTGACCCTGTTTCGTGTTCATGAAAAACAGAAAACCTACGGTGATAATATTCCATTTTTACCGGAATTGAGAAAAGTCAATGCTACGTTCAGGGAAAAAATCTGACGAGTTAATGGTCTTTTGAACCGGTCAACACTCCTCACAAAATAGGTAAAATTCTAATGAAACTTTCTGTTGTTATTCCTTGTTTCAACGAGCTTGGGACAATTTTTCGAGTTGTTGAAGCAGTGAAGGCCTCTCCTGTTAAGAATTTAGAAATCATCATCGTTGATGATTGCTCAACTGACGGCACACGAGAGATATTAAAGTCAAAGCTAGAAGCCCAAGTTGATCAAATAATCTACCATCGCAAGAATTGTGGCAAAGGGGCGGCTCTGCGCAGCGGCTTTGGGGCAGCCACAGGTGATGTTGTAATTGTTCAAGATGCTGACTTGGAGTATGACCCACAAGAGTACCCAGAAATAATCAAACCAATTCTGGACGACAAAGCTGATGTGGTTTTTGGTTCACGTTTTGTAGGGAGTCATCCTCATAGAGTTGTCTACTATTGGCATATGGTAGGAAATCGATTTCTGACGATGCTCTCTAACATGTTTACCAATATCAACCTCACAGATATGGAAACCTGCTATAAGGCATTCCGACGTGAGGTAATTCAGAGCATAGAGATACAGGAGAATCGTTTTGGATTCGAACCTGAAATTACTGCCAAGGTCGCGAAAGCAGGATGCCGGATTTATGAGGTTGGCATATCTTACTATGGTCGGACTTACAAGGAAGGCAAGAAGATAGGTTGGCGTGATGGCATTTGGGCTATTATTTGCATCGTCAAATATAATCTATTTTCTACGGTGAGGCCGTTTGAGAAGCAAGAGCTCAGAAGCGATGAGCTAGGTAGTGAGGGTGTGTTAGTACGCGGCCGGACAGAATAGCTGCTTTATGGCAATCCTTTTACTCTTTGCTTCATTTCTATTAATCCTCGCAATATTTTACTGGCAAGCGCAACCCGAGCAAAAGTTGTTTAGACTTGCCTTTGTAAAAGCTTCTGTTTTTTTGGGTTTACTGATTTCCATCTCAACTGAAAGCTTAAGCTTAGGAAGATCACTGGATTATGTTCATGTCACTCTATTCTGGGCAATTATCTCAATCATAAGCTTTGTTGTTCTGCTCCGCCTGAACCATGTTGGTTTTCAGCCGTATAGAAGCGCTAACTTCTTTTGGCCTTGGGCTGGTTTTTACCTAGAAAGACTCCCGAGACTTTCTGATCTTATTGTCATTGCTCCAATTGTTTTAATTTTAAGTGTTAGTTTGCTTATAGCTCTAGTTGCACCACCAAATAACTGGGACTCAATGGATTACCACATGCCCAGAGTGATGCACTGGATCCAAAATCGTAGCCTTGCTCACTACCCGACCTACGATTTACGCCAAATTTCATTTCCTCCAGGGGCTAGCTATATTGTTGCCCAGTTTCAAATACTCTCAGGTAGTGATCGTTTCGCTAATTGTGTGCAGTGGTTTGCTTTCTTAGGCAGTATTATAGCTGTTTCTCTGATCACTGATATTATTGCTGGCAAACGAGCATCTCTCATTAGCATGCTGGTTTGTGCTACAATCCCCATGGGAATCATGCAGTCCACTACTACGCAGACAGATTTAGTTGTATCCTTCTGGCTAGCCTGTTTTACCTATTTTATCTTTTCTACTAATAATTTCTCAGGGTCAGATGTATTCTGGCTGGCATCTTCACTTGGTCTAAGCTTAGTCACTAAACCTACAGCAATTATTTTTGGGGCACCGCTGTTTTTACTTCTTGCGTTCCGAATATTAAATGATGCTCTCGGTTTGAGAAACCGTTATCTGTTTGAGTTTTTACGCACACGTGCTGTAACGCTTCTTGTTGTTTTAGTGGGGGGGATTAGCCTCTCTATCCCAAGCTACTGGCGAAATTATCAAATTCTTGGTTCTTTCCTTGGCACAGATACAGGCACGAGGAGTACAGAGTTTGGGTTGCCACAATTTATTTCTAATGTTTTAAAAAATACGGCTTTAAACTTAACGGTCCCTGGCTTTAGGGAGTGGGTGGTTAACATTCACAAGAATCTGTTAGGAGTGTCCCTGTCGGATTCCGATTTAAGCCTTTCTTTCGCAACTGAGTTCTTTCAAGGACCAGCAGGAACTCCACTTACTCTGCTCGTTCCTCATGAAGACACCGTTGCTAATCCTATTCATTCTATTTTAATTATGCTATCCGTAATAGCTTTGCTGTTTAGACTCAGTAGCAAAGCATCAAAGGGATCCCGACGAGGAGATATGGCTCTATTTCAACTCTCGGTTGTGAACTTTTTAGGGATCGCCTTATTTTGCTTCTTGCTAAAGTGGCAGATATGGGGGAATCGTTTGCTGCTTCCAGAATTTATCCTATTCTCACCATTAATCGCTCACCATATTAGTACCTACATACAGAACAAAGTTTGGGAGGGTTTAGCTATTTTGATAGCTGGGGTCGCGATTTTCTATGCCCTAACTCCCATGAGACATCCTATACTTACTCTGCCTGCCAGTTTCACTGGGCGGATTAGTTTTGAACAATCTCAGTCCATTTTGTCTTTGGCACGGCAAGACATCTACTTTAGCGGTTCTCGCAAGGAACTAAAGGTGCCTTACCACGAAGTTGTTAATCTTATTACTACTAGAACTCGATGTAAATCCTGGGGTTTCCTCGTTCGTGGCTCTGCGATCTGGGAATATCCTCTTTGGGTTCTTCTAAAGCAGAAAATCGACTCATTCAAGTTCAAACACGTAGAAGTTCGAAATGAATCGGAGAGAGCTGAACCAGAGTTTTCAGACACAGAGATGTGTGGTGTTATAGCAGTCACAAACTCTGAAGATGTGAATAAACTACTACAGATTACAGGGAATTGGACAAATACAGTAGTTTCCTCTTCCCCTGCCATTGCGGTTTATATGAGAAAAGAGAGTAAGTGACGATAATTGGACTCCTCAGGGATTTATAGTATTTGAAGACTCAAGATGGTTAATTATCGTAGACTTAGAAATAAACTGGTAAAAAGAGAAAGATTGCGCGTTCTTTTTCTTAACGATCTAGGATTTCAATATGGGGCTGGAATTGCCTTTTTACGTCAAATTCAGTCTTTTCTGTTGATGGGGCAGGAAGTGGAAGCCCTTTGTTGGTGTCAGGGACCCATTGAAGGGGATATCCCTTTTGTTCCAGATGATGCGACAGGTCATTGGTTAGGTCTGACTCAACTGTCGTATTTAGATGCCAGGCAAAACCTAAGCCAATCCAGAATCATAGATAACATTGTTTTGGAGGTGAAACGTAAATCTCCGGATATCATCATCGTAGGTAATCTTCACGGGTCTAAATGGTCGCTTAAGTTACTACCTGCTCTTAAGAAATTAGACATAATGGTCATTGCCTTCATGCATGACTGTTACTTGTTTACGGGACGTTGTGCCTATACTGGTAATTGCTCTCTCTATGAGAAGGGTTGTAACTCTAGTTGTCCAACCTGGGATCAGTATCCAACTCTACCTCCAAACGAAATATTTGACGAATGGGCTTTACGCCGAGAAATTTTCTGTGGTTCTGAAGGCATTCCGCTAGTCGCCAATAGCTGCTGGACTCAAAGCATGGCTCAAAAAGCTCTGAAAGGGCTTTGCAATGTTGACCATATCTATTGTGGAGTAGACGAGCAACTTTTTAAGAAAGTTGACAAAGCCCTAGCTCGTCGCCTTCTAGGCATCCCCCAAGATAGCTTTGTCATTCTTGGTGGGGCAGTCAATATGGAGGACTATCGCAAAGGGGGACATATGTTCAAGGAAGTTGTCGCGGAGTTGGGTAAGGAGGCTTACTTTTTGGTGTTTGGTTCTGAATCTCAACAGCTCAAAGAGGTGCATGGAACCGGCTTTTTAAGAGATTATCGGAAGATGCCTCTGGTTTTTAGTGCTGCTGATATCTTCGTTGGAACTTCCCTAGAAGAAGCCTTCGGCCAAACTTTTTGTGAAGCGGCTGCCTGTTCACTACCTATTGCGGCCTTTAATGTTGGAGGTGTATCAGAGATTGCAAGACACAATGTCAATGCTCGCCTGTCTAATGAGACAAACACAAAAGGTTTATTGAGAGAAATCAAATTCTTAATGGCTAATCCAACTAAATGCCATGATTTTGGAGAAGCAGGCAGAACGATTGTAGAAGCAGAATTCACGCTTAAACGTCAAGGCGAGAATTGGATGAACTACATAGAGAACTCGGTATTGGCCACAAGTGGACAGCTTGTTTAGAACAGAATTCAATTCTTGGAAGATAAGGGAAGCTAGATATGGAGAGTACAATTGATTTTGGTAACTACACAGTTCGTCACGGGGCAGGGCAACAGAACCTTGGGGCTAACAGCTTTCCACTTTGCTCAGAGCAACAGCTTGAGAATATGGTTGCTGAGCTACGTAAGATGCTCCAGAATGATGGCTCTCCAGAGGTGCAATCAGCACTCAAGGGTAATGTAGCGAAAGGGATACAAGACTTTGGGGGCAATTGGTTTCAGCGGATTGATTATCCTGCGCACAACATCACTTCAACCTCTAATCACGATTGGGCTTATATTGATGAAGGTGGGTTAAATACTTTAGGTAAAAGGTTAACTAGCCGCGAAGCATCTATTCTTCGTCCGTGGCCTAAGTGGTTATACATTAAGCCGACTTTTCCAGAAGTGCAGGGTAAGTCGGTACTAGAGATTGGCAGTTCCAATGGTTTCTTTAGCTTTCGCTTCGCTGAATTAGGTGCAAAACAGGTGACTGGGGTAGAAGTGCTTAAACGTCAGCACGAAAGCTCAGTCTGGTCGAAAGAAGTGCTTGGCCATCAGAATGTTACTTTTGTAAATTCAGACATTCTGTTTGATCTCAGTATCCCAAAACACGACATTGTTTTCCTCTCAGAAGTTCATAACCACCTGTTGTTTCCCTTCTATGGGCTGCTTCGAATTATAAGCTTGGCCAAGGAGATGGTCATATTTGACACGGGTGTGATTGATACAGCTAGTCACACTATGAACTTGCACACAGGTTGGAGTAAAGAGGAGAATAGATTTATCTACCATAGCTTCCAGATTAGTGATGGTCTAATTACAGATTTCCTTGGCTTGATTGGCGTCGATTCCTCTAAAATCACTCGTTATAAGGGCATTAGCGGCGATCACATTCTCTATAAAATTGACGTTAGAGATTTGAATACAGAAGGAGCGAGGACTATCTATCCGGAATACCTGAAGCGCTCCCTGGAACTAGAATTCAGTGGTTTTGAACAACTGCAAAATCAGCTTAAGCAAACTCAGAGAGAACTAGACCGCTCACAGGCCGCAGTTCACCAAACCCAAGCAGAAGTGGCCGCAATGAAGACGAGCAAGTTCTGGAAGTTGCGCACCCAGTGGTTTAAAGTGAAAAAGTCTTTGGGCCTGAAAATTGATGACTAGCGTAGCAGAGTTCTAACTAGAGGCCTAATTCCGACAACCTTTGAGCCACTGAATTTCAAGATCCCGATCAGCTCTTAGTGGTGCATTACCTAGAAGGCATCAATGCGAATTGCAATTCATAATCCGTTCTACGGGGGCCTTTTTGCTGAAAAAGAGCTGTGTCGTCGCTTGGGCTTAGCGGCTAAAAGTCTGGGTTGGAAGGCAGTTGAGGTTGCAGGGAGAAGCGAGATCAATGAGCTTCAGCCGGATGCTGTTCTTGTGCTTCACCACTATGTGCCAAAAGTTACTGGTTACCCAACTTATGGCTGCATGTGGAATCCGATTGCTCATTTTGAGAGGTCAAACAAGTCTAACGAACTGATCAAAAATATCCTAAGTTACGACGGCTATCTTTGCGGTTCAAGTGTGGTCAAAACCTGGGTGCAAGATACTTTGTATTTCTTACCCAACAAAGTTGGTACTCTTCCCTTTTACCCTAGCAGTAATGAAACTCAATATCGAGAACCTGAACTCGCGGAGCCCAGGCTAGTTTATATCGGTTCCAATTGGGACACGGTGAGATTTAAAGACTTGTTCTTAGAGCTGGATAAAAAAGACTATGTAGATTTTTATGGCAGGCAAGAAGGCTGGCAGTATCTAGAATCCTCCTATCGAGGCTCGATTCCCTTCGATGGGGTTAGCCTGCTAGACAAGTTAAACCGGGCTGGAGTGGCTTTATGCTTGCACACTGAGGTGCATACTGAGTCTGAAGCGCCAACGATGCGTATCTTTGAAATTGCTGCGTCTGGTGCTCTAGCGATCTGCGGAGAACACGCCTTTATTCGAGAGAATTTTGGTGATTGTGTTCTATATCTGTCGCAAAATCTCAGCCTATCTGAGCAAGTAGAAGAGATCTCTAGTCACATTGCCTGGATTAAGAACAATCCCGAAACAGCTCTAGAGATGTCTAGGGAAGCACATCGCATTTTTGTTGAGCGTTTTTCCCTAGAGAATCTACTTCGATCTTTCAAAGATTATCACCAAGAAATAGTGCTTGAAAAGGGTTTCGCACCATCTCTGGGTGTCCAAGCTGCTGTAACTAAACAGCCCAAGCATGTCCAGCTTATTCTCAGAGCCAATAGCCACTCGGCTTCAGAATTTAAACAACACCTCGACAGTTTGGCAAATCAAAGTTATCAAGATTTTTCACTGGTTTTAGTGAAATCAGATGCAGATTCAGAGCTTGATGCTTTACTAGAGCTGTATAAAACCAGATTCGAGATAAAAATCATTGCTTTGGATAGCGTGCAGTGCCGATACGGTAGTAGTACCTTGTGGGCAGGATTGAGCGCAGTTACCTCAGAATACTTTGGTGTTCTAAGTAGCAGCCTGCTGCATAGAAACCATATTCATACTTTAGTCAAGCTTCTAGAGCGCTATGAGAACTTTGGCCTAGCCTACTCTGGTTCTGTTCTGGCTCAGGAGGTAAATACTGATGACTGTAATAGCTCTCAAAAGGATTTTGATGAACAGAATGGCGCGGATGTCACTTCACTTCGATTCTTTGAGCAGGCTGATTTGGTAGATGCAATAGAATCAGACAAGCTTTTAGGTTTAGGTAGCTTTATTGCTAAATCTTCGCTGCTTCAAGACAGTGACATTGCTATTGATCCCAAACTTGAGGTTGCTGAAGAGTTCTTCCTCTTGTTGTATTTGACTACAAAGACTCGTCTCGTCTTCAGTTATGATGTCACCCAATCTCATGACCAACCTGTCAGCGAAGATTCAACCCCTGAAGGCCAAATTTGGCAAAAAGCCATCCGTAGAATTGAGAAGATCATGAGTTCTCAGGGCTTTCCCTTTAGGATTAGCTTTGCCCGCTGGCACTCACTTCTAAAAGCTGAAGCTGAGCTTTTGGAGCGCGAGCAGGAATTGCAGAAACAAAAGGAAGAAGCAAAGCGCTTTTGGCAGAAATTTCGATCCTCGCAACAGGAGTTACAGCGTTGCCAGGAAGAATTGCAGAATTCTCAGGCGACTGTTGCTGAGCTGCAAAGCAGTAAGTTTTGGAAGCTGCGGGAAACCTGGCTTCGCCTCAAGCGAGTTAGGAGCTAGCAACCTAGGCAGCTCAAGTTGGGCGCTGCACATTTTTTGCTAAGGTTTTACTGACGTTGCTCTAGTCCAAGTCGAAGCTCGCCGATGCCTAATCCCAACAATGTAACAGCGCCTATTCTCTTGATTGGACCTGGGCGTTCAGGTTCTTCCTGGATGCTCGAAACCCTGGCCAAGCATCCTGATGTTCAGTGTGTCATTGAAACCAGTATCCTATCGACCCTACAACGGGAACTGTACGAGAGTTGGTGGGTTGAAAGCCATATCATCAGAGATTGTAACGAGCAGAGCCAGGAGCATGATCGTAAAGCTGCTGCTGCTGTCAGAGCATTTCTCTATGAACTTTTTCCATCTGACCAACCCCGCTGGTTTGCGAAAGCCATTGGTTATTTGCCAGTGGATTTTATGCGCAAAGTTTTTCCAGATGCCCGCTATATTCATTTAATTAGAAGCCCGCTCACGGCACTGCCATCAATTGTGGAGTACCTGGGTACTGTACCAATGTTTAGCACCATAGAATCGTCGGAGCGTCACTATATTGATGCACATCGCGATGCCTTAGCTATGCGGGATACTGGCGCGCCTTACCTTGCGATTCATCAAGAAGAAATTCAGAATAATCCGGTTGAAGTTTGGCAGAGATTTATAGAGTTCACAGGGCTAAGAGAGATTCCTCTATCTGTAGACGAGCTGAATCGGGAGTATAACGCTTCACGGTCAATGCGCGGTAAAGCTAAGAGTGGGCGACCACCGATGTTTTGGTCAGAGCTGTCGGAAGAGACCTTTGAACTCTGTCGAGAACTGGGTTATCAACCTCCTGATGATGCCCCAGCTAGAGCAACCCCGTCTCAGCTGACTTACAGCATGGATGAGTATGCGCAGCAGTGTGACCGCTTGCGGGTGCAGATGAAGCGATTAGAAGAGTCTTTGTCAACCACCAAGTCCAGGCTTGAGGCGATGGAGAGCAGCAAGTTTTGGAAGCTGAGAGCGGCCTGGTTTAAACTGAGACATGCAGTTGGCATTCAGGGAGATTGACTAACCTTCTCGCTCAGTTGCCCTCAGTATTTTGAGTGTCAGTGTTTTGAGTGTTGGTATGAAGCCTTATCCCAGCGTTGGGGAGTTTGTCCATTCTCTCCTACAGACTAAACAGCTCAATTTCTACAATCCCGTTGAGTCTGAGAATCCCTTCGTTTCGATTATCTCCTCGTTCTTCAACCAGCACCAATACCTTGAGGAAGCCTATCAGTGTGTCATCAATCAAACCTTTCAAAATTTTGAATGGATCATTGTTGATGACTGCTCTACAGATCCAGAGTCTATCGAATGTCTCAAGCTCTTACCCGAGCGCTCGGCCAAGATCAAGATCTATCACCATGAGAGTAACCGAGGGCCTTCAGCTGGTAGAAATACTGCGATTTCTAAGGCCAGCGGTAAGCACCTCTTTTTCATGGATTTGGATGATTTAATTGCCCTGACCTACATCGAAAAATGTGTTCTTTTTCTCGAAAGCCATCCTGATTTTTCTCTGGTTAATTCCTATTCGGTTGGTTTTCAAGCTCAGGAATATTGGTGGGAGTTTGGCTTTGATAAACCGATTCGATTTATCGAGCAAAATTGGGTTACAGGGAGGCTGCTCTACAGAAAAACGGACTTTGAACTGTTGGGAGGATACGACGAGCAACTGAGATGCTATGAAGACTGGGAACGATGGCTTAGGGCATTTACCAGCGGTCAAAAAGGTTGGACTATCCCAGAATACTTAGACTGTTATCGTCGCACCCAGTCGGGTCTTCTAGAAACTTCGAGAAAAAATACGCCTGAGGACAAACAAACTGCTGAACTAGTACGTTCACGCTACCAGCCTTTGTTTGCTCAAAATCTGGTGGAAGAAGAGACGTATTTGGTACGGCGTCCTTGCTTTGAGTGGAGTCTGAGACAAGTTGAACTGAAGATTGAAAACCAGATTGCTCGCAGCCCTGGATCTCGGCGTCTTCTCTGCTTTTTCCCCTGGTTAACAGTCGGGGGTGCTGATCGATTTAACTTAGATTTACTGACTTTATTATCTGAGCAGGGATATGACATCACCATCGTTACAACGATGAAGTCTGACCATCCCTGGTATAGATATTTCTATGCTCTGACGCCTGATATTTTTCATCTACCCAATATTCTGTCAGATGAATACTGGCTAGCTGCGACCCGATATCTAATTGAATCTCGTCGCATCGATTTGGTATTGATTTCTAACGCCTACGCAGCCTATTACCTTCTGCCTCTGCTCCGCTCAGAGTTTCCTCAAGTTGCGTTTGTTGACTATATTCACACCAAGGATATGGGCTGGCGGGGCAGTGGTTTTCCACGTATTTCCTGCCAATCCAGCCAGTTTTTGGATGCTCAAGTTGTTTCCTCCCAAGACTTGGCTCAGTTCTATTGGACGCTGAATCCTGAAACTAAAAAAAAGACGCAGGTTTGCTACACGAACATTGATGTCAATCAGTGGACTTTCGACCCAGAGCAACGCCGTGAAATTAGACAATCACTCAAGATTGCAGAGGATGCAATTGTCTTACTGTTTCCGGCGCGCATAGAGCCTCAAAAACGGCCACTGTTCTTGGTTGAAATTATCAAAGAATTAGTGCAACGTTCTCAGCCGGTAGTCCTTGTTTCTCTAGGAACAGGGCGTTTCATGGTTGACTATCAAACCCAAATTCAGGCTCTGGGTTTAGAATCAACTTTTCACCTTTTACCACCAGCCAGCCCTGAACAAATGCAAGGATTTTACTCAGCGGCGGACATTCTGCTGCTGCCTTCTGAATATGAGGGAGTCTCCCTGTCCATCTATGAGGCCATGGCGATGTCACTACCCGTTGTTGCTTCTGATGTCGGGGGGCAGAGAGAACTGGTCATACCGGGTACTGGTTATCTAATTGCTAAAGGAGGTAGTGATGCCCAAGAGGCTCACAGCTATGTGGAGGTTTTGGTAGAGCTGATTCAGAGCCCCGAACTGCGAAAAGCTATTGGTACAGCCGCTCGCCAACGAGTTGCGCAGGCGTTTTCCCTAGAGATCATGCGAGACCGAATGGAGGCAATCTTTACTGAGGCCCTAGAGCAACGTAGAAGTCAGCCTCAGCCCGCGATTGATCCTCACTTCGCTGAAGAGATCCTGACTTTGGGGCTGGAGTATCTCAACAAGGAGCGAGAATGTTCCGAGAGTGAGCAACGACGCCAGCAGCTTGAACAAGAACTCTACCGTGAGCTCTCGGATTTGAGATGGGAAAAGAAACTGGTTGAAGACCGAAAGCTGGCTATGGAATCTTCCAAATTCTGGAAAATTCGCACGGCTTGGATCGATCTTAAGCGTAAACTAGGTCTGGCTGACGAAGACTGACGAAAAAGTACAAGGAACTGCCCGGGTAAATGAAAATCTTTCTGATTGCTAGTGAATGCCCACCTGTCGCTGGTGGTATTGCTAGCTATGTCGGAAATACTGCCTCGATGTTTGCAGAGGCAGGGCATGAGGTAACCGTTTTTGCTCGTAGCCACAAAGCTGAAGTAGAGCAGCAAGGCAACTTGCGCTTCATTAAGATCGCAACCAAAGACATTAATCGCTTAGCCAGAGATGGGGCTCCCCCGCTCTCCGAGAAGCACTCATCATTTCCCTACAATGTGATGGGCTTCTGGGGGGCTTTGAGTTATCAGTTGGCTGATGAAGTAATTCGATATATTCGTAGCCACGGCAAGCCAGACGTTATTGAGAGTGAGGAATATAGCGGGTTAGCATACTTCTTACTACAACGGAAGTTGTTAGGATGCTCAGAACTCGCAGGCATTCCAATTGTGCTAACCCTGCACAGTTCTCAATACATGCTTTATCCAGCCAATAAGATGGCGAGCTATCAGCTCTCAAATTACTGGGTGGGCCGAATGGAGAAATTCTGCACCCTAGCTGCGGATGGTCTGGTTGCCCCCACTCGCTACATTGCTAAACAAGCAACTGATGCGCTAGGTCCGCAGTTAGACATTGAGATCATTCCACTGCCAGCCCCTAGAAATCTACTACAAGGCGATGAACTGCCCAAGTCCAGGCCGACGCCAAAGGATATTGTCTACTATGGCCGTTTGGAGGTCCGGAAGGGAATTATTCCTCTAGTCGAAGCCTGTCGTCAATTGTGGGATGAAGGGCTTGACTTTAACCTGACTGCTATTGGTGGCGATACCTGGTATTACTCACAGGGATGTCACGTCAAAGAGTACTTAAATCAGAAATATAGGCAATACATTAACAAAGGCCGATTAGTCCTTTCGCCGCCCATCCAATCGCCAAAACTCTTTGACCGAATTGCTCAGGCTTGGTGTGTTGTCATTCCTTCGCTATGGGAGAACTTCCCCAACACCTGCTTAGAGTCGATGTTTTTAGGCAAAGTTGTGCTGGCGTCGGCAGGCATGGGCCATGTTGAGATGCTCCAAGCGGAGGGGCAGCAAACAGGCTTTATCTTCGATTGGAACCTTCAGGGAGATTTCAGCAATCAGTTGAAGCAAATTCTGAGCTTATCTGAAGCTGAAAATCTAGCTCTGGGACAGAAATCCCAAGCTCTAATCGCTCGAATCTCTGGCCATAAAAATGTCTTGGAGAAGCGTATTAGCCACTTTCAACGCATGATTGAGGCTAAAAAGAGCGGCCAGAGAACTCTGTTTCCCTCTGTCAATTATCCCCCCCATGGCAAGATTGCTTATCCATCTGAGATTCAGACTTTGCCCGAAGAAAAAGGAATTGTTTCTGTTTGCATTCCTTTCTATAACAACGGCAACTATATTAGAGAAACTTTAGAGGCTGTATATGCTTCTAGTCATCCCAATCTAGAAGTTTTGATTCTAGACGATGGCAGCACCGATCCCAGTAGTTTGCAGACCTTAGCTGAGGTCGAGAAGCAATATCCAGGTCTCCGAGTTATTCATAGTAAGAATCAGGGAGTTGCCATTGCCCGCAATCAAATGGCTGAGCTGGCTAGAGGTGAGTACCTAGCTTTCCTCGATTCAGATGACAAGGTTTCAGCAAGTTTCTACCTAGAAGCTGCCAAGGTTTTGGATCAGTACACTAACGTTGGTTTCGTCGCGTCTTGGATCAAAGAGTTTGGCGATTCTCAGAAGGTCTGGGTTGCTTGGAATACCGAATTTCCCTACTTGCTGTGCCACAACACTCTGGGAGTGTGCACAGTCGTTCGTAAAGCGGCTTACCTGGCTTGTGGTGGTATGAACCCAGTGCTCGAAGAGAATCTAGAAGATTACGAATGCTGGATCAATCTATCGAAGCAGGGCTGGCTAGGCGTGATCATTCCTGAACCCCACTATTTCTATCGAATTCGCTCAGATTCCCGTCTCAGAAATAGCAATCGCGATCAACTGCTCTACCTCTACGATGTGATCGCTTCCTTGCATTCTGAGCTCTATGAAAAATACGCCACTGAGATTTACAATCTCTTGAACCAGAATGGGGCGTCCTGGTTGTGGGAAAATCCCTCTCTGGATTCAGGGTATGGCAGTACTGATATGACGGGCATGGAGATCGTAACCCTATTGGTGAACAAGCTGAAAAGGGTTTACAAGGACGGAGGCTCATCCCTAATTTTCAATCGGATTGCCAAGTTGACAAAATCGCTGCTGCCTAGCTCCGGGCCGAAGTGAACAGCAATTTACTTTCAGAGCCTTACCCTGTCTCTGTCGTCATTTGCACAGTCGACCGGTGTGAATCACTGCGTAGCGCTTTAGAAGCCGTCTCGAAGTGGCGTGCTTCTTTCCAAGAATTGATCGTTGTTCATGGCCCCTCTCAAGACACGACCGTAACCGTTCTTGACGCATTCCAACCGATCATCGACAAAATCATTTCTACTAGCAGTAGGAATGTTAGCGTTGCTAGAAACCTGGGACTCAAAGCGGCATCTCAGGAGATCGTTCTTTATTTAGATGATGACGTGGTGCCGCCACCCGATTGGTTAAGCGCCCATCTTGGGGTCTACACGGCTGAAGGAAAGCAATGTGGCTGTGTTGCTGGAGCGGTTAGAGACAAGACGAAGCCAACAGCCCCCTTGCAGTTTTGCCAAGGTGTTAACAGCCTCTTGAGTGAGTCTAGACCCATCCTAGATCAGCAAACGCAGAGCCAGTATTTGGCCAGTCCCTACTGGTTTAAGGGAGTGATGGGAGCCAATGCTTCTTATCGACGGCATGCCCTGTTAGAAGTTGGCGGCTTTGATGAGTTTTTTGAGTATTTTTTGGAAGAAACCGACGCCTGCCTACGCCTTATTCAATCTGGTTATGAAGTCTGCCATGTTGATACTGTTGTTGACCATTATCCGGCTAAGAGCCACAATCGCCAGGACCAGAAGCATTTAACCTGCTGGTATGAACTAGCTAAAAATACGAGCTATTTTGCTTTGAAACATGCTTCTAAGCAGCTGCCAACTGCTCTCTTAATGTCTCGCTTAACCTTGCTGCTTACGCGTCGCTGCTTGCTCAGAATTCTGCGACTCAAGCTCACCCACGGTCTATCAAATGCCGTCTTGACTCAGTACCTCCGGGAGGCTATGGCAGGTTTCCAGGTTGGGTATGCCGCAGGGCTAGCTCTGCACAAGGCTCTAGAAAAAGTTTAGAAAGTTTAGATAGATATTTAATAAAAATTCAATTGAGTGACGGATTCCTTGCTGGTCAACCTTTCCTTTCTGCTAGCCCAACCGACAGGCACCTCGACCTACGCGCTTAATCTCCTGCCCTGGCTGCGCCCGCTCAACCCTACCCTACTGAGTGCCCAGCCTTTACCAACTTACAACTGTTATTCTGTGCCTGCCAATCAGACTGCTGAGCAGGGTGCTAAGGGACATTTTCTGCGCTTGGCCTGGACTCAGTGGCAGTTGCCCAAAATTTATAGAAGCCTGGGGTCACCCCTCCTGTTCTCCCCGATTCCTGAAGCCCCTATTTTTTTAGGCTGCCGTTATATTGTTACGGTCCACGACTTAATTCCGATCCGATTTCCTAACCAGCGTTCTCCCCTCACCGCCTACTTTCGCTACTACGTTCCGCAACTGTTAGCGCAAGCTCAGCACATTCTCTGCAATTCGTTGGCAACTGCTAGAGACTTAAACGATTTCTTTCAAGTGTCTGCCCAAAAAATTACGCCAATTCTGCTGGCCCATGATAGCCAGCACTTCACTGATTTAAAGCTGCCTAAGCAAAACTATTTTCTTTATATTGGTCGCCACAATACCTACAAGAATTTAGGTCGGTTGGTTAGCGCCTTTGCCGCAGTTCAGCGACAGTTTGAGACTGAGCTTTGGATTGCTGGCCCCTTAGACCGGCGCTATACCCCCGAACTCATGGCTCAGATTCAGGAGCTAGGGGTGACTAACCAAGTCAAATTCTTAGAGTATGTTCCCTCCAACGAACTGCCAAAGCTGCTGAACCAGGCGCTGGCTTTGGTGTTCCCTAGCCTGTGGGAAGGCTTTGGTTTACCCGTTCTGGAAGCGATGGCTTGTGGCACCCCGGTTATCACCTCCAACTTGTCCTCGTTGCCAGAGGTGACTGGCGATGCGGCCTTGTTGATCGACCCCTACAACGTGGCTGAGCTCGTGGATGCGATGCGAGCGATTGCTAGTGATGCTACCCTGCGCTCACGCCTGCGCACGGCGGGTTTAGCGAGGGCCAGTCAATTTAGTTGGGCCAAAACTGGGCAGGCTACAAATGAGGTGCTTAAGCTATATCTTTAAAGTTTTTTTCTCAAGAGAAATTAAGTCTCAGACCAGGAAACATAGCAGACTTCTCAATCTAGTTACGGCGTGGGAATGAACAATTAATAGCAATTGCGGCGCTACAGAGCAGTATTAATTCCAAAGCTAGGAGGATTGCCAAGGACAGGGCCATAATAATAGTTCAGGTTGGATCTTGCCCAGCATAGGTAACGTTTGTAGCGTTGCTATGGTGTTTTTGCCACGTTGGTATGGCGTTTTAGCTATGCTACAACTGAACTCATTCGCTGAGACGGTTGTCTTGCAAGAGAGGTTTCTATGCTTCAGCCTCCCGGCTTTAGCCAGCGTTCGGTCCTGACCAAGCTTGGCTCTATGGTTTATTACACGGCAGAGGGAGAGTTATGGCCTGCGGCTGATAGCCTTGGCTCGGGCCAACAAAACCCAGACCAGCAAACCCTAGACCAACAAACCCTAAAGCAACAAACCTTAGTGTTTCTGCATGGCTTCGGCGGTGGTTCTTCGGCTTATGAGTGGTCCAAGGTTTATCCTGCTTTCGCCGCCGAATACCGGGTTTTAGCGCCGGATTTGATCGGCTGGGGACGGTCTGACCATCCAGTCCGCAATTATCAAATCAATGACTATACCGATACGATCATTGAGTTCCTGGAGAAAACTTGCGAGGGTCCCACGCCGGTAATTGCCTCTTCGCTGACGGCTGCGTTTAGCATCCGGGCTGCGATTCAGCGTCCTGAGTTGTTCAAATCCTTAATCTTGACTACGCCTGCGGGACTGTCTGATTTTGGCGAGAATTATACGCGCAGCCTCTTCGCCCAAGTGGTGAGCACGCCAATTTTAGATCGGCTGCTCTACAGTGCAGGCGTTGCCACTAGTTTCGGTATCCAGGGCTTTCTAGAACAACGCCAATTTGCTCGGCCTGAGCGTATTTATCCAGAAATTGTAGAAGCTTATTTGCAGTCAGCGCAGCAACCGAATGCCGAGTATGCAGCCCTGGCTTTTGTGCGCGGTGACTTGTGTTTCGATCTTGCGCAATACATGCCGCAATTGACTGTGCCAACTGCGATTATCTGGGGGCAAAAATCCCAGTTTACAGGGCCAGAAATCGGTCGGCGTCTCGCTAACCTGAATCCTCAAGCGGTTCGTTTTTTTCAGCAGCTTGAGGACGTTGGCTTAACCCCACAATTGGAACTGCCCGCCGTTACGATTGGCCTGATTCGGCGCTTCTTACTAGCTCTAGATGCTTAACTCAGCATGCTTAATGTGAGCCTGCTAAGCAGGCGCTAAGACAGGTTCTATCGTTCTGGGGATGCTAGCAAGCCAAACCAAGCGCAGATTAAGAAGTGACGTATCCTAAAACTCCATAATTATGAGCGACAAAGACAACAAGAAGTTTAATGTTCCTAGCATGGATGGGGCTGAAAGCGCAGAAGACATCGCAGACACGGTTAAGACCACTGACCCACAAGCCCAAGTGACTGCTGACCCCAAATCTAAGACAGTCGAAGTAAAGAGCGAAGATTCTGACGAGTCAATTGCCCAAGCAATCACAGCCACCGGTAATCCTGCTGACAAGGTGGAGTAGCGCAACGCTGCTCGCCCAATCTTCTGCTAAGCAAGTTCGCCACTTTGCAGCTGCTGGCTAGCTTTTAGCGCAGGTGCAACTTTAGACTTGTTCAAACTGCCCTTCAAGTAATCTGAAGGGCTTTTGGTTATTGGGAGGCGTGATAACTCAAAGATGACCAACGCACAGGGAACTAATGCACTGGGGTCCCGGATTCTGAAGCCGGGTCTGAGCGGCGATGATGTCAGAAGCCTACAGTACCTGCTCAACCACGCTACGCCGCCCGCCAACCCCCAACTCGTGCAGAACGGTCAGTTTGACTCCGCTACGACCCAAGCGCTCAATGCCTGGAAAACTGCTAACAACATTAGTAATCCTGGCGAGGCAGGCCCAACGACCCTAGCGACTCTGGCACGACAAATTCCCCGCATTCTCAGGCAGGGCTTGAGTGGGGATGATGTCAGACGCTTGCAGTATCTGCTGAATAACGCCACGCCGTCAGCGAACCCGAAGCTAGCCGAAAGCGGCCAATTTGACGCTGCCACCACCCGAGCCCTCAGCGCCTGGAAGACGGCCAACAAACTAACTAGCCCTAACGAGGCAGGTCCCACGACCTTGGCCGCTCTAGAACAGCAGGTCCGCAATAAACCGCCTGCCACCGGGACCACTCGCATCTTGAGACAGGGCCTCAGTGGCGATGATGTTAAACGCCTGCAGTACTTGCTCAATCGAGCGGTTCCCCCGGCTACCCCCCGCCTGACTGAGGACGGCAAGTTCGGTCCGACCACAACCCAAGCGCTCAACCGCTGGAAAGCAGCTTATGGGCTTACGGGTCCGGGCGAGGCTGGACCAACCACCTTGGTCGCTCTGGAGCAAAACGTCAGAAATCGGCCTGCATCCCGGCCCCTCTCGGCAGCCCAGCTTAAGGCGATTATGCCGAGCGCCAGGACCTCAGATATCAACACCTATCTGTCACCCCTGAACCAGGCTATGCAGGAGTTTGGCATCACGACGCCGAACCGACAACGGGCTTTTATTGCGCAACTAGCCCATGAGAGTGGCGCCTTTCGTTATAAGCAAGAGATTGCCTCAGGCGCTGCTTATGAAGGTCGTCGCGACTTGGGCAATGTCTACGCCGGCGATGGTCGTCGCTACAAGGGCCGGGGCCTCATTCAGATTACGGGTAGGAGCAATTACCGCGAAGTTGGGCGAGCCTTGGGGGTGAATCTAGAGGCCAATCCGCTCAAACTGCTCGACCCAGTGATTTCAGCTCGCTCGGCTGCTTACTTTTGGAAAAGCCGGGGCCTGAATCCGCTTGCCGATATTGGTAAGTTCCGAGAGATTACCCGCCGGATCAATGGTGGCTACAACGGCTACAGCGACCGGGTCTCTTACTACAACCGGGCAAAGGCGGTGATTGTCTGACGGTCACGGGTCTCACCTGAGGTCAGGCTTCAAGTCCCAAACACCAAGCTCCTTCGTTGCAGGATGTCACGGCATACAGTAATTTTGGGACTGTTCACCCTGATACTAATTTGCGCGTTCTGTGACTCGAACTCTGTACTACGCTCAGCGCTCTCCCTACGCCCGCAAGGTGCGCATCGTACTGGCAGAGAAGGCGTTGGCCTGTGACCTGAAGGAAACCGACATTGTCAATAAACCAGCGGAACTGCTTAACCTGTCTCCCATCGGCAGGGTTCCAGTTTTAGTTGATGAGGATGGCACCAGCCTCTGGGACTCAACCCTAATTGTGGAGTACCTGGACGAAACCTATCCAGCACCGCGCTTTTACCCAGAGGAGTCGCGTCTACGCTTGCGTTGTCGCCAGTGGGAAGACCTGGCTGATACTCTGGGCGATACTGCTGTGGCGCTCTGGCAGCAGAAGCGTAAGGGTAATGCTGCTGACCCTGCTGAGGTTGCTAAATCTCAAGCAATGCTTGACCGTTTGCTCCCGGCTCTAGAGCGCCAACTGAACTCAGCAGCCTGTCTCCTTGGGGACGCTTGGACAGCTGCCGATGTCGCGGCTGTCTCGGCCTTAGGCTACTACAGCTTGCGCTTTGGGCAAGACTGGCAGCAACGGTATCCCCGGGTGGGGCAATGGTATGAGACTTTGCACCAGCGCGAGTCAGTGCGCTCAACCGTTCCTCAAGCTTGAATTTCTAGCGCTAGAAGTCTAAAGCTAGAAGTCTGTAGGGCAGGGAAAACCTGCCCCTACCAGGGTTCAGATCAGAAGGGTCAAAGCTGAGTTAGCCCAGGCCCAAATCGGTCACAGCGCCCAGGCTGCTGGAAGACACCAACTTGGCATACTTCGCCAGGACACCCGCTGTGTAGCGAGGTTTGGGCGGTTGCCATTTGGCACGACGCTGCTCTAGTTCGTCCTCGGGAACGTTGAGCTGTAAGAGGCGAGCGTGGGCATCGATGGTGATCGAATCGCCCTCCTGGACCAGGCCAATCGTGCCGCCAACCGCAGCTTCAGGTGCGACGTGGCCGACGACCATGCCGTAGGTACCGCCGGAGAAGCGCCCGTCTGTGATCAGTCCCACCGAATCACCGAGGCCAGCCCCAATCAGTGCTGAGGTGGGTGAGAGCATTTCGCGCATGCCTGGGCCACCTTTGGGACCTTCATAGCGAACCACGACCACATCACCCGCCTGGATCTTGTTAGCCAGGATGGCCTCCAAACAGGCTTCTTCCGATTCGAAGACACGCGCTGGGCCGGTGATCTTGGGGTTTTTGACACCCGTGATTTTGGCAACGGCGCCCTCAGTTGCCAGGTTGCCACGCAGAACGGCCAGGTGTCCCTGTGCATACATCGGGTTGCTCCAGGGCCGAATCACATCCTGGTCAGCGCGGGGCTCCTCAGGAATATCGGCCAGGAGTTCGGCAATGGTCTGCCCAGTGATCGTCAGGGCATCGCCATGCAGCAGGCCATGCGCCAGCAGCATTTTCATCACCTGGGGAATCCCGCCCGCTTGGTGCAGATCGGTGGCTACATAGCGGCCACTGGGCTTGAGGTCGCAGAGCACCGGCACCCGGCCGCGAATCGTTTCAAAGTCGTCGAGGGTCAGAGGCACGCCCACCGTATGGGCAATGGCCAGCAGGTGCAGCACGGCGTTGGTTGAGCCACCTACGGCCATGATCACGGAGATGCCGTTCTCGAAGGCTTGGCGCGTGAGGATCTGGCGAGGCAAGATTTGCTTGCGCACGGCTTCGACCAGTACCTTGGCAGACTGCTCGGCACTCTGAGCCTTTTCTTCGTCTTCTGCGGCCATCGTGGACGAGTAGATCAGGCTCATGCCCATCGCCTCGAAAGCCGAGGACATGGTGTTAGCGGTGAACATGCCGCCACAGGAACCAGCACCGGGGCAGGCTTTGTGCTCAACGGCCAGCAACTCGTCTTCGCCAATTTTGCCAGCGCTATATTGGCCTACGGCTTCAAAAGCGCTCACTACGGTCAGGTCACGCCCGTTGTAGTGACCGGGTTTGATTGTGCCGCCGTAGACAAAGATGGCGGGGATATTCATGCGGGCCATGGCGATCATGGCGCCGGGCATGTTCTTGTCGCAGCCGCCAATCGCTAGTACGCCATCCATGCTTTGACCCATGCAGGCGGTTTCAATCGAATCAGCGATCACATCGCGGGATACCAGTGAGTACTTCATGCCCTCGGTGCCCATCGAGATGCCGTCACTGATCGTGATCGTGCCGAACATCTGGGGCATGGCTCCAGCGACTTTCATTGCCGTTTCTGCCCGCACTGCCAAGTCGTTGATGCCCATGTTGCAGGGCGTGATCGTGCTGTAGGCGTTGGCTAGGCCAATAATCGGTTTGGTGAAGTCTTCATCTCCAAACCCGACCGCCCGCAGCATGGCTCGATTGGGAGAGCGCTGCACGCCCTGTGTGACGACTTGACTCTTGAGGTTGTCCGGCATTCTCGATTCCTTTCCATGCAAGCAGTGAGGAGTGGGGTCATCCCTCTTCCGATTGTCTCAGAACCGTGAGACTTACTTAATCTCTGGTCTGATTGTCGGCCTGATTGCTGGTCGGAACTTTTGCCTTTGTGTGCCGGTGATGAGCCGCTGTATCCTGAGCAAGCTACTTCAGCGGGTCGTGGCCCCAGTTCATCAGAGAGTGACGCCAGCGGCTGTTTTCAATGTTTCCGCCGGGGCGCTGGGCCATGTGGCGATGCACATAGCTAACCACTCGTTTCATCTGGGATAGGTCATCGTCGTTGTAGTCAGTTTTGCCTTTGTGCAATAACTCAACGATGGATTCGCCCGATTGATGACCAATTGATTCTGCGCCTTCTTTAAGCTTCTGGCCGACTTCCTTGGACTCGTCGGTTTTGAGCCAGGATTCAAGTTCCTTGGGCGTCATGTTCACCGCGTCGCGGAACTCTTGAATCACGGTTTGAGGATCGTCGTGCTTGCTACTCATGGCACCGCCTCAATCCTTGACCTTCTTGAGCGACTCTGGCTTGTGAGCCGCTTCTTTGCCAGTCTTGTCGCTCTTGACTAGATACTCCGGGTTGTCAGGGGAAGCGGCGACATGATGCCCTTTGATTTCAATGGGCTCTTCTAGTTTCTTTTCGACTTCGCCTGTGGTCTTGCCTTGGGAAGTTTTCCACTCGACGTGGTCGCCTTTTTTCAATTCTTCAGACATTGCTTTGCTCTCATCTCAGCTGGTATTACTGCCACGATGGCTGAGAGAATCGTTACAAAAATCAATCAATGGACAGAAAGGCTTTAGGGCTTGGTTTCATCCTCACTCTGTTGCAAACCAGGGGTTGGCGCATCGGGCACAAACACCGATAGTGCGCCTGGCACGACGCGGAAGTGCGCGGGGGTCTCGACCAGCAGTTCACCATCAGTGTTGATCGGACGGGGACGAGTGGTATAAATCTTGATTTCCTGAGCTTGCAAGGTGCGCACGTTGGGCCAGTTGCCATGTCGGCCTCGGCTCATGGCGGGTAGCAGCGGCAGCATCTGCCACCAGTGTTTCAGCTCCAAGCTGTAGAGGTCCAAGCGCTGGTCGTCAATCGTGGCATCGTGTGCCACGGCTAGGCCGCCACCATAGTAGCGACCATTGCCGATAGCGATCTGCACGGTGCGCACCCGTGTGCTCTCGCCGTTAATTTGAATCAGCGCACTAAAGGGTCGGGTTTGCCAGAGTACCTGGCCAGCGGTCATGGCGTAGGCCAGCACACCCCAGCGCCGTTTGATTTCTTTGGTTAATTGCCGTGTAATCTGAGCGCTGAGCCCAAGACTGGCCACGTTGAAGAAATGAGTGCCGTTGACCCAGCCCAGGTCAATTTTCTGGGTGCGACCGGCAGCGATGATGTTGCAAGCCTGGTTCAGAGCGTTGGGGATGCCCAGGGTCCGAGCCAGATCGTTGGCCGTGCCTAGCGGCAAAATCCCTAGGGGCAAACCGGCATCCACCAGCCCATCGACTGCGGCATTGAGTGTACCGTCGCCACCGCCAATGATCGCTAGATCCACCTTGTCCCGATAGCCCCGCACTACGTCACTCAGATGTTGGGGATGAGCCGTGGACTCTTCCATCAGCTCAAATCCCAGTTTCTGCAACTGCTGAATAGCATTATCTAGGCTTTGCTGACCGCGACGGGCATGACGATTGACCAACAACAGTGCGCGTTGACCCATGCTGTCCTCCAGGCTGGGGCGATGGTTGCATCGTACCGTCACTTATCTAGATAGTGGTCTAGGTAGTAGTGAAGCAAGACAGTAGAGAGGTTGATTGGACTTGCACCCTAGCCCCTGGCAATCGCCGCTTGATGCCCAGACCGTTCGTCGAACCTACGCTGAGGTGGGTTTATCGTACTTGCCTCGGGTGTTAACGCTGCTGGACACCGACCCCTTCAGCCCGACCTATGGCTGCTTTGACCGCAGCTTCTGGCACTACAAGACGATGGACTTTCCTAGCGGCATGTATCAGGAGGCAGTCCTGGCACTGGCGATTGCCTATGCCGAGCGGCTGGACGAGGGCATCGTGAACCCCTATTACCAGCAGTCACGCCTGCGTGAACTGGTTCTGGCTGGCATTCGCTACGCGGCGCGCAGTAGCCACAAAGACGGCAGTTGCGATGACTATTACCCTGGCGAGCGGGCCTTGGGGGCGGTGGTCTATGCGCTTCATGCCTGCACTGAGGCCTATTTGCTGTTGCAGGCCCAGGATCCAGAGCCTCAGCCAGACCTGGAGCAGTTCTTCAAGTTGCGCGGCATTTGGCTGCTGGAGTGCGACGAAACTGGGCAGCTCTCGAACCACCAGGCCCTGGCTGCTAGTGCGCTCTACAACGTCTACCGGATCACGGGTGAAGAGCGCTTTGCTAAAGGAGCGAGTGAGCGCATCGACCGGGCTCTCGACTGGCAGTCGCCAGAGGGCTGGTTCCAGGAGTACGAAGGCTGCGATCCGGGTTATCTCACCGCCACTATCAACTTTCTGGCTCAGTATCAGCGCCATACCCAGGACGTGCGCTTGCAAGCACCGCTGCAACGCGCAGTACGCTTTGCCCGCTACTTTTTGCACCCGGATGGCAGCTTTGGTGGCGAATATGGCAGCCGCAACACGGGCAACTTTTATCCGCTAGGGCTGGAACTGCTGGGCGAAGCGATTCCCGAGGCGGTTGAGATTGCTGATGGCTATGTGCGGGCGATGAAAGCTGGAACGCGCATGTATTGGGAAGACGACCGCATTTACTGCCACTTCGTTAACAGTTGCCTGCAAGCAGCGCTTCAGGTTTGTCCTGTGCGTTCGCAGCCTCAGCCGCCCCAGCAGCAGCGGCTCTATTTTCCGCTGGCTCAGATGTGGGTGTTTCAAGAAGGGGAACTGTATGGCGTTGCTGGTCTAGCCAAGGGCGGCGTTTGCAAGCTGTTCCAGGGGCACGAACTGGCGCTAAGTGACACGGGGTTGACAGGTAAACTCAGCGATGGCCGGGTGTTTGTCTGCAACCTGATTGACCCAGCAGCCAAGGTCGATGTCTCGTCTGACCAGCGGCAGGTCACGGTGCAGGGACGTGCCCAAGTCAAGAGCTTCAAATACGCCACACCCTTGAAGCAAATTCTGTTTCGCTTGGGGCTGCTGGTTCTGGCCCGCAGCCATGCCGGGAGCCAGCGGGTGCGCAAGCTGCTCCAGAAGATTTTGATTACCCGCAAAGACCCTTTGCCAATCCGCTACGAGCGCACGTTTCATCTGCGCGAGGAGGGGCTATATCTGCGCGACCATCTGACCCTGGAGGGCGAGGTCACAGTGACGGATTTGGCGGTGGGCAGTGACCAGACTTCGATCTATGTGGCCACTAGCAATTGCTATCAGCAGGCGCGGCTTCAGGGCTGGCTGAATTTGAATGCCTGCGTTCCCACGCTCAATCGTGACCGGCAGCTGATGCTGGAGCGGCGAATTCCCAGCGATCCTGAAGACTAGCCCCAAAGCACGAGCCCCAAAACCCCACCGCCTACGGTACCTTTCCGTGGCAAGGGCAGGTTGGGAGGGGTCAAATGTGTAGCGATATGACTCCTCACTGCTTAGCAGTCGAGCCTGGATGGGTTGGGTCAATACGCCTTTGTCTGGGCTTGATGCTTTTGGGCTTGAGCTGGGTTGGCTCGGAGGCGAGGGTGCTTGTTGGGGAAGGGTTGGTCCCTTTGGTGGGAAGGGTTAGACCCTTCCGTGGAGGGGTTGGTCCCTTTGGTGGGAAGGGTTGAACCCTTCCGTGGAGGGGTCAGGTGCTAGGCGGGGAAGGGTTAGACCCCTCCGGGGAGGGGTGGGAGGCATAGCAAAGAAGCATCAATGCCTAGCGGAGAAGGGTGAGTTGGCTTGAGGTTGAAGAAACTGCCTGATTTGCTTGGGTTGTAGGGGGACTGGTGGTCAGTGAGTACACTGGGGCTTAAGCTGCCTGGGTTCTACCAGTAGATGAGCGTTGAAGTTTTTATTGCCTTTGCCCGCAAGGATGAAGAACTGGGGCAGGAGCTAGAGAACCACCTGTCGATTCTGAGGCGGCAGGGTGTCATTCAGGCATGGCACAGCCACTTGATTCAGGCAGGGCAGGACACGCAAGCTGAGATTGAAACCCGTCTGGATGCAGCTCAGGTCATTCTGCTGCTGGTCAGTTCTGACTTTTTGGCTTCTGATGATTGCTACGACGTGCAGTTGCAACGAGCCATAGAACGGCATGAGGCAGGCACAGCACGAGTGATTCCGGTGATTTTGCGTTCGGTGGATTGGCGAGGTGCCCCATTTGCAAGGTTGCAAGCGTTGCCCAAGGATGGCAGACCAGTTATGAGCTGGGCTAACCGGGATGAGGCGTTTACAGATATTGCTCAGGGGATTCGTGAGGCGATTGAGGGACTGAGGGGCGAAGGGGAGAGGGACTTCTCTCCCGGCCCCTCCCCTGCGAGGGGAGGGGGGACGGATTTTTCTTCTTCCCTTGTAGGGAAGGGGGTTGGGGGGTTAGGTCCCGGAGCGTTTGAGGGTCTGGGCAAGTTTTTGACCGCTGTACCCACTTTGCCTCCTCACTTTTTGCCGCGTCCTGATAACCTGAGAGCGCTCAAAGACAAAGTTCTGGCGCAGGCCAAAAAGCCTGTTGCGGTGATTGGGCAGGGGCAGCGGCTGGGCGTGCAAGGCATGGGTGGTATTGGCAAGACGGTGCTAACAACTGCTCTGGCACGGGATGAAGAGATTCGGCGGCAGTTTCCCGATGGGGTGTTGTGGTTGACGTTGGGGCAAGAGCCTGTGCTCACATCCTTGCAGTTAGAAGCAGTAAGGACGCTAGGTGGCAGTGCTCAGACGCTAGCGTCTGAGCGAGAAGGCAAAGCTCGGTTGAGTGAGTTGCTGGCAGAGCGGGCTTGTCTACTGGTGCTGGATGATGTGTGGGAAGCCAGACATGCGGCGGCATTTGAGGTGGTGGGACCGCGTTGCCAACTGGTGATCACGACGCGCAACTTGGAGCCGATTACGCTGCTGGGGGCAACGGAGCATCGGTTGGATCTGCTGAGCGAGGAGCAAGCGCTGACGTTGCTGGCGGATTGGTCAGGGTTGGGGTTGGCAGGGTTACCTGAGCAGGCCCAAGCGGTGGCGCGGGAGTGTGGCTATTTGCCGCTGGCACTGGCGATGGTGGGCGCAATGGTGCGGGGCAAGCTGAATCGCTGGGGGGCTGCGCTGCACCGGTTGCAGAGTGCGGATCTGGCGAAGCTGCGGCAGGAGTTTCCCGGTTATGCCTATCCAGACTTGCTGAAGGCGATGGCGGTGAGTGTGGAGGTGTTGGAGCCACAAGAGCGGCAGTGCTATCTAGACTTTGCGGTGTTTCCAGAAGATGTGTTGCTGCCGGAGGCGGTGTTGCGGACGCTTTGGCAGCCGCAAGGGCTGGATGAGTATGACACGCAGGATGTGTTGGAGCGGCTGGTGGATCGTTCGCTTCTGCGGCGAGATGAGCAGGGGCGGCTGAGTCTGCACGACCTTCAGCGGGATTATGTGCGCTCATTAGCAGGGGATTTAGCGGCTCTGCACGAACGGTTGGTGAATACCTATGCTGCTCGATGCCCGCAGGGTTGGTCTTCTGGCCCTAACGATGGCTATTTCTTTGAGCATTTGGCCCATCACCTGAAAGCAGCAGGACGGAGTGAGGAGCTTTATCGGTTGCTCACCGAGTCGCCGGATTGGATGGAAGCCAAGTTCGCAGCTTGCACTGGAGACAGTGCTTATGTTGCCGACCTGGAACTGGCAATAGGCGACTTTGCTGACCCACTAAAGCCCAATCAACTCCTAACGCTCAGCCAACTGTACACAGCACGGCAGGTTGTACAGCAACGCGTCAGCCGTTACACAAATACTGATTTAGCAACGCTGGTCTGGCTGGGACGAGAAGCAGAAGCCCTCAGCCATGCCCGCCTGAAAGCAGATGCAAATAGCAGATTTAATAGCTTACTGGCGGTTTACCAAGCGCTTTGCCAGAAAGGAGAGCCTAACTCTAGCCTTCTCCAAGAAGCTCACAAAGTGGCTCAAGGTATTGAGGACAGTTACTGGCGGGTAGAGGCATTCAGGGAGCTTGCCAAAGCCCTGTCTCAATCGGGTCAAGCGCAAGATGCAGCAGCAGTCCTTCGCCAAGCTCAGGAAGTGGCTCAAAGCATTGAGGGCAGTGACAATCAGGCAAGGGCATTCATTGAGATCGCTAAAGCCCTGGCTCAAGCTGGGCAGTTGCGAGTTCAGGAAGTGATTCAAGGCATTGAGGACAGTCGCAGGCGGGAAGAGGCATTCATTGAGATCGCTAAAGCCCTGGCTCAAGCGGGACAGTTTCGCCAAGCTCAGGAAGTAGCTCAAGGCATTGAGGACAGGGACAGTCAGGCAAGGGCATTCAGGGATCTCGCTAAGGCCCTGGCTCAAGCGGGACAGTTTCGTCAAGCTCAAGAAGTGGCTCAAGGCATTGAGGACAGTAGCAGTCGGGCAGGGGCATTCAGGGAGCTTGCCAAAGCCCTGGCTCAAGTGAGTCAAGCGCAGGAGGCAGCGGGACAGTTTCGCCAAGCTCAAGAAATGGCTCAAGGCATTGAGGACAGTAGCAGTCGGGCATGGGCATTCAGGGAGCTTGTTACAGCCCTGGCTCAAGCGGGACAGTTTCGCCAAGCTCAAGAAGTGGCTCAAGGCATTGAGGTGAGGGACTGGCAGGCATGGGCATTCAGGGAGCTTGTTACAGCCCTGGCTCAAGCGGGACAGTTTCGCCAAGCTCAAGAAGTGGCTCAAGGCATTGAGGACAGTAGCAGTCGGGCAGGGGCATTCGGGGAGCTTGCCAAAGCCCTGGCTCAAGTGAGTCAAGCGCAGGAGGCAGCGGGACAGTTTCGCCAAGCTCAAGAAATGGCTCAAGGCATTGAGGACAGTAGCAGTCGGGCATGGGCGTTCAGGGAGCTCGTTACAGCCCTGGCTCAAGCGGGACAGTTTCGCCAAGCTCAAGAAATGGCTCAGGGCATTAAGGACAGCGACAGTCGGGCAAGGGCATTCAGTGAGCTCGCTACAGCCCTGGCCCAAGCCGGGCAGTTTCGCCAAGCTCAGGAAGTAGCTCAAAGCATTGAGGACAGTCACAGTCGGGCAAGGGCATTCAGTGAGCTCGCTACAGCCCTGGCTCAAGCGGGTCAAGCGCAAGATGCAGCAGCAATCCTTCGCCAAGCTCAGGAAGTAGCTCAAAGCATTGAGGACAGTGACAGGCGGGCAAGGGCATTCAGTAAGCTCGCTACAGCCCTGGCTCAAGCGGGTCAAGCGCAGGAGGCAGCAGCAGTCTTTCGCCAAGCTCAGGAAGTAGCTCAAAGCATTGAGGGCAGTGGCAGGCGGGAAGAGGTATTCAGGGAGATCGCTACAGCTCTATCTCAAGCCGGGCAGTTTAACCAAGCTCAGGAAGTAGCTCAAAGCATTGAGGAGAGTTACAGGCGGGAAGATACATTCAGTGAGCTCGCCAAGGCCCTGGCTCAAGCCGGGCAGTTTAACCAAGCCCAGGAAGTAGCTCAAAGCATTGAGGACAGTCACAGGCGGGCAAGGGCATTCAGTAAGCTCGCTACAGCCCTGGCTCAAGCGGGTCAAGCGCAAGATGCAGCAGCAGTCCTTCGCCAAGCTCAGGAAGTAGCTCAAAGCATTGAGGAGAGTTACAGGCGGGAAGATGCATTCAGTGAGCTTGCTACAGCTCTATCTCAAGCCGGGCAGTTTAACCAAGCTCAGGAAGTAGCTCAAGGCATTGAGGACAGTCACAGTCGGGAAGAGGCATTCAGGGATCTCGCTAAGGCCCTGGCTCAAGTGGGACAGTTTCGCCAAGCTCAGGAAGTGGCTGTAGGCATTGAGGACAGTGACTGGCGGGCAGGGGCATTCAGGGAGCTAGCTCAATCTCTGGCAACGACAATGAAGTTTGTAGATGCTTTTCCTACGCTAAGACTGCGAGAGTTAAGCGAGCTATTGTCTGCGTTGGCAAAGTGGGTGTCTGCCTTCGAGAAGGTCGAGCCAAGGCTATCGGCAAAAGTTCTGCGAGAGGCTGTTCGCATTGCTGGCTGGGTGAGTCCAAACTGGCAGAAGATTCATGAGCTGCTCAATCCTGCAAGTGACGCTTAAGCCGCCAAGCATAAACTTGATCGGTAGCCTGAACTTCATGGCTTAGGGAGTCAGCACCGTGATTGCTAGCCAAAGCAGCTCCTTCCTTTCTCCAGAAGCATATTTAGAAGCTGAAAAGACCAGTCCCCTCAAGCACAAGTACAGTCGAGGGCAGGTCTATGCAATGGCTGGGGCTAGCGATGCCCACGTAACCATCACGCTCAATCTGGCTTTTGCCCTGCGCAACCAGGTTTGGGGAGGCGTCTGCCGTGTTTGCGGTAGCGGGACGAGCGGTCGGCTGCCCCACCGGAATCCGCAGGTCAAGATCCCCGCTCAGACCCGCCCATAGGACAGATACCATGCGCATTCTGTTCACCACCTGGCCCGCCCACGGCCACCTCCTCCCGATGCTGCCGCTGATCCGGACGGCTCAGCGTGCCGGACACGAGATCGTGGTCGCCTCCGGCCGCGAGGGTGTAGCCGAAGCGCAGCGCCGGAGCCTGCCGACCTGGAATGTCGGTCCGAGCCGCGCCGAGGCCAATGCAGCGTTCCGGTTGCTCGTTCCGGACCTGGGCATGATTCCGCCTGCCGAGCGCTTACCCACCGTCGTCTCCGGGGTGTTCGGGGCGGCTGCGGCGCGGCGGATCGTGGAACTCCTGCCCCTGACCGATCAGTGGAGGCCCGATCTGGTCGTCCATCCCATCACCGAGTTGGCTGGGGCAGTCGTCGCGGCGCGCACGGGTGCCCGTCATGTCGTCCACGGCCTCGGTCCGCTGCCCGTCGAGGCATGGGAATGGTTCGGTTCCCGGTTCGGCGACCTTTGCCGGGACTGGGATGTGCCCGACCTGACCGAGCATATCCTCGACCGCGTCTACCTGGACAACTGCCCACCGATGCTGCAGGCCGACGCGGTTAACGATTTCCGTAACCGCCGCGCGCTCAGGCCGACATCCGGAGAGGTCCTGCCCGGCGAAGGACTGCCGTGGGCCGAGGACGTGCTGGCAGCGCTGCCGTACGAGCACACCGTGCACCTGACTCTTGGAACGCTGTTCAACGGGGCGACCGAAGTGTTCGTGACCGCTCTGGCCGGACTCCGTCAACTGCCGGTCAACGTTCTGGTCACTGTCGGGCCGGGGGCCGACCCCCACTGCCTTGGGCCGCAGCCGGACCACGTTCTGGTCACTGACTTCGCACCGCACGCACTTTTGCTGCCACGCTGCGACGCACTCGTGACCCAGGGTGGCGCGGGTACGATAGTCGCCGCCCTCTGCCACGGGCTGCCCCACCTGATCCTGCCGCAGGGGGCCGACCAGTTCCACAATGCCGCAACCGCCGAGCGCGCGGGGATGGCGCTCGTACTGCCCCCGCCACAGTTCACGCCAGACACCGTAACAACCGCGGTTGACCAGCTTCTGAAGGACCCGGCTCTCCGCCAGCGGTGTCGAGCTGCTCAGGGCGAGATAGCAACAATGCCGGATGAGGACGCGGTCCTCGCGACCCTTACCGCCTAGTGCCTTGGCTACCGGACACCGAATCGAAGTGCTTTCTGCTTCTACAGAAGGCTTCGACCGAGGCGAGAAACTGGCAGATTATCGACAGCTCGATTCTCTTCAAGAATACGTGCCGATCAGTTCAGAAAAACAGCGAGTCGAATGCTTCCGTCGCAACGCTGCAAGCGATTGAGTTCTCCACGATTACACTCACACCAACGAGCTGCATCTAACAAGCCTTGACTTTCGCATTCCCTCGCAGCAGTTTACGAAGATGTGGACTTGAGCAAGCTTGCCTCTATTGGCCTTAGTGCAGAAGACTCAAGCGAAACAGACAAGAGCCTTTAACATCTCAGCGAGTCAGGTATTGCACAGCGCCATCGCTTCTGATACCTTGATTCAATCGACAATGCAGGAGGTTTCGCCTATTCAAAAAAAGCCCGAACAACTTAAGCGCTACCTAGAAGCTGAACCAACTTCTAGATAGCTAACCCCCTAACTGCAAAGTGCGCAGTCCGGCGGCTGACAGGTGATTTTAACACCTACCTAGCCACCCCGGCTTGCTATGAAAAAGCTCTCTGGGGTGGCTAACTCCTTGGCGGTCCGGTAAGGGCGAGGTTGCCTCGCCCTTACCCACGGGCCGTGTTTTAGAGGCGCATTTTGAGGCCTCCCTGAAGGGCAGGGAAACCCTGCCCCTACCCACGACCGTGAATGGTAAACCCCTCAATTTTCAATGACCAATTTCGTAGGGGCAGGGTCTCCCTGCGCGGTGCAACATACCCGCAAACGCGAGCAATTAGCCCCTAACAATTCCCATTTCCCCATCAGGCATTCGCGCTTTTTTCCCTTCTTTCCTACAACCCATCCTAATGAATACCTCTCACCTTTCTCCCTCCCAAATTCGCCTCATGCTGTGGGACTACATCAGCCGCGAAATCAAATTACCCGCCTCCAGCAAAAGCATCTTGCAAGTCATTGCTAACCTCACCGACCCGCGCAGCCTCAGAGCCCGCATTCCCATCTCGCTAATTGTGGTTCATGGTGGCTTGAGCCAATCCGATATCAGCCGTTTATTAGTCAACCTCGAAGCTAATCAATGGGTCGAAAAGAGCCTGGTTCCTGCCGAAGTCGCCGGTCGTCCGCCGGTCACGCTCTACAACCTATCGGAATCTCTACTGCGCCATGCCCTAAACCTGAGGCGAGCCTAGCGCTAGAACATAAAGTCAACTCACTTTTGAATCGCTACATGACCCCTCCCGACCTCCCCTTAGCAAGGGGAGAGCCGTAGGCGGTGGGGTAGGGCCAAAACTAAAGGGTGAAGCTATTAGCTCCACCCTCTATAAGACCTTCGGTAAAACGAAGCAACTAGGCAATCGTCACTTCAGGCGAGAGATAAACCTCTTGGATCGCGCGGAACAACTCAACGCCTTCATCGAAAGGACGTTGGAACGCCTTGCGACCCGAAATCAAACCAGTACCACCCGCTCGCTTATTGATCACGGCAGTTCGGACTGCTTCAGCAAAATCATTCTTGCCCGAAGCCCCACCCGAATTGATCAAACCAGCGCGACCGGCATAGCAATTGAGCACTTGATAGCGCGTCAAATCAATTGGATGATCGGTAGTGAGTTCTGAATAAACTCTGGGGTCAGTTTTGCCGTAGCTGTGGCCCGTGGCTTGGGCAACTGCTGCGTAGCCATTGTTAACTTCAGGCAGTTTCTGCTTGATGATATCGGCTTCAATCGTCACGCCTAGGTGATTGGCCTGCCCGGTTAGATCCGCTGCCAAGTGGTAGTCTTTATCCTGCTTAAAGGCATTATTGCGCGTATAGCACCAGAGAATCGTTGCCAACCCTAACTCATGGGCACGGGCAAAGGCAGCACTGACCTCTTGAATCTGACGCGTAGACTCAGGCGAACCAAAGTAAATAGTTGCGCCCACGGCAACTGCGCCCAGGTTCCAGGCCTGCTCGACCGAGGCGAACATAATCTGGTCAAACTGATTGGGTGCGGTCAGCAGCTCATTATGATTGAGCTTCATAATGAAGGGGATTTTATGGGCGTATTTGCGTGACACACTGCCCAACACGCCTAGCGTGGTAGCGACGGCATTACAGCCCGCTTCAATCGCTAACTTGAGAATATTTTCGCTATCAAAATAGATTGGGTTCGGCGCAAAAGAGGCGCCTGCCGAGTGTTCAATGCCCTGATCCACCGGCAGAATCGAGAGATAGCCGGTATTAGCCAAACGCCCAGTACTATACAGCTGTTGCAGACTGCGCAACACTTGAGGCGGTCGGTCGGTTAGGGCAAAACTGCGGTCGATCCAATCGGGACCGGGCAAATGGAGTAGGCTCTTGGGAACCTTGGCTGTATAGGACAGCAAATCTTCCGCTTCTGCACCGAGCGAAGACTCAATGGTGCGGCGGGCCGAGACGGTAGCAGTCATAGAGATGGCCTCAAGACTTGGATGAGAAGAAGATCACGGGATGCCAACTGCGACGCAGCAATTCCCCACAAACGCTCTGCACTGATAGCTCCCAAACTGTGCCTGCTCGGCTTGAAGAAACCGCCAGGGCTGAAATATCTTGCTCTTGACTAATTTTAAGAATTTCCAGCACTGGATTGCCTTGACGCGCATCAGTTCGCACTTGCAATCCCAATGTCTCTAGCTCAGCCTGAACCGGAGCCAGCGATTGCTCAGCCTGTGCGATGGCATCAGTGGGCAGAACGCCTCGCCGTCCCCCTGAGTCGACAACTCGAAATAATGTACAAGTCTCGACTGAACCCCGACCTCCGCTTTTGAGCCGTTCAGCAATCTGCTTCACCAATGACTGAGAAGGAGGACTGCCATCGAAGGGAATCAGTAGATGGCGAAACAGGTGACGACAGCGGAGATCCAGTTCCTCCAAGGTGAAAGCTGACAGCAGATGCGGACGCATCACAATCAAGGGTAGGCGCAGCCGTTGAGAGAGGCCAATCGTGGTGCTACCAAACAGTCTCTCCTCCAGCAAAGTGCGCATGGGTGTGCCCAGCATAATCGCCTGGGATTGATGCTCAGTTGCTGCCCGAGCGATCAGGTCTACCGGCTTGCCGGTCTCGATCACCAGATGGACCTTGCAGTCCGGTGGGGCTTTCTCCTGAGCAACTGCCAAACGGGATTGGGCGAAGGCCAAGCGAGCCTGGTCAGGACGTGGGATTTGACCTTCCTGCCAAGGAATAGCGCAGACAAAAACCAGTTCGCGAATGCCGCCTGCAGCTAGGCTTGGCACCAATTGGGCCAACCGGTCTAGGCCATCGCTCAGTTCAGTGGCAATCAGAAGCTTCTGAAACATACGGGTGCCCCGAACTCACTTTCTGGCAGCAGCATAGCAGAGCCCCCTTAAGGGCTACCTCTCTATAAAGTCTATAAAGGCTGACAGACTGTGCTTACATATCTGATCTTAGTACCGCACGTCATCCTCCTAGATGGGTAGGTAATCCATCTACTGATTGAGTATCTTGTTGTCGGACCACTGTGATAAACCAACTATTTTCTGTGTCCTGAGATCTCAGCTAGAGTTGAACGCTTTGAGTTCTGTTCAGGTTGAACGTATTGTGGTAAGCACTGCAGGTCTGGAAGCCCGGAGAAAGATTCGCTCCGCTGCTGTTCAAGCTTTTCTACTGCCCTAAAAAGTATCTGTGCGACTTGAGTTCCTATCACTGGATTCAGGTTGCTTCGGCCTGCCCGTTGGGATTAGGAGCTGAAACATCTCTGTAGTTTTGAATATGGTAAAGAGGCAATGGTGAGCCCAAGTTCAGGATTGAACCGAGTGTCTACTCGGTTATCAGAGAGCAGTGTGCTTCTTTTGCCTTGGTTCCGCATTTTCATTGTCATTCTGTTAGCGTTGGGAATCTTTTTTCGCTTCGTCAATCTAGACCGCAAGGTCTACTGGGGCGACGAGGCACTAACCTCTCTGCGCAGTTCTGGCTACACTGAGGCTGAACTGATCGAGAATGTCTTCAATGGTCGGGAAACGAGTATCAGCGAGTTGCGCCGCTATCAACAGGTCAATCCAGATAAAAACCTGGGGGACACGGTTCGAGCACTGTCTCTAGATGCACCGGAGCATCCTCCGCTTTATTTCGTGATGGCGCGGCTGTGGATGCAAGAGTTTGGCAACTCAATCGCTGTAAAGCGAGCCTTGCCTGCGGTCCTCAGCCTGCTCACGTTTCCCTGCCTCTACTGGCTTTGCCTAGAACTGTTTGGTTCGGCCTTGGTCAGTTGGATCGCTGTCGCCCTCTTTGCGGTCTCGCCCCTGCAAGTGTTGTATGCCCAAGAAGCACGGCATTACAGCCTCTGGACGGTGCTGACCCTACTGTCTAGCCTCGCCTTTTTACGCGCCCTGCGCTTGTCTGGCTCAAAGTCTGAGGCGATGTCCTGGGCAAGGTCCTGGGCAATGCCTTGGCCAATATATGGGGTAACGGTTGCGCTCCAGGTTTACACGGCTTTGTTGGCAGTACCCGTCATTTTGGGACATGGTCTGTACATTCTGCTCACTGAAGGCTTTCGCTGGAGTCAGAAGCTCAAGTCTTATCTGCTAGCTACGGGTGCTGGGCTGCTCTGTTTTGTGCCCTGGCTCCTGACTTTTTCCACGGCTTCCTCCAAGCCTGAGGTGTTAGCTACTGCACCTGAGGAAGCAATGGCCCCGCTGTCCCTGGCGAAATTGTTAGGTCGTGGTCTGAGCTACCTATTCTTCGATGTGCAGCTTGACTACGATAAGCCGTTTGCCTATCTGATGCCGCCCATTATTCTGCTGGTGGGTTATGCCATTTACTTTCTGCAGCGGCATGGTCCAAGGCGAGCCTCGTTCTTCGTTTGGATTCTGATTGCGAGTGTTGCCCTGCCCCTAATATTGCTCGATTTCGCAACTGGAACCGAGCGCTCCGCCAACGCCCGCTATCTGATGCCAAGTTTGCTAGGCATCCAAATTGCCGTTGCTTATCTCCTGGCCACTCAGCTCACGGCTAGAGAACCTTGGGCCTGGCGCACCTGGTCCTTGGTCATGGTGACCCTTCTCTCCTGTGGGATTGTTTCTTGTTCTGTTAGCACGCAAGCAGAAGCTTGGTGGAACAAGTATCACAGCTATTTCAACCCCGATGTCGCTGAGATTATCAACAAAGCGGAACGACCTTTGTTAGTTGGCGATGGTCTCTCGAATCTCGGCAATATTATGGCCTTGAGCCATCTGCTCGACTCCAAAGTACAGTTGCAGTTTTTTGTTAGGCCTGATATTCCGACAATTGCCTCTGCTGGCTATAGCGATGTTTTCGCCCTTAAACCGGGTGAAGATATTCGCAACAACCTAATGCAGCAAGGTTATGAGATCGAGCCTGTCTTCAGTGCCAAACATATGAAGCTTTGGCGCTTGCAGAAGTAGTAATGTTCATCAGGGTGTTTTTGCTCCGAGACCACAGATGGAGTTACCAATCCGTAACTTTCAGCTCACCTGCCTACGAGGTCTGGTAGTCGTCGCTTTGCTCTTGGGCTTATGCCTGCGTTTCGTCAATGTTGAGCACAAAGTCTACTGGTACGACGAGGTCTTTACCTCACTGCGCGCCGCTGGTTACACCGAAGCTGAAGCCGTTGAGCAATTCGTGGATGGGCGGGAGATTGAAGCGCAGAGACTTCAGCAGTACCAAAGCCCAGCACCTGAGCGAGACTTAACGGCGACTCTGCAATCTCTGGCTCAGGAGGATCCTCAGCATTCGCCGCTCTACTATGTGCTGGCGCACTTCTGGATGCGGCAGTTTGGTGATGGTGCTGCTGATATGCGACTCCTGCCCATCCTGTTCAGTCTGCTGGCGTTTCCCTGCCTCTATTGGCTGTGCCAGGAGCTGTTCGATTCGCCCTGGGTATCTGGGCTGGCAGTGGCGCTGATGGCGCTCTCGCCGTTCCAATTACTCCTGGCCCAGGAGTCGCGGCAGTACAGTCTGTGGGTGGCGACTATTTTGCTGTCGAGTGCAGCCCTGTTGCGAGCGCTCAGGTTGCAGACTTTGCTGGCTTGGGGGCTTTATGCTGCCACCTTAAGTTTGGCTCTTTACACCTATCTTTTCTCGGTGTTGGTTGCCGCAGGGCATGGCCTATATGTCCTGGCGACCCAGGGATTGCGCGGCAAAACGACACGGGCTTACTTGCTGGCTTCGCTGGCTGGGTCGCTGACGTTTCTACCCTGGTTGCTGGTCTTACTGGGCAATTGGTCCCAGGCTCTGGTTGCGACTGAAGCCCAGACTAAGAGTTTTGAATTGAGCTATTTGGTCAAGCGCTGGGCCTTAAATCTGAGCCTGATTTTTGTGGATTTTGATCTAGAACTGGGCCGGGATCCAGCTCTGAAATTCTTAATCCCGCTCGCTGTCCTGTTGGTGGGCTATTCGCTCTTCGTTCTAGTCCGAACTAGCCCTAAAACGACTTGGCTGTTTGTTCTAACCTTGATCGGCACAACCGCCCTAGCTCTAGCGTTGCCCGATCTGATTTTAGGTGGCAGACGCTCTAGCGTTGCCCGCTATTTAGCTCCCTGTTTTCTGGGCATTCGCTTGGCTGTGGCCTACTGTATTGCTGCTCACTTAACGACCTGGCATCAGTCGCCGTGGGGCCAATGGCAACAGCGGCTGGGTCAGCTCATGTTGGTGCTGGTTCTCAGCGGTGGCTTGCTCTCCTGTGTTGTCAACTCGCAATCCCAAACTTGGTGGAATAAAGGCAAGAGTTATGACAATCCTCAAGTGGCGCAACACGTGAATCAGGGTAGCAACCCCCTGATCTTGAGCGACGCTCGCATGGGCCAGTTGCTCTCGCTGAGCTACCTCCTAGACCCACATGTCCGCCTGCGCTTACAACCCACCTGTCATACCTGTACCTTAGAGTCTAGGCAGCTCCAACCGGATCTACTCGACGGTCTAGACACATTCAGCTCGGTGTTTCTATATCAGCCCTCTAAGCTGATGCGTTCGCAGTTGACTGAGCAGAATTATCAGCTCAAGCCTGTTGCCAAGCTGAAGGACCTCTGGCAGTTGGTTCCCTAGCTTTTCAAAGCTGAACAGCCTTGCTGCGCCTGGTTCGCAGAGGCACAGCCGCCAGTACGCCGTGTGAATACACCAGTACGCTGCGCTAATACAATAGAGGTATGCTCCAATCTTCCTCTGATGCTGCTCTGACGGCTGCGTCTACGGCACAGCCCCCCGTCACCCCTGCCGCAAACTCCGATGTTCTGCTGCTGGTGGATGGGCATTCCCTGGCCTTCCGCTCCTTCTTTGCCTTTGCCTATGGGCGAGAGGGGGGATTGCGCACCTCCACTGGCATTCCCACCAGCGTTTGCTTCGGCTTTCTCAAGGCTCTGTTGGAAGTGTTGGAGCGCGAGAAGCCCAAAGCGGTTGCGGTTGCCTTTGACCTGTCGACGCCCACGTTCCGTCACGAAGCGGACGCCACCTACAAAGAAGGGCGGGCTGAGACGCCTCAGGAGTTCATCAGTGACCTGGCCAATCTCAAGGAGTTGCTGAGGAGCTTGAACCTGGCCACCTGCTCGGCACCTGGCTTTGAAGCGGATGATGTGCTGGGCACTCTGTCGGCTCAAGGCAGCGCGGCGGGCTATCAGGTGAAGGTGCTGAGCGGCGACCAGGACATGTTCCAGTTAGTGGATCCTGATCGCCGGATTAGTGTGCTGCACCTCAGTAGCAAAGACCGAATTGCCGAATATGGTCCTGAGCAAGTGCAAGCCAAACTTGGCATCCGGCCCGACCAGGTTGTGGACTACAAAGCCCTGTGCGGCGATAGTTCAGACCGCATTCCCGGCGTCAAGGGCATTGGCGAAAAAACGGCGGTAAAGCTACTAAGTGAGTATGGCTCTCTAGACAATATTTTGGCAGCGCTGCCTGAGATGAAAGGGGCAGTCAAAAAGAAACTAGAGGAAGGCATCGAGAGCGCCCGTCACTCGCAGCACCTCGCCCGGATTGTGCAGGATGTGCCCCTGGCTTTGTCGCTGGATGAATGCAAGCTAACGGGTTTCAATGCCCAAGAAGTCATCGACAGTTTAGAGAAGCTAGAATTCCAGACCTTTGTCAATCAGATTCAGCGCCTGCAATCTGTATTTGGTGGGGCTGAGATACCGATTGAAGTTGCGCCTCGCCCCCAAGCCAAACGTCAGGCTCAGCCAGCCTTTGTGCCGCAGTTTGATGACGATGATTTGAGCTTCTTCAGTGCGGAAGAAACGGAGCAGTCACAGGCGGAGCCTGTGGTCAAAATTGAGCCGCAAATTATTGATACGCCTGAGAAATTAGCAGCGCTAAAAGCACGGTTACTCAAGCATCAAGATCCTGAGACGCCCATTGCCTGGGACACCGAAACGACAGCGCTGAGCCCTTTCGATGCCACCCTGGTTGGCTTAGGTTGCTGTTGGGGAGAGACAGCTACGGAGCTGGCCTATATTCCCATTGCCCATACTGCCGGTCAAACCCTAGATCTCGATCTAGTGCGCTCGGAACTGCGCGAGATTTTGGAGAGCGATGTTTATCCCAAAGTCTTGCAAAATGCCAAGTTCGACCGTTTGATTCTGCGCGGTCAGGGTATTGAACTACGCGGGGTGGTATTCGACCCGATGTTGGCGAGCTACCTGCTCGATCCAGAAACAGGCCACAGCTTGAGCGAGCTATCTCTGCGTTACTTGGGCATCCAAGCGCTGAGTTACAAAGATCTGGTCAAAGACAAAAAGCAAACCATTGCCGATATTTCTATTCCAGCCGTCGCTGACTACTGCGGCATGGATGTACATACGACCTACCGCTTGGTTCCCATCCTGCGCGAAAAGCTGGCAGAGTTTACAGAACTGAAGCAACTACTGAGCCAGGTCGAATTGCCGCTAGAGGCAGTTCTGGCAGACATGGAGTGGCAGGGCATCCGCATCGACAGTGCCTATCTGGCCGAGTTCTCTAAGGCGCTAGAAGAAGACCTCAAGAAAATTGAGATTCGGGCCTACGAGCAAGCTGGCGAGAGCTTCAATCTCAACTCGCCGCAGCAGCTCAGCAAACTGTTTTTTGAAAAGCTAAACCTAGACAAGAAAAAGTCGCGCCGCATGGCCAGTGGCTACTCAACCGATGCCGCTGTTCTGGACAAGCTGCAGGGTGACCATCCGCTGATCGACACGATTTTAGAGCACCGCACTCTGGCCAAGCTGAAATCAACCTATGTAGACACCTTACCAACCCTGGTGCGTCCAGATACGCATCGGGTTCACACTGACTTTAATCAGGCGATTACCGCAACTGGTCGGCTGTCCAGCTCCAATCCCAACTTACAAAACATTCCGATTCGAACGGCCTTTAGTCGCCAGATTCGCAAGGCTTTTATTCCTGAGCCGGGCTGGCTGCTAGTCGCAGCTGACTACTCACAAATCGAACTGCGAATTCTGGCCCACCTCACCCAGGAACCACTGCTGATTAAGACCTACAACCAGAATGAGGACGTTCACACCCTGACGGCCCAATTATTGCTGGGCAAGCAAGAAGTGAATTCCGAAGAACGGCGTCTGGCTAAGGTGATCAACTACGGTGTGATCTACGGGATTGGTGCTCAGCGCTTTGCCCGAGAGTCTGGCATTTCTATCCGGGATGCCAAAGCGTTTATTGATGCCTTCAAACTGCGCTATCCTGCCATCTTTGAATACATGAAGCGCATCGAAGATCAGGCGCAAGACCGTGGTTATGTCGAGACGATTTTGGGCCGCCGTCGCTATTTCCGTAACCTCAATTCCCTAGGGCCAGGGCAACGAGCAGCGCTACTGCGGGCAGCGGTTAACGCACCGATCCAAGGCACGAGTGCTGATATTGTCAAAATCGCCATGGTGAATTTGCACCGTTACCTCCAAGCCGAGGGTTGTCAGGCGCGGTTGCTCTTGCAGATTCACGACGAATTGGTTCTGGAAGTGCCCCGTGACGAGTGGCCGAGTTTAGAGCCGCAGATTAAGCAGATCATGGAATCAGCTGTGACTCTCTCTGTTCCCCTAGTAGCCGATGTCCACGCCGGTGACAATCTGATGGAGGCGAAATAGGTCGTTAAGTTAGGTCAGAGCTTTTGCCATCTTGTGCTTAGCTCGCTAACCGGCAGCTAGTAGGACGTTGAGCTCAGCGTTCCATACTAGCCTGCTCAGGGACCGGGACGATCCTACAGAGTGCCAGTTGTGCTCATACCTACTCAGCCGTCACTAGCTGGCGGATGCTCTAGCTTGGGACAATAGCAATTACAGGTCAGAAGACCCATCTAACCCTCAACCTTCAATCCCCAACACCTAATTCACCCCAATTCCACCCTGAAAAATAGCGCAACTCTTGTGTGAAAGCATTAGAGTGTCTTAAAGCAAGGTACGCCCAATTGTGGGGAAGGACCCGGCAGACAATGGTGGAAAAAGTGGTGGCTCGCAGCAGCCAGAACGGTGCTGCTCAGCGTGAGCTATTTGCAGTCGCAAGAACTGAGGCAGAACCCAAAACAGGTTCAATTCCTCCGGCCTCCCTAGCCACTGAGGCGGCTGAGCAGCAGGTGATTGGCACGGTCAAGGGGCCAGGGGAAAATGCCAGTCAGTATGTGTTTATCACCTCCAACAATCGGCTGGTCAAAATTGGTGAGTTTGTCTATTACTGTGTTCCCCAGCCTGGACAGGAACCATTAGAAATCCTGGGCAAGATTTCCGCCCTCAAACTCATTGAGCATCTGCCGGACCGTATTTTTGCTGACACCACAATCAGCCCCGAAGCCATTGCTGCTCTGATTGGCTTTCACTACTCCAATCCTGAAATCTACGAAGTAGTGGTGGATGTCATTGGCTACTTCAGCCCCAGCTTAGGGTTTATGAACCCTCGCAAAAGCCCAGACCCAGGGGCCAAAGTTTATCTCTGTAGTGACCTAACACTGCGACAAATTCTTTGCAAAAAACAGTCGGGAGAAGTCGGCTCCGCCACCATTGGCTCAATTTTGCTGCGTGAGTCTGGAGCTGTGCCTGTAGTGCTGGACGTTAAAGAACTGGTTAGCACCCACATGGCAATTCTGGCTGGAACTGGCTCGGGTAAGTCCTATACCGCTGGCGTACTCATTGAAGAACTGCTCCGTCCCTACAACCGCGCTGCCGTTCTAATTTTCGACCCACATGGTGAATATGGAACCCTCACAGAGTTGCGAGGACATCCCGCCTTTGCCACAGACGACGGCTACGCTCCGCTCGTGAAAGTGTTGGCTCCTAGCGAAGTCAAAATTCGCATTTCCTCGCTGGACTACTACGACTTGCTAACCCTGTTGCCGCCGATGAGCGACCGGCAGCAATCAATTTTGAGTAAAGCTCATGCTCAGTTGATCAAAAGTCGCGGTGGCTCCAAGCGTTGGGACATCCAGGATTTGATCGGCATGATCTTCGATGTCGACCGTTCGGTGGATGATGAGGGCAATGAAAAACCAGGCTCCTCGGCTCCCGCCCTGGAGTGGAAATTAGAAAAACTGGCTCGCTCATCCTACTTCCATGTCCAGGAGCACTTGGCTCCTAAAGACTTGTTTCAGCCGGGACAGGTTACCGTCCTGCAAATGAACGAAATCTCGCAAGAAGAGCAGCAGGTCATTTGTGCTGCAATTTTGCGGCAGACGAACCACGCTCGCATGAACACCCACAAAGGCAATCTGGAGGAGTCCGACGAGAACTTTTTGCCCTATCCAGTGTTCGTTTTGCTAGAGGAAGCTCATCGCTTCGCGCCAGCAGGCGAACCCTCCCGCTGTAAGCAAGTGTTACGCACAATTCTCAGCGAAGGGCGCAAGTTTGGTCTGGGCGTTGGTCTGATTACGCAGCGTCCCGGCAAGCTCGATTCTGATGTGCTGTCGCAGTGCATGAGCCAGTTCATCATGCGCATCGTCAACCCGGTGGACCAGGACAGCCTCAAATACGGCGTAGAAGCAGCGGGCCGCGACCTGCTTAAGGAGCTACCGGCCCTCACCAAAGGACAGGTGATTATCTCGGGACTCTGCGTGAACACGCCGGTTCTGTGCAAAGTCCGACAGCGAGCAACCAAGCACGGCGGCGAGACGCTAAACGCACCCGGTATGTGGCTGGAATACTTTCAAGGACATAACAAGCAAGAGCGCGAAGCTCGCACTGCTCCTGTGGCTAAGCGAGAACGCCCCAGGGTTGTCGGTGGCCTCAGTATCGACTAGCGCTGAAGGCTAAAGGGCATGCCAGACAGAGAAAGCCAATTAAGTCACTCACCCGGTCGGGTGATGCGGCTTAGCCTCATCGGGCGAAGTTGAAGCCTGAGCAAACAAATTAAGCTTTAGGAGCTTAACACTAAAGCCAAACTAACGTTCCCGGACGGATGCCTGCCATCCGGGTTTCCTCTTCCCAACCACCAAACATCGCTCCACCCGGTTCAGCTTGGCTGTCCGGGTTTTTGGATTTTTTAGACCTGCTCAAGTCTCAGCTTGATTTGGCGCTCAGTTCTATGCCTAAAGATAGAAGTTAAGGTTTGGCTGTACAGCAAGGCACGACTGGTTCGGCATTGAGCGCTTCTAGCCCGATGCTCCGCAGCAGGTCGGTCCAAGCCGTCAGTAGGCTGGGGTCAGTGGGGTTTGTACGGCGTAGTTCGGCAGCTATCGTGAGCGTGTCATACCAGAAGCCGTTGGCCCGGTAAAGAGCCAACTTCTGACGAGGCGGAGCAGTGGCGAGCTGCCTCTGCAGGGCAGAGCTGAGGTTGGAGCGTTGGATCCAGCCATCAACGAACACAGGCTCATTAGGGTTGCAGTACACCAGAAAGTACCAGTGATAAGGCTTATCTGGACTGAGTGGCGCCGCAGTCTCAGGCAACTGAACCCCAACCACACCGGGCAAAGTTCCTGCAAGCTCGGTCTTGTAGATAGTGTTGCCCTGGTCATCTTGCAGCACAAACTCAAGCGTTGGCTGAGGTTGCACCGCGTAGGGCACATAAAACCAAAAGCCGGGTCGCGCAGACGCCGTTGACCCCCAAACCAAGCTGGTGATTGATTCTGGATTGCTTTGAAGTATTGGATTACTTTGGCTTGGTATATTGCTCCGGCCTGGATTATTGCCTGAAAACAAAGGCACCAGCGCCGTCAGTGGCTTGGTTGTGCTTGGACACTGGCCGCGGCTGGCAGCACCCTGGCGTTGGCCGGGGGCCCCTTGTGGCGGCACTGGCGGCGGCACAAACTGCGCCAATCTTGTCGTGGGCGTTGGAGAACTTAGGGCAATCAAGGGCAGACCGGCCAATAGCCCTATAGCTAGGGCCAAGGTCAAGGGCGAGACTAAAAGAGTTTTCATATGACTGAGGCAGCTAAAGGGCCTAGAGAGAAGCGTTGAAGTAATTTGTGCAACCTATTCAAAAGACACTCATTCAAGAGATTGAGAAAGCTTCGTTGGTGAAAGGCGATGAGCCCTCGCACTACTGCTCCCTGCCAGCAGCGCCAGAGCTGACGGTACTAGGGGAACCCAAATGCCGCCAATTAAGAGCCCCCAGCAGGCGGTCAATAAGACACCGCCTGCTAGGCTGACAGCCAGAGCTAGATGTCGCACTGAACGGTGGCTACCCCAAACGGCTAGCCCACTGCCCAATAGCGACCAGCTCCAAATCCAGAGAATATCGCCCCAGAGTGGCCAGGTTCCTAATAGCGGTCGCTGGTCGAGAACGGCACTCAGCAGTTGGCTGACCATCTGCGCCTGAATTAACACACCTGGGATTTTTTGCTGGGGTCCCTGGCTGTAGGGTGTGGCCCAGTAGTCATTGAAACTTTGGGCAGTGACGCCAATTAGGACAATGCGGTCTTTCACCTGGTCCGGTCGAAGTTGCCCAGCCAAAATTTCGCTGAGGGTGACCTGGGGAGCAAAGTTTTGAGGGGACCGGTAGGAGCGGTAGTTGAGCAAAATCTGGTTGCCCCAAGCATCGATCTGCTGGTAGCCGCCTTGATGGGGCCGCAAGCGCTTCAGAACTGTGTTGCCCAACTGCAAGTTGCCCTCCGGCGTAAACTGGGGCAGTTTACCCTCAACCGCCAGGTAGCGAAAAGCCAACTGGGTGCTGAACGCGTAGGGTGTCGTGCAGGGTGAAGCGGGGTCGGGAGTCAGCGTGAGTAGGTGCCGGCGGAGAATGCCATCGTCATCGACCACCACATCACTGAAGCCTAACCGCTCTGATGGCACTTCTGGCGGCGGCGGCACCCCAGGGTTGCTACTGTCTGAATCGCTGACCTTACAAACGGCGATGAAATGCGGGTTGCGCTCCAGACGGTAAGCTAACTTCGTCATCTTGTCCGCCACCGGAAAGTCGCGATAGACATCCAAACCAATAGCTCGTGGCTGATACTGCTCAATCTTCTGCAATAACCGGTCGAGCGTTTGATCGGAGAGGGAACCGCGTCGCTGATCTGGATTCTGGGCCTGAACGTCGGCTTCGGTAATCGTGACCACGAGCAGGCGAGCGTCTGGAGCTTCGTCTGGACGCAACTGGATTAGTTGGTCAAAGGTTTTCAGTTCTAGGGATTGCAGCCAACCCCCATGCCGCAGACCTAACAAAACAGCAGTAATCCCCAGGCTGATGAGCAGAGCCGTGCGCCACTTGAGTTCTGGTTTTGGGGGTCTGAGCTGAGGTTTAGCGGGAGCCGAGCAGAGCGACTGCCAGGTGGGGGGAGCTTCTGCCGGATTCTGGTAAATGATTGGTAACCAGGTGGCACAGGGAAACTGGTCTTCCATGCCCTGCAAACGTTCCCGAGCCTCGCGCACGGCTAAATAGAAGGGTTGGCCGTCGGCAAAGGCTGCTAGAAAATACTTCAGAAAGGCTTGGGCGACTCGGTCTGGCACTGGCTCACGCATCACAATCAACTGCGGAATCTGTAGCTCCGCCAGTGCTTGCGCCAATCCCAGGCCATCACAGGAGTTGAAAATGGCAATTTTTAAGCCACGCTCGACCGCTTTTTTTAGCCCGTATTTGAGTTGGGCAATGGTTAAATGCTCGGTTGGGTTGATCGCAATGCAGCCATCCCCATTGGCAAGGCTTGAACTGTGGCCGGCAAAAAAGAGAATATCCCAGCCATCAGTTGCCCAGAGCTGATCGGTCAAATCTTGGCGTTGAGGTTCGACGAGAAAGTGCAGCTTCGCTTGAGGTAGCTGCTCTAATAAGGTGCGATCAGCTTGAGTATTGATGCCAATGCTATTGCCTAAAATCGCCAGGATTGTGGCTTGTTCTGTGGTTGCTGAGGGCCGTTGTAGCTGTTCATAAACGGGCGCACCCAAAGCCAATTCTGCCTTGGGATAACGCTCGATTAAATCCCAAAGATGCCAGGGCAAACGTTGAAGCCGCTGGTCTTCGGTTTGCAGAATAATGCGCACTTCATCCTGGGGCGTGAGCTTTTCTAGCCACTTCTCGCGCACTGGACGGAACGATTCGCTATTGAGCCAAATATTTAGATGCTCCAGCAGTTTCCCAGCGGCATTGGTGCAGTTTTCCAAGACAGAAACATTGGTGACTTGAGCTGCCGGTGCCTCTAAACGAGGTCGTAAATCTAAGCGACGGTAGGCGGCTTGCCACTGACCATAGAGCAAGAGCAACTCGGTGGCTGGTGGCAATTTGCCATTGATTTCTGAGGTAGGACGCTCGCCCTCCTCGCCAATTTGCAGTGTTACGGAAAAGCCCTGTTCAATCTTGCCGCCCAGCTTCAAAATGACTAACTTACCCACGGCTGTCTCCCTGAGCTAGTTAGAGCAAAAATGCTTCGGTGATACTGACTTCATCCAGTACCAGCTCAGCACTAAAGCGTTCGCCAGGACTACCCCGAAACTGCAATTGAATGTAGTTATCAGTGCTTCTGGATTGGGCCTCTAAAAAAACGGTGCCAAACTCGTCCAGCACAATCAGCCGCAGGTTAGTGGGTAGATAAGGATGCTCGCCAGTTGGATGAACCTGTAGGCGAACCTCTACCTTTAGGGTCTGAATTGAGGAATCTACAGGCGGTCGCAGTTCAACGACTAAAGCGAGGGGATGTTCTGCCAGTTGAATGCCAAAGTCAATCAATTTGGCGCGCCCAATCCAAAGCTCAGCCTGCTCTGGGTCCGGTTCAAAGGGTGGCTCAATGCTTCTAGATCTTCTAAAGGCTAAGTTGGCTGCTGAGGACTGAAAAATTGTCTCAATCGTTTGCCAACCCTCTTCAAAAGTATTTTGGATATTCTGCAACCACTGGCTCAAATTTACTGGACTCAAACTCACTGGGCTCAAATTGATCTGGTTCCCAGAAGTTAAGCGAGCCTGCTGAAGTCGATCGAGGTGAACCAAGAGAGCGTCGAGCGATTGCAACTGACTAATCGGTAGCGCAGCGACTGCCCTTGGCACAAAGCCTAATAGGGTTGCCTCCCGCAGTGAGTCCTGCATTTGAACAAATACATAACCGATGCGATCCTGCCAAACCTCCTCGGGAATCTGGCAGATTTGCTCCTGGGCTCGCAGCGGTCGGCATTCTAACCGTCCAGTGCCGACGACTGGCAGATCGGCGGTGTTAGCACACAGGCGCACGACTGGATTGCAAAGGTCGCTCTGTTGCAGGTCTGTGGCCATGCCCAGCATTTGCAAATAGTCATTCACGACCCAAACTGCCAGGGTGTTCAGACGAACCTGCTCTGCTTTTTCCGATGTGGGTTGCTGTGCCGCAAATTGCTGAGCTGTACGACGAGCTGTCTGTGTAATCGGCAAGGATATTCCGTCAAGATTTCCATTTGTCCTGTTAGCCATACTGGGCCTACCACTCTGCTATAGATATCCTTGCAATTCACCAAATTTACGCAGACGCGGCAAACATTGCCGTTGATAAAAGCTGCTCAACGTGGGAATTGGCAAGTTGAATTCTATAGATAGATCCTTCCAACTGGTTTCTGGAGGCAAGCGCCGTAGGATCAAGACTTGGCAATTCACTCGAGGGTGCCCCTGAATGTGGGTGCGGCGTAGTTCATCAGTGGCATCGTACTCAGCCCAGCGCTGGGTCGCTTCCAGAATCGGTGGAATATCAGCAGGCGCCTCTAACAGATCCAACGGATCGAGCAGATCGTCAGCGTCACCGTGACTACTCGCTTGCGTTCTGCGGGCTTGCTCAGTCTGGATCCGGTAATCTTGCAGCCGACGTTTGAGGTAAGCGTTCAGCCAGGTGCTAATACTGCTGCGGTTGGGGTCATAGGCTTCGCCAGTGGTGGCCTCACAGAGGTTGCGGCAGAAGTATAACCAGGTTTGTTGCAAGGCATCTTCGTAGTAGGGGGCGTACTCCTTCCAGAGCTTGCCCGACCGGAGCACAAGCCGAATGAGCTGGGTTAAACCTCGGCTGCGCTTCAGGCTGCCTGGTTTTTCTTGACAGGTTGTGATTACGAGTTGATGGAGTCGTGCCTCTAATTCATCCATAGCTGCCCGATGCCCCTAGGTGGTAATGTCGCTTCCCTGCGATCCGCGAGTGTTCAAGAACTTTAAAGCTCTGTGGGCTACTGCGCAAATCTCTCGCAAATCTTTGGGGCGAACCCATAAGTTGCTGATTTTGCGCTGGTCCTTCAGGCACTTCAGCAAGCAGCTTTGTCTTACTTTGTCTTAAAAGCTGCCAGCTCCCGAACCCTTATTCTTAAATTCTTATTGTTGAACCTTTAGATGAATTCGTGGATAAGTTTTTAGATAAGTTATTGGTTCTTTTCTCGGATAGCCTCTACACTTCAGGACACTTTTCAGGAAACGCTTCAGCACGGATCTAGCCCTGATAGGGTGCTAGATATGCGGTGTCTAAATTACGCCAGACTTGGGCCAGAATTAGGCCAGAATCCGACCCGCTTGTACATGCATCACTTGGGCGCTGGTTAGCCACTGGGCGTCAAAAGAACCGAGGTGTGTAGTTGTAATAATCGTTTGCACCCGGTCTTGAATGGCATCCAGCAGTTGGTTCTGACGGCGCAGATCAAGTTCTGCCAGCACATCATCAAGCAGCAACAAAGGTGGTTCACCAACTACTGCTTCAATCAGTTCCAGCTCTGCTAATTTCAACGCTAAAACCAGAGTTCGCTGTTGGCCTTGGGAGCCATAGGCCCGTGCAGGCGTTTCATTAATCGTCAGCGTGACCTCATCGCGGTGAGGACCAACTAAGCTAGTGCCCCTAGCCCATTCAGCCTCGGCTTTGGATTGCATCTCGTCCAGAAAAGCCTGTTGCACAACGACAGGATCGTCCAAGTTGAGCTCCGGTTGGCTGTGCAAGATCCGGGGTGTATATTGCACGGTTAGGGCTTCGCTTTGGCCACTGATCGAAGCATGCCAACGACAGGCCAGCGGCGCCAGGCGGGTCAGTAAGCGGGCCCGACGGCGGGTAACACGAGCCCCTGTTGTTGCCAACTGTGCATCCCATAACACGAGCTGTGAGCGGTCGGTTTCGCCCTGTCGTAGCAGGGCGTTGCGCTGGCGTAAGGCCTGAGCATACTGCTGCAAAATGTGCGCGTAGATGGGCTCCAGTTGCACCAAAACTGTATCTAACCAAACGCGACGACCCTCAGGGCCACCGCGCACCAAGTCGAGGTCCAGGCTAGAGAACAAAACCGCATTCAGATTGCCGAGAAAGTCGAGCTGACGGCGTAAGGTTTCACCATTGAGACGGGCTGTGCGCCGCCCATTGCTGCGCAAGATCAGCCCTAACTCCATGGCACTGCCCAAACGCTCAAGCTCTGCCTGTAGTTGTGCAGCTTCCTCTTCCTGACGCACCAAATCCCGATCCCGGGTGCAACGGTGGGAGCGCAAGGTCGCCAGCAATTCCACTGCCTCTAAGAGGTTGGACTTGCCCTGGGCATTGTCACCTACCAAAACCGTCTTGGGTGCAAAGAAGCGCACTGCCTGGTCTTGGTAGTTGCGAAACTGTCTCAGATGCAGCGACTTAAGGTACACCCAACTGCTGGATACTCGCTAGAACTGAGGCCAATTGATCATCCCCTGAACGACAAGTGGCTGCTTAAGACACTGGTACCAACACATGACACCGACACAGACCGTGATTTTACCAGTGTTGGAGTGGCCGCGTTGAGATGCAGGCAGGGTGGGTGACTCTGCTGCTATTTGCGTAGTTGTACTGAAACCGCTGTCATTAATGTCGCGCTAACTTTAGGCTCTGTTCTCATCAAGATATTGTGAAAGCTGTGGTTCTACGGATAAGACCTCCGTGCAATCACTGTAGCCTGGGTTTATAAGACACATGAAACAGTTCCGTATGTGTCTCGGTAATGACTACCCTTTGTGCACGATTAGAGGCCAAATGTACACTCACCGTGAGAGGTCTGCAGGATTCACGCTGATCGAGTTGCTGGTGGTTATTCTAATAACCGGGATTTTGGGGGCGCTAGTTCTACCAACCCTTCTAGGGCAGGTAACTCGGGCTCGTACCGCTGAGGCTCTAACGATTATGGGGGCTGTGCGTAAGGGACAAGAAATCCATTGGACTGAGAACTCCACTTACATTGCCGCTGGTGGTGTGCTTGCCAATGGCGAAACTCAGGTGGAGGACGGCAACTCCCAGGGTATTGTTCTGCAAGATGGCTGTAGCCAAACGGGGTTGTCACGGTTAGAAACTGGCCCCCGTGCTATGTGTGAGCGCTGGAAAATTGCTACCCATCCGACTGCTGACCCCACCAAGCTCAAGATCGCAATTGAAGGCAGAGCTGGAATGCCCACTGAGTTCTTGGGAGTCTACTTCGATGGCGGGTTAACCAGCAGTGACCTGTACATCGATCGCAATCCTAATCGCTAGGATTAAGCCTCAGGTCTCAGGCAACGAGTGCCGCAAACACGGTGAGTTATGCTCCCTGAACTGAGGCAGAACTTGGGCGTTGCAGTGGCGTTGCAGTGGCGTTGCAGAGGTGTCCGAAATCAGACTGTTTGAGCGTAGACTTCCAGTGACTGACCCGGACTCCAGTAATAAAACTTAGCGCTGAGTGATTAGGCTTAGCTGCACTAGGGGGGATCCCAGCGAGAGTTATCAAGCCCAGGCTATCTCTGTAGATGGATAGGACTGTTGTGCCTATAGGTAGACAGCAGACCCAGGTGAGGTCAATAGGATAGGGGCATAGCGATTTTGTTTAGGAGTATTAAGCAATGGCTACTGAATCCCCGATAAAGTCGGCTACCCCTACCACCGACGCCGCCAATATCGTTTCCTACGACCGCAACGCTTTCCTGTTTGGCTGGACTCCCCAAGCTGAAATCTGGAATGGCCGTTTCGCCATGATTGGCTTTGTTGCCTATCTGCTGTGGGATATTGCCGGTTACAGCGTAGTTCAGGATGTGTTGAACGTTGCTGATCAGCCCATCGCCATCCCTCCCGCTTTAATCATCGGTATTGTGGGTCTTCTGGCTGGTATTGGCGTCGCTATTCGTCTGAAGTTTGCAGCGGAAAACGCCTAAGACATAGCCAAAACAGCCTGAGCTGATTTAGCTTCTAATTCAACTTTCTAGGCTTGGCGTCTTTTGCCTTCAGCGTGCTTCAAACGTTTAAATTCTACATTTGCGTGTTGGCGCTGGAACTCAACCCTGAAATTCAGCAACTGGCTTCGCCGTACGGTGGTGACTTCTATTAACTAACGACGGTCAACCAACCAAGCAACCAACAAAACATTATTTAGAGGAACTGGGACATGACTCTCAAAACTGCTGACGTTACTCCTGCAATTGATCCCCTAGATCCAACTCATAGCCGCAACGAGTGGCGCTGGGGCTGGACACCTCAAACTGAAATTTGGAACTCTCGCTTTGCCATGGTTGGCTTTGTAGCCTACCTGCTGTGGGATTTGGCTGGTTATAGTGTTGTGCGCGATGTGCTCAACCTGATGAGCTACTCTTCCCCAGTTAGCTAAGCCCCAATTAGCTAAGCTAACTTTGCTCGGTTGAATTTGCTTGATTGAACTAGCCTCTTGAACTAGTTCGTGAACTCATTAATCTATTGAGACATTTTGAATAAGCGGCCTTGGAGATTTCCAGGGTCGCTTGTTTTTATGGTCTGCGTTCTTTGTCGCCTTTAAGGTTTGCCTGTGTTGGCCTGGGAGCTGGCGCCGACTGCCGTAAAATCCAAACAGTCAAAGTGGGGGAGCCATGAGTCATTCAAGTGATTGGAGCCACTCCTGGGGGAGAGAAGAGAGTCGGCCGCTGCTTTTTTGGTCACTGCTTTTTTGGCCACTGCTTTTGCTGGGCTTATCTGGTTGCCGTTCTGCTACTGCTCCGGATGCCCCAAACTCTGCCGCTGTAAGTTCTGCCACCCCTGGAATGACTGCAGCACCCACCGCTGTTATTCAGATCGCCAAAGACTATTTGCAAAAAGAAGAGGGGTTAGTCCAGGTGCCTGAGGTGGTTGAAAGTAACGCCGCTGCCTGGAATACTGCCGATCTTTGCCAAACACCAACTCCCACAGAGCCCGGCTACGCGATTCGGTTCAAAGCGGAAGCCAGCACCTATCAGGTCCACACCAACCAGGACGGCAGTCAGATTCAGATTTGTCAGGCGGAGCTCGATAGCCTCAGCAGCGCTGCCTACACTGGGCCGGGCTACAAGGTTGATTATCCTGTGGGCTGGCAGGTATTGGATGAGGGATTAGCGCCAGGCCAGCTCAGCCGAGTACGCTTTTTGCCTGGAGACGCTCCTGCTGACCCCTCGGCGGCAAGTTTATTTTTTCTGATTGAGCGGCAAGCCCAGGCTGAGCCTGAGGCAGCAGCACAGGCGACTTTAACGGCTCTAAAGAAAACGGCTGACTCTGTGCAAGATGTTCAGCTAGAAACCCCCAAGGCGGATACCAAGGGGCCAAGGGTAATTCAGACGCTAGTTTTAACGCAATCAGGACAGTCCTACCGTGTGCGCAGTGTTTATGTCAGGGGTGGCAGCAAGTCTTACCGGTTGACCTATCAAGCCCCAAGCAACGACCAGCGCTTTGACGAAGCGTTTGACCAGTTCGTTAATAGCTTTGCACCGATCAGCAAGCCGTAGAGGCAATAATGCTCTATCCCAAAAGACTGTCTCAACAAGTCTGTCCCAGCAAGCGGCTAAATCTTTCTGAAGCGGGGTGAATTCAATTGCGGATCCTCCTAAGGACACTTGCTTGGGTTAGCACTTCCTGATTTCTACTAAGAGAGATACAGCGCAAGACACAGCCAAAGAAGTGGCCAACGATTGAATATGCTCAGACTGATCCGCTCTCAGCTACTGCAATCCGGTATTGCAGTGCTGACCGTTGGGCTAGCGCTGTTGCTGACGCTGCTGCTCCAACGCCTGCTGGACCTGACCACATTTGCTCTGTTCTATACAGCTGTTGCGGTCTCGACTGGGTACGGCGGCTTAAGATCGGCCTTGCTAGCAATTGGGTTGTCAACGCTGGCAACGCTTTGTTTTGTCGTTGCCCCTGATGCCGGGCTAGCTGGCCTCAGCCAGTTGCGTTTGACTGACTGGGTTCGTTTGGGCTTATTTGTGCTGGTGACGTTGCTGCTGAGCTTGCTCAATGCCCGGGCTCGCAGGGGCCAACAGCGCTCACAGGCCAGTTTGAAATCACTGCAGTTAAGTGAAGAACGCTATCGCCGCATTATTGACACTGCTTATGAAGGAATCTGGGCTTTTGACGCTCAGGGATACACCGAGTATGTCAATCAACGCTTGGCTCAGATGTTGGGCTACCGCGTCGAAGAAATGCTGGGCCGCTCGATCTTTGACTTTATGGATGAGGCAGTTCAGCCTCAAGCACAACGCAATCTAAAACGCCGTCAGCAGGGCATCAGGGAGCAATTTGATTTTCGCTATCGTCACAAAGACGGCTCTGATTTTTGGGCGATTGTTTCTTCCAATCCGATCCTCAGCAGTAGCGGTGAGTTTTTAGGCGTACTGGCCATGCTCACTGATGTCACCGAGCGTAAGCAGGCTGAGGATGCGCTAAGGGCTAGTGAAGCCCGTTTTCGGTGCGTAGTGGAGTCCAACATTATTGGCATCAACTTTTCGGATTCTAAGGGTTATATCACTGACGCCAACGACGCCTTCCTCGCCATCGTGGGCTATAGCCGTGCAGAACTGTGTTCTGGCAAAGTGCAGTGGGCCGCAATCACGCCCCAAGAACATCTGCAACTAGATGAGCGAGCCCAACGAGAAATAGAGCGCACGGGGGCATTCAGACCCTTTGAGAAAGAGTTTGTCCGTAAGGATGGTAGCCGGGTACCGGTGCTAATTGGCGGTGCCCGTTTAGAAACCTCATCGAGCCTCACAGTTTGCTTTACTTTGAACCTGACCGAACGCAAACGGGCTGAAACTGCTTTGCGGGAAAGTCAGAAACTATTCCAGAACTTCATGAGCAATATCCCTGCTACCGCTTTCATCAAGGATGAAGCAGGGCGTTATCTCTATGTCAATCGTCTGGCTGAGCATTTGTTCAACCGACCGGCAGGAGAATGGCTGGGCAAAACAGATTTTGACTTTTTTCCGAGTGAAACCGCACAGCAAGTTCGGGACAACGACCTAGCAGCCCTGGCTGGAGAACAAGCGATTGAGCGCTTAGAAACTTCGCGCAGTGAGGACGGTGAGCATTACTGGCTGTCTTTCAAATTTCCAATGCAAGATGCTCTAGGGCGGCGCTTGCTGGCCGGTACCTCGATCAACATCACCCAACAAAAGCGGGCCGAAGCCGAACGCGAGCACTTACTGAAGCAATGGCAAGACGAACGCCGTTTACTGCAAGCGGTGTTGCAGCAGATGCCAGCTGGCGTGATGCTTGCTGAAGCCCCCTCGGGCAGGCTGATTTTGGGTAATGACCAGGTCGAGCAGATTTGGCGACGTTCGTTTCTAGCCGCCACAGGGGTCGAGCAATATTCGGTCTACCCGGGCTTTCATGACGATGGGCAGCCCTATCACCCCGACGAGTGGCCACTGAGCCGTTCCATTCAGAGAGGCGAGGTGGTGCTTGGCGAGGAGATCACGATTCTGCGTGGGGACGGCACCTACGCAACCCTGCATGTGAATTCAGCTCCCATCCGGGACCAGGAAGGGCAAATCGTTGCAGGGGTCGTGACGTTCTACGACATCAGCGAACGCAAGCAGATTGAGCAAGCCTTGCAACGGGTGCAGGCCGAGTTAGAACAGCGAGTCGAAGCGCGAACGGCTGAGCTGCAGACCGTTAACACCAGCCTGGAGCAGCGAATTGCCGAGCAAATACGAGCAGAGCAAGCCCTGCGCCGCAGTGAAGAACGCTTCCGCAGTTACTTTGAACTGCCGCTGATTGGCATTGCAATCACCTCCCTGGAGAAGGGCTGGATCGAGGTGAATGACAAACTGTGCGAGTTTTTCGGTTATTCCCGCTCCGAACTCATGCGGATGACCTGGGTGGAACTGACGCATCCTGAAGACATGGAAGCCGATGTCGCCCAGTTCAATCGGGTTTTGAGCGGCGAGCAGGAAGGCTACTCAATCGATAAACGATTCATTCGCAAAGATGGCACCGCGGTTTACGCCAGCATCTCTACGCGCTGTCTGCGCAATCTTGACGGTTCCATTGATTACTTCGTTGCCCTAGTTCAAGATATTACCCAGCGCAAAGCGGCTGAGGCTGAAATTCAAACCCTCAACGCCCAATTGGAGCAACGCATCAACGAGCGCACCGCCCAACTTGAAGCCGCCAATCAGCAAAAAGATCAACTACTGGTGCGTGAGCAAGCCGCCCGTCGAGAAGCAGAAGCCGCCAATCGCTTGAAGGATGAATTTCTCTCGGTGCTCTCCCACGAAATTCGCACGCCTCTGAATGGCATGTTGGGCTGGGCGCAACTGTTGCGTCGCGGCAGGCTGAATCCTGATACCACTGCCCGCGCGCTGGAAACGATCGAACGCAATGCTCGGGCGCAAGCTCAATTGATCGACGACTTGCTCGACGTCTCACGCATTATTCAGGGCCAGCTCCGCTTGGAGATTCAGCCCTGCAATTTAAGTTCGGTTTTAGAAACAGCCATTGAAACCATTCGCCCCACAGCAGAAGCCAAACAAATTACCCTGAGTTATCAACGTCAAGCAGAAGTCCTTCTGGTCCGAGGCGACGCTAGCCGCTTACAACAGGTCGTGTGGAATCTGCTCTCTAATGCCGTAAAGTTCACGCCCCAAGGTGGGTGGGTTGAGGTCCGGTTAGGGCGTTTGGCCTCGCAAGTGCAGATTCAGGTTCAAGACACTGGCATTGGCATCCCAAGCGAGTTCTTGCCGTTCGTCTTCGACCGCTTTCGACAGGCGGATAGTGCCACAACTCGTAACCACGGCGGTTTGGGCTTGGGGTTAGCAATTGTCCGCCACTTGGTCGAACTTCACGGCGGTACCGTTGCGGTCGATAGCGCAGGGCCGGGTCAGGGGACAACTTTTAGCGTACAACTGCCATGCCTGGCCACAACACAGCCAGCGCAGCTAGCTCAACCTGAGCCTGAGCTTAGTCTTAGCTATGACAAAGCCCCTTCCTTGAGCGGCTTGCGAGTATTAGTAGTCGACGATGAAGCCGATGCCCGAGACTTGCTGGTTACAGCCTTAACGGTGAATGGCGCTGAGGTGATAGCTGCTGCTTCTGTCGTTGAAGCGCTATCTGCTCTGAAGCGAGTTCCCCCTGACATCTTACTTAGCGATATTGGCATGCCCAATGAAGATGGCTATGCCCTAATTCACAAGGTACGGGCTCTGGAGTTGGGCCAGGGCGGTAAAATCCCAGCAGTAGCTCTAACTGCTTACACCCGTAAACAAGATCGAGAACGCGCTTTGCAGGCTGGTTTTCAAAGTCATTTGGCCAAACCCGTCAACCCTACTGAGCTCGTTGAGCTAATCGCCAGTCTGACCGGACGTGCAACTAGCCAACATTGAGCGGGTTGTCAGCATCCATCACAAAGCCGTGGACTAGAACACTTCTCCAGGGGGAAGGCAAACGGTAGAATGACGAAAAACAGTAGCGTCAGCGCTTTAGGGATTTCTTGTAGATCATTCTACGACCCGCGTACCTTCTGCTATCTCAAGAGGCATTGTCGATAGTCATGAGTGTAGTTAGCCAAATTCTTCTTCAAGCAGACGATGAACTCCGTTATCCGACGCTGGATGAACTCCAGAACATCCGGGACTTCCTAGTCACTGGCAGTCAGCGCATTCGCATTGCGTCTACTCTGGCTGAAAACGAGAGCAAGATTGTCAAGCAGGCTAGCGGTGAACTCTGGAAAAAACGCCCAGATTTCATCTCGCCAGGTGGCAACGCCTACGGCGAACGGCAGCGAGCTCTCTGCTTGCGCGACTACGGTTGGTACATGCGCCTGATCACCTACGGCGTGCTGGCTGGCGACAAGGGACCGATTGAAAAGATCGGTTTGATCGGCGTACGCGAAATGTACAACTCTCTGGGTGTACCAGTACCCGGTATGGTTGAAGCGATTCGCTGTCTAAAACAGGCGTCATTGGCGCTGTTGAGCGAAGAAGATGCGGTCGCAACAGCTCCCTACTTCGACTACATTATTCAGTCGATGTCTTAGGGCTGACGTCTTAAGGCAACTGTGCTCTGAGGCAGTTCCAACCCTGTTTCCTGGCGTAGTTCTCGGCCCCACTGGCTGGAGTGCCATTGACAGACTTTGAGTTTGTTAGGGTGCTTCGGGTGAGTGGGGCTATTCCGTGTTTATTCCCTGACTCAAGTTCATAAACCGAATCCACAGCTCAAATTTAAGCGCAACTTCAGAGGCTTCACTTTTGCCCGCAGTTGCGCTTGCGCTTGCGATTGAGCGTGATAGACTGACTGCAAAAATTGCACAAAACCAATACGCAATTTGTGGGGAGATGTGTCATGGCCAGAAATTGGCAGACTGCAACGATATCAGCAGCAACCATGCTGCCTTTGGCATTAGCTCCCCTGCTGTTATCCAGCGCGACTGAGCCACTTCTAGCGCAAACCACCTTTTATCCTGGCACTGAGAATCTAGCGCCGCCTGCTTCTGCTTCTCCCTACAGCACGCCCTACGCACCTCTGCCCAGCGTCGTGGGAGCCTATCGAGTTTTTGTCTCTGGCTCTGACCCGTTAACGCTACAACAGGTTCGGCAAATCCGGCCAGATGCTTTCATTGACCGCCGCAGCTTTCCTGCCGTGATTCAAGCAGGGCGTTTTGCGCAGCAATCCAATGCCTTTGTTTTGCGTGACCAGTTGCAGCGGCAGGGGCTCACAGCTCAGATCGACAACGCTAGCGCCGCCACCACAACTCTGTCGGTGCCCTCCCTGCCACTTGAAACTCTGCCCAACGATCCTGGCCCTGGCATCCCGATAGGCCCTAGCGGGAATACCGCCAACACGAGCATTCCCGCTACACCCTTAGCCTTGGGTAGCTCCGATTCCAGCTTTGCGCCACTGACGTCAGGCAACGAAATAGAAATCAGCCGCCTGGGTGCCGGCGCTGGCGCTGGCGCTGGGGTTGCTACTCCTAGCAGTTTGTATTCGACCAACCCGCCCCTATCCAGTAACGTCCTGCCCACCGAAGCCTACTATTCTTCCACACGCGCTCCTGGTCCTTCGCCCACGTCTGTGAGCCTGCCCGTGCTCAGTGAGCCTTCAACACCGCCGCCTCGCTCTCCCAATCGCTACGTTACGGCAGTTCCGACAGGCTCGGTTGATACCCTGGCACGGGTGCGACGCGCCTATCCTCGGGCTTGCTTCCAAACTTCTCGGTTGGGCACCTTCATCCAGGTTGCAGATTCCGGTAGTCGTCGGGATGTCGAATTGGTCAAAGACTACTTACGTGCCCAAAATGTCGATGCCCGAGTAATCTACTACCGGCAAGAATCTGCACCGCCTCCGCTTACAGGTCCCCAGGCTGACAATGCCTGTCCGGGTGCCGTGGTCCGCCGCTCTCGCTAGCTAGTTTCTAGTTAGAGGCTTCTAATACTTCTTCTAAGCCTGTTCTAAGCCTAAGGCGCCTAATACTCGCCTAATGATGGTGTTTAATACTGGGGCACTGAAGCATCAACCCGTTGGGAGTAGGCAGCAATGCCCCCAGCCAGGTTTTGCACGTTAGTAAAGCCCTGGCTGGCTAGCCAGTAGCACATCTGAGCAGAGCGCATACCGTGATGGCACATCACAATCGTCTCGCGCGCTGGGTCCAGATGGTTTTGAATCTGACCTGACCACTCAGCAAACTGACTCAGCGGCAGATTAATGAAGCCGTCCAGTTGGGCCAGCTCTAACTCTCCAGGCTCCCGCACATCAACTAACTGAGGTAGTTGGGACTCCTGCCCAGTAGCAGAGCTATCGGCAGCATAACGCTGGGCAAATTCTTCGACACTGATTTCACGAATGGAATCGGCAGACATGGGGGCACCAGGGCTTAAGACAAGCTAGAGACAAGACAATCAAGAACTATTAAAAACTACGCTAGCTCGAATCCCTGTCCAATCCTTGGTTGGCTCCCTGCTTGACTTGGGCTAATGCTGGTTAGGTAGGTTCTCGCCCTGCGCGTCAAGCTGAGCGCTGGCTGGCTCAGAGTAGCTGGGCTCAGACTGCTCAGGCTCGTGCGTACCTGGCTCCGGAATGTCTGCTGGACGCGATTTTTGATCTAGAAATTGCTTGAGTCCCGCTTGCCGATTGTGCATAAAACGGTTCCAGAAGCCCGGAGTTGAATTATCGGTGGTCTTGAGCAGAGACCAAATCTCCAACGCCATCTGGTTGTATAGGGACTGGTCCGCCTGCCGTAGGGCTCCCACTGCTTCATCGGTTGGCTTGACCATTCGTGTTGACCCGGAAGAGACGTTGGGGAGCTGTGTATTGACCTGTAGATTGGCCTGTGGGCTGGCCTCAGGCCTGCTTGTGCTGGGTTGCTGCGTCATACATAAAGGGCGGCAGACAAAGAGCCAAGTGGAACCCTCAAGCGGAGTCCACTCCAAGATTGTGACCGCTTCAGGCTGCTTTCGCACGCTGACTTGGCAAATTGTCCGGCTGGCACTTTATCCGATTGACATCAGTCGCGGCTAGTTGATGACTGGCTCGAACCTGTTTCAGCTGAGGTTGAGCTGCTAAGCGCCAAAGATGACGACAGGAGCCCTAGAAAAACCAATTCTGCTCGTTTTTCAGATAGGCTCTAGGTTGGCATCCGTTCTCCGTGGGCCAACCTCTGTGCTGTCTTGAGCTTGCCGCGATGAAGTTAAGCGCCCCTAATCGTCGCACCATTTACCTAGCAATTGCTGCTGTTGTCTTGGTGCTGCTGCTGATCAGTAGCAGTGGTATCTACTGGCTGCTCAACCGCAGCCCTCTAGCCCTGCGCACCGGGGTAAAAACCGCTCCCCTAGCAGCCAGTTTGGTGTCTCGTCAGGCTCCTGCGGTGGTTTCGCTCTTGGTGAATCCTGACCGACTGCAACAACTGCGCCAGTTCTCAATCAAGCCCAGCGAACGCAGCCGCAGCCAACGGGAATGGCAACGTTTACGAGCCCAGCTGATTGGTCCCAAGCTGAACTATGACCGCGATGTCCGCCCCTGGCTGGGTGATGAGCTAACAGTCGCGGTGACGACCCCAGATATCGACCGTGACACTAACAATGGCAAACAGCCTGGTTATCTGTTGGCCTTGACCACTCAAGCCGCAGATCGCAGCCGTGAGTTTTTGCAATTGTTCTGGCAGCAACGGGCCGTAGGCGGTTCTGAACTGGTATTTGAGCAGTATCAGGGCGTACCGGTAATCTATGAGCAGACTGGCACCGAGCTTGAGCCTGGCTTAACTACCGCAGTTGTGGGTGAGCGCTTCGTGCTATTCGCCAACCATCCCAAGGTGCTGCGGGCCGCGATCAACAACCTGCAGGTTCCTGAGTTGGCACTCACTGGTCTAGAAAGCTACCAGCAGGCGGTGAACAATCTGGAGCGGGGGCGTGTTGCTCTGGCCTTTTTAAACCTGCCAGAGTTAGCAGGCTGGGCGAGCAACAACGGCATTCTGCCTAGTCTTGAGGAGGCCTCGCTGAAAGATTGGGCCGGTGGCATTGGCGTGGGCTTGGGGATCGAAGCTCCGGGCCTTCTGGCTGAAAGCGTGCTAGTTGCCCCTGGACTCAAGGACACTCTGGTGAGTGCAACGCCCAAACTGTCTGAGCCGCCGCCTGTACTAAATTACCTGCCCTCCAATAGCTTGCTTGCCCTGGCCGGCAGCGACCTCAATCAGCTCTGGCAATCGGTTTCGACGGAGCTGGCTCCGGTTCAAGGAGATGACGTACTCAACCGTTGGGTGACGAATTTAGAAGAGAGAACGGGGCTGGACCTGCCTCAAGACATTTTTGCCTGGGTCACGTCAGACTATGCTCTGGGACTGCTGCCGAGCCGTGCTGATAACCAGCCGGACTTTGTGTTTGCTGCTCGTCGAACTGACCCGGTTGCGGTGCAAGAAGCCCTAACTCGCTTAGACGGTCTAGCGCTTAATCGAGCTAAGCTCACTGTCGGTCAACTGGAACTGGGAGATCAGAACGTTACAGTCTGGACGCGCCTAGTGAGTGTGCCAGTGCCGCAGAAGAACAGCAAGCGTAAGGACAACAGTGAGCCCCTCTCCGACCCGGTCGTGCTACAGGCTCCTGTGGTCGGTGTTCACGCTGAACTGGGAGACTATGTTCTATTTAGTAGCTCTGTGGAGGCAATGGATCTGGCTCTGCGGGCGTCTCAATTCGCCTTGGTCAGCACGCCTGCGTTCCGAGAAGCTGTTGCTGCCTTGCCCCAACCCAATGACGGCTACTTGTACGTGAACTGGCAGGCCGATTTACCATTGCTGGAGTCTCGCTTTCCCGTGGTTGCTGCCCTCCATAAGGTCGTTGCTCCCCTGCTAGACCCTCTGCAAACGCTGGCATTGTCGAGTTATGGGGGACCTGCTGGTGTTCGCCGAGCCCAGACTTTCATTGCCCTAGATTAAGCGCAAGGTTAAGAGTGGCTGACTGCGACAGTGCTGTAGGAGATTGCCGTTGTCAGCAGAAGCCGTGAGAAAAGCTAGGTTTTAACGAAAACAGGCGGGTAAACCAAGTTTGCTGGTAATACCCGCCTCATTTATTGCATCCGTTTTGGACCCGTTTGGATTGAATGACCGAGGCTGGGCCTAGGAGTGCGTTTTGGCTACTCTTCAGTTACTCGGTCTACTAGATTTCGTACTTTGCTCACCGTTGATTCTAAGGCGCTGGTTTTAGGAACTTCTTTACCGTCGAGACTAGTGATGCGCTTGTAAGGCTCGGGGAGCTTTTCAGGATCCTGACCTGCATCTACTTTTTGTAGGTAAGTCTCTTCTCGCACACCTGAGTTTTGGCTGTAGCCATCGTAGGCTCGCTCCACCTTTTCACCCGCACTCAAGGACTGACCCGGAGTTTCTGCTGCATAGCCAGGCTGCAAGAATAGAAATAGACCAGATAGTTGGATGAGGCTGATCAGAGCAATCATCAAAACCTTCTGGCGGAAAATTTGTTCAAAGGTCAGTAAAAGCTGTTGCATTAGGTTGACTCCTAGGTTCACCATTCTTGCCACGAAATCTTTAGCTAAGAGCAAGTAGTAGGATGCTCTGTGGGTGGTCTGTTATGGATAACAAACTGCAAGCATCCTACGGGTCTAGGTTTGGTGACACCTCTGTCAGAGGAAATATTCGACCAGTCCTGAAGGTTCACCTCGTAATCAAGAGTCAAGAGCCAAAATCCTAGATTGATAACCAGACTGGTTAGTGAGATGCCTAACCGGGTGATGCCTGTCTTTGCCAAACTTTTGAAATTTGGATGCTAGCCGTCCTGATGGGAGTTGTCCTCCTAGAAGGAAGGAATGGTAGATGCACCCTGATTCACCCCCAGAGTCCTTGGACTTTCGGGGGGTTTTTATTTTTTGGCGCTGATATTGGGCACTTTAAGTGGGTTGGCCGCTGTAGGAGACATGGACTCCTGTTGTGCCACCGTCGCGTCCCCTAGAAACTGAGGCGCAACCGGTCCTCAAAGAAATCGGCCTGCCGTTGTTGAGTTTCCGGACGAGATGGTCCTTCCTAGAAGGAATGAGTGGTAGATGCACCCTGATTCACCCCCAGAAACCCTTCCCGGGTCTCCGGGGGGTTTTTGTTTCTGCGGTTAACTATCATGGGAGTAGTAACAGAAGACACAGTTGACACACCAGGGTACTCAGGCAAAGATGAGGACAAGTAACAATTTATTAATGCCCCCATCATTTCAAAGGCAGGCGCCCTGAATGTCCTTCGAGTTTTTGACTTTAGAAACCATCCAGGAACTTGCTCAGCAATATGGCTACTGGACTGTCTTCTGCGGCATTCTACTAGAAAATGCTGGAATTCCCGTTCCTGGCGAAACAATTACGCTAGTGGGTGGCTTCCTAGCCGGTAACGGTGATCTCAATTACTGGCTGGTGATGCTTAGCGCCACGGCTGGTGCCATTCTGGGTGATAACGTCGGCTACTGGTTGGGAGCCTGGGGCGGCTGGCCGCTGCTGGTCAAAGTTGGTCGGGTCTTTAAGTTGGGGCCTGAAGAACTGGAAAAAGCCCGCACTAAATTCAACGAAAATGCCGACCAAGCCGTCTTCTTTGGTCGGTTTGTTGCGTTACTGCGGATTTTTGCTGGACCGATGGCCGGCATTGCCCAGATGCCCTACCGTCGCTTCCTCGTGTTTAACGCCGCTGGTGCGTTGGTGTGGGGAGCACTAACGGTAAGTCTGGCTTACTTCGTGGGCGCACTGGTGCCCTTAGAGAAGCTGGTGGCTTGGAGTGCGCAACTTGGTGGCTTGATTCTGTTGCTGGTGGTCGGTTGGCTCGCTGTTTCGCGCTGGCGCCAGCACCTAGCTCAGACAGGTTCCGGAGAACCTTTGCCTTGATATGTCTGCTCTAATGTGGCTGAAAGCCCTGCCCAGCTTCAAACACGCCTGCTAAAATGAGGAATGACTCAAATCACCGTAGGCGAAAACGAAGGAATTGAATCTGCCCTCCGCAGGTTCAAGCGCAAAATCCTCAAAGCGGGCTTGTTTGCTGATATCAAGCGCACCCGTCACTTTGAAACCCCTGCTGAGAAGCGCAGACGCAAGGCCAAAAACGCCCAGCGACGAAGTAGAGCAGGTCGCGGCTAGCTACATGCAGCCACCCAAAACTGAATACCCAGGCGCAGGTGGTCCGCGAGTCATTCGGTTGGGCCACTTCTTTGCGCTGTCTTGACTGCCTGTGTCAGGTTTGACCTAGAAGCTTCGGGGTCTGTTTGACACAGCGTCGTTATCCTCCGCTCAGGTAATCAAGATGGCCCAGAACACTTCGATTTCAGTCTAAAAAACTGTTTTGAAAACCTTCCTTGGATGTGCAAATCGGTGACTTGGGCCAGGTGAATTGCCAGATGAATTTGGCCGGTTGAGATTGAGAAGTTCGTGGCTAAAAACCAGAAGCTAATTTCGGTAAGACTGTGTAGAAACGCAATAGTCAATCTGTTAGGATGTGATGCTTCAAAATTAGGGATCGTCGGACTTTGACGCTCCTGCCTAGAGAAGTTTCTCGTCGAAGTAGAGTTCTAGAAAGAGGTCTGATTCCGAGGGTTTGGACCTCCTAGAATGCCTGCTCGGCTTCTGGAGATTAGCTTTAGGAAAAATTTGAAGACTCCAGTTGTCTTTGCTCACCCAATGCTGCTGCGCATTGGCGCTCAGGGAGCGCTAGGGTGATGGGTAGGGTAGACGCAGACAAGCGAGCTGACGCATGACACTGATGCAAGTCTGGGGGGCGCTGGTTTTACTAATTGGCTGTCCCCTTCTAGGGGGGATCCCTGCAGCAGCCTGGGCCGTGAGACTGTGTAGCGGCAAGAAGTTGCGCAAATTAGGCACGGGTAACGTCAGTGTGTCGGCAGCTTTCTACCACGGCGGCACCTTGCCTGGAGTCCTGACCGTCTTAGCAGAGGCATTTAAGGGAGTGGGTGCCGTGCTCCTAGCTCGGGCTTTCGGGCTTGACCCCACCTGGGAGTTGCTGGCTTTAATTGCCTTAGTCATGGGGCGCTACTGGCTGGGTCAGGGGGGAGGCATCACTAATGTGGTTTGGGGTTATGTGGCTTATGACTGGCGAGTAGCCCTACTCACGACCGTGATTGGCGGCATCGGCTTCACCTTAGTGCGTGAGCGCACCTCAGGACGTCTGCTGGTGCTGGTACTATTTCCGTTGCTAACGGCTTTGCTGGCTCACCCTAGCTCGGAAGTTCTGGCAGCGGCGGCTCTAGCAGGCTTAATCTATTGGCTTTATCAACGTCTTCCTGACGATCTGGACTTGCAAGCAAACAACAGTCAGCCCGACTCTAGCCGGATCTTTCGTTTCTTCCAGGCTAGCCGCGCTCTACAGACCTTGGATCAGCCTCTAGAGGCCAAGAAGGTAGGAGCAAAAGCGGCTCGATTATCTGAGCTGAAGCGTCAGGGCTATGCCGTGCCGATGGGCTGGGTGCTTGCTCCTGGTGATGACGTGGAAATGTTGGTGGAGTACTTGCAGCCCACCGTACAGTCACCCCTGGTGGTGCGCTCCTCAGCGGTTGGTGAAGACTCTGAATCTGCCTCGGCAGCTGGTCAGTACGAAAGCATCCTCAACGTCACCAACCGGCAGGAATTGCGGGAAGCGGTGGCTCGTTGTTTAGCTTCTTACCACCAGCCTGAAGCCATGCGCTACCGCCAAGATCTCGGGGTTGCTGAGGAGAGCATGGCCCTGCTGGTGCAACAGCAGGTGCGCGGTCAGTTCTCCGGGGTCGCCTTCAGTCGCGATCCTGTAGATGGTAGGGACGGCGTAGCGATCGAGACTTTACCGGGTGGTGCAGCCCAGGTAGTTTCAGGCCAGGTAACTCCCCTGCGCTATCGAGTGTTTAAAGGCGAGGTCCAGAGCAGTCAAACCGCTACACCTCCAACAATTCAGGAACCTTCTACTGAGCTGTTGCAACAAGTAGCTCAGCTAGCCCAGGCATTAGAGTCTCAAGCCTCTGGTGTGCCGCAGGACATTGAGTGGACTTGGGATGGTCAGCAACTCTGGGTCTTACAAGCGCGCCCCGTGACGACACTGCTGCCGATCTGGACTCGTCGTATTGCCGCTGAAGTCATTCCAGGTCTGATCCGACCTCTAACCTGGTCTGTGAACCGACCCCTCACCTGTGGAGTTTGGGGCGAGCTATTCACGTTGGTTTTGGCAGAACGAGCGCAAGGACTGGATTTTAACGAAACGGCTACACTGCACCGCTCGCAGGCTTACTTCAACGTCACGCTCTTAGGGCAGTTGTTTCAGCGCATGGGGCTGCCAGCTGAGAGCCTGGAGTTTCTCACCCGCAGTTCGGGCTCCGCTTCCTTCGGCCGTCCACCTCTGGGTTCTACGCTCAGAAATGTACCAGGTCTGCTGCGTCTAGTGAGCCGCGAGCTGGCTCTAGTGCGTGACTTCAAGCGGGATGACCGCCGTTTATTCATACCCACTTTGGAGCAATTAGAGCAAGCTCGTCCGCAAACAGCTCAGGTCTGGCTAGCGCAAGTCGAGCAAATTCTGGTCGTGCTGCAGCGAGCCACTTACTACAGCATCCTGGCCCCCTTGAGTTTGGCGCTCCGCTGCAAGCTCCTGCGCATCCCTGATAACCAGCTGAGCGGTGACCAAACGCCAGAGGTCATGGCGTTGCGAGAGTTATCCCAGTTAGCCGCTGAGATTCGCAACTTGGCTGTGGTCTCTGAGGCGTTAACTGAGAATCTCAGTGCTCAGAAGCTCTGGGCTCGTTTGCAGCACAACCCCGAGGGACAAGCGGTTTTGCGCCAGTTTGATGCTTTTCTGAATCGCTATGGCTATCTCAGCGAAGTGGGCACTGATATCGCAGTACCTACTTGGCGTGAGCAGCCAGAACCCCTGCGTCAACTTCTCCTCAGCGCGGTTCGCAATCCAGCCCCTACACCCACTGGCTCTACATCTTCGCCAAAATCAGGCTCCTGGCTATGGCAAACGGGTCAGGTTCGTTCGCAGCTAAAGGGTCGGATCACTGAGGTTTATAGCCGTCTGCTGGCCCACCTGCGGGCCTGTTTCGTAGCCATAGAAGCTCAGTGGCTCAGCGAGGGGCGTTTGGCGCAAGCGGGGGACATTTTCTTCCTGACTCTAGAAGAAGTTCGAGCCGCAGTACGGGCGGCAGACTCAGATTTGACCGCACGGGTGGCGGAGCGCCGTCAGCAATTCAAGCAGGATGCCCATTTCACCCCACCCAATTTGGTCTATGGCAACACGGTTCCAATGCCCGACCTAGAGGCTTCGCGCCAACCCCTTGAGAGCCAGGGAACAGTGCTTCGGGGCATTGGGGCCAGCGCTGGACAGTTTACGGGCACAGTCCGAGTGCTGCGCAATCTAAGCGAGGCAATGGAAGTGAGCGTGAGTCGCGAAACCGTCCTTGTGGTGCCCTATACCGACTCCGGCTGGGCTCCTTTGCTGGCACAGGCAGGTGCCTTAATCGCAGAAGTGGGGGGGCGCCTCTCCCACGGTGCAATTGTGGCTCGCGAGTATCGCATTCCAGCCGTAATGGACATCGCCGGAGCAACGCAGCGCCTCCGAGATGGACAGCAAGTGCGCGTGGATGGCACCAGTGGCACTGTAGAGCTGCTCTAGGAAGAGGTTCTAGTTTTGAGGCTGACTCTGTTCTGCTGCCCTTAGATGCACTCAAACTTGCCTCCAGTCTTTAGAAGGCAAGTTTAGTTTTTGCAAAGTGTCTCAGACTAGGGCACAGGCACCTGGAGCAACTAGGGCTTCCAGATGATTTCGCCTTTCTCTGGGTTCACTAGATGGGCCAAGGACTGCTTGATTTGAGCATCGTAGACATCCCACTTCAAGCTGGCATATTTCGGATTGTCGTTACTCCCCGCCAAGAAGCCTGTCGGAATCTCAAAACCACCGGCTTGAGAACGGCCTCCTCCAAAGAAGCGGCCCTGTGTGTCTTGCCCGAACGCCTCTTTGATAAATTCGTCGGGGTCGAGCGTGATTTTATCAGTGCGCAGCGAGCCCATTACGACTTCCACAGCATCGCCCTCATCGTGGACAATGCCATAAACAACAGCTGTGTGGACGTTCTCCTCGGTGAGCAGGAAATCAGCGGCTTGGGGAATGGCATCCCGGTCGTCGTAGCGCAGGTAGCCTACGCCCGAAACTGAGAAGTTGTTGTGGAGTACCCGATTTTTCAATGCCCGCTCTATCACATCCATCACCCGCTTGGAGCGACGGGATTGCAGAACAGCGTTGAGCAGTTGGGCATCGTAGAAGCGACTGAGATAGGCAGCGGCAGCAAAATCAGCCTCTTGAGCCAACATCAGTTGGTTGGTTTCGGAGCGCAGACCGTGCATCAAGGCCGTTGCACACTTGGTGTGCTCACTGATGCTGCTGTTGAGGTCTAGTAAACCTAGCTGGAGGTACTGGGCGAAGATTGTAGCGGTTGCACGACTGCTTGGGCGAATGTCAGTGAACTCTGCTTCGACTTCGTTCTGGAGGGCATGGTGGTCAACAATCACCACTGCTGGCAGCCCTGCCTGTTTGATCAAAGGCGTAATTTGGCTGGTAGTGCCCTGGTTATCTAGGAACACACAACCTTGGTAGGTCGATAGGTCTCGGTTGCGGTTGACCTGAAGATTCCAGCGCTGAACGGGCAAGCCAGTCAGCTTGACTAGCGCGATGTTTTCCTGGTGGCTAACGGTACCAGCGTAAACCAGGTCGCACTTGATATCGAATTGCTCTGCAATCAGCTGGTAAGCCCAAGCACAGGAAAGCGCATCGGGGTCTGGAAAATCCTGTAACACAACTAGATGTCGGTCACCCTGGTGCTGCTCTAGCGTGCGGCGTAGCTGATCGACCCGCAAGTGTTCCTGCTTGACATCAGGCTTGCGAATTGCTCTGCCATTGCTCACGCTAGCGACTGTATCGTGAGTCGCTGTTGGCAGGGAATTCTCAAGAACTGAGCTTTGCAAGTCTACTTCAGGGTCGTGGATAAGCGTTGCAGTTTGAAATAAGTGATCAGAGGGCATATAGAAACAACAGGGAAACCGAAGGAGAATACCCTTGGTTATTCAATTCTCGCAAGAAAACCGATCGAAGTGTGTATCTGGAGGTGGAGAAGCTGACTGTAGCACTGCTGACCTCTAATTGCGTTAATTGCCTTAGAGAACATGCGTTAGAGAACGCCTGCACAAAGCACGGATTAGAACGCAAAACCCCCCGCGCTCATCCTGCTGCCGGGGGGTCCATACCAATCACGTACTTGCGCCACTCTTGATGCACACCGCTTCGTAAGTGTTTAGTCACCTCGAAGTAGAGACCACTATGCGGCCTTCGCGGCGACGTCAACAGAGGCATATTGGCCTCCTTGGGCGTGCGGCTGCCTTTCTTGACATTGCAGCGCACACAAGCCGTGACCACGTTCTCCCAGACATCGCCACCGCCACGTGAGCGGGGAATGACATGGTCTAGGGTCAAATCGTCCCCGGTATAGCTGCAATACTGACAGGTGTGGCTATCGCGGTGTAAAAGATTGCGCCGGGTTAGGGGAATTTCCTTGTAGGGCACCCGCACATAGGCGCGCAAGCGAATTACGGTCGGAATCGGAAACTCAGGGTAGACGTACTTGCCATTGTGCTCAACCTGCTCTGCCTTACCTTTAATCAGCAAGACCACGGCTCGACGCCAATTCGTGATGTTTAACGGTTCGTAAGAGGCGTTCAGAACCAGGACCTTGCCCATAAATACTTCACAGGTACTTTATTCAGGTCAGGCATTGCTACAGATGCTAGCACAGCACCTTCTGTACCTGGGATCTGTTTCTTTTTCTTTCATCCAAAACTGGCCCTTAAAACTGGCATCTTGGGCCGTATCACTTGGGCTCAAGCTGCTCAATGACTTGACGAATGCGGCTGGCTTCAGCGGTCCGCTTTTGCTTACTCAATAAGACATAAGCTCTGGCGTAGGCTTGTCGTGCCCGAGGCCGATCCTGGAGCGACAGGCTCACTGTCCCCAGTAGAGTTAAAGCTGCAGCAGATTCAGGCTGTACTCTGGTTAGAGTTTCCAGCAGTCTAGCGGCTTGAGCGAACTGTCCCTGACGGCTCAGAACTACGCTGTAGCCCAGCAGCAAGCCTGGATGTTTCGGGGAGCGGGCCAAACCTGCTTGCAATAACTTGCTGGCTTCGTCGAGCTGGTTACGGCTGTACAAAATACTGGCTCGGCGAGCAGTCAGATTAATCCAATCGTCAAGGTCTTTGTCCTCTAGAGGCGGCGTAGTCAGGTCCGGCGCAGCTTCCAGGTCTTCGGCGACTTTGTAATCCGTTTTGTCTTTTGTGATGTCTAGCTGCTGCAACCGTTGTTGTTCGTGCAGCGCTTGCACCAATACTTCTTTGCTGACCCAGTGATGGTTATGAATAATCGTTGCCAAATGCTGCTGGGTCTCCTGCTGTTCTTGAAGAGCCAGACGCAATTGAGCAAAGCTCAAATAGCCACTAGAAACCAAAATTTGGCCCAGCAAATGCTGAGGACGGTCCAGGACCAACAGCAAATCCGCATAAGAAAGCCATCCGGCGTAGATACACACTTCACCCAGCTTGAGACCCAGGATTTTTTGCTCCTGTAGCGCCATTGCTAGTTGCTCTTCGGTGATCAATTTGCGGTTGACTAAACGAGCGCCAATTTTTTGGGATTCATCATTGGGTAAAGTCTCCACATCGCCTTCGCGTTTGCGAATGGGACGTTGCAGAGCTTCGACCATGCTGGAGAACCAGGTGAGCAAGCGCTTTCCCTGTCCTGGCCTGTTTGGTTCTAGCAGCGCAGGAGTTGGATCGTCCGTTTTTCCTTCGCTTTTCTGAGCTTCGCTTTCAGGGGCTGACTCATTAACTGGATTGGGAGGCTGAATCAAGACCTCAATGCGTTCAACCAGTCGCCCAATGTGAGCCTCGTCTCGACTGACCATGTCCAGAGCACCGAAGCGCAGAGCCATCAATCGCCGTGCATCTTTGGGATTAGTCAGCTGATCGACTAGCAGCAGAATATTCAGTGATGGATGAAGTGCTAGACACTCCTTGCAAAAAATGTAGGGGTTGGCTACTCCTGCCAGCCGGTCGAGGATTAACAATCGCGATGGATACACCTGAAGAAGTCCCAGCAGTTGGTCGGCCCTGCTGACCAAAATGGGCCGGTAACCGCGACGAACCAGTTCGCTCTCTAGGGTCCGCTGAATTGCTCCTGGTGGCATGGCCAACAAGATATTGACCGTGCGATCGACTGAAGGAATCGGCAGGTTGTAGTTTAGCGGTCGCTTGACTGCTTCAGCAAACCAGTCGCCCTCTGGCACAAAATTCGGATCGGGTGCACCTGAATACTTCATACTCAGCTAGGCTTAAAAGCAGGATTTCCAAGGCTCAAACACCTTGTTTGAAAAGCTTCTAGATTACTAAAGCTCTTAGAACACAGGGGGCCATCACCCAAACGCATCAGAAGGGAACCAATATGGAGCCTGATGCGTGGGAGTCTGGCACAAGAAACGGGTGATGGACAACGGGTAGAGCACTTACAGCCAAGCCGAGCAACCGATCAGTGCGGCTGATGCTCTTAGGTAGTCAATGAACGCTCCAGTTCGCATTTACCGTGGGGTCCCTGCTCCGCAGTGGTGTTAGCTGAGACTTAACTAACAGATGGCGTAGCGAATCTGAGATGCACCTCTGTTTGGCCATTGGCCTGCTTCCAGACCCAGCGAGCAATGCAGCCACCCGCCCGCTTCAAAAAGTAAACCGGGCCGGCTAATTGCTTTCAAGCCTACGTGTTTTATACGTGATTTTTAGAGTTTTGCATACTAGTAGGTCGTTAATGACACAGCCTACGGCCAAAATCAACCAGTGCTGACACAGTGAAACTCCTAAGTCGGTTTCCGAGTGTCACAATAGACGGTGCCTTCTGGTGCTGAACGCCTGCCTCAATTCTTTCCTCTATTGCTATGCCGCGTAGAACTGACATCCACAAAATCCTGCTGCTCGGCTCTGGCCCGATTGTGATCGGCCAGGCTTGCGAATTTGACTACTCTGGCAATCAGGCGTGCAAGGCTCTGCGCGAAGAAGGCTATGAGGTGGTTTTAATCAACTCGAATCCGGCCACGATCATGACCGATCCGGCCACCGCTGACCGTACCTATATTGAACCGCTCACACCCGAGATGGTGGCCAAGGTGATTGAGCTGGAGCGTCCAGATGCTCTCTTGCCCACGATGGGCGGACAGACTGCTCTGAATCTGGCAGTTGCCTTGGCTAAGAATGGCACGTTGGAGCGCTACGGCGTGGAACTGATCGGTGCCAAGCTCTCAGCCATTGAAATGGGCGAGGACCGCAAGCTGTTCAAGGAAGCAATGGAGCGCATTGGCGTGGGGGTCTGTCCCTCAGGGCTCGCCAGCACCATGGCGGAGGCGCAAGAGGTCGCTCAAACTATCGGCACTTATCCCCTGATCATCCGCCCTGCTTTCACGATGGGTGGAACCGGCGGCGGCATTGCCTATAACCGCTCTGAGTTTGAGGAAATCGCTGCTGCTGGCTTAGATGCCAGCCCGATGAGCCAAATTCTGGTCGAACAGTCCCTACTAGGTTGGAAAGAATACGAGCTGGAGGTGATGCGCGATCTTGCGGACAATGTCGTGATCGTTTGCTCAATCGAAAACCTAGATCCGATGGGAGTGCACACCGGCGACTCGATCACCGTTGCCCCGGCTCAGACTCTGACCGATAAGGAATATCAGCGTCTGCGCGATTACTCGATCCGCATCATCCGTGAAATCGGTGTGGAAACCGGGGGCTCCAACATTCAGTTCGCTGTGAACCCAGTCGATGGTGAAGTGATCGTCATCGAGATGAATCCTCGGGTGTCGCGCAGCTCGGCCTTAGCGTCCAAAGCAACCGGCTTCCCGATTGCCAAGTTTGCGGCCAAGCTAGCCGTAGGCTATACCCTGGACGAGATTCCTAACGACATTACTAAGAAGACGCCTGCTAGCTTCGAACCCAGCATCGACTACGTCGTCACCAAGATTCCGCGCTTTGCCTTTGAGAAATTCCCCGGCTCGGAAGCAGTATTGACCACCCAAATGAAATCGGTGGGCGAGGCGATGGCAATTGGGCGTACCTTCTGTGAGTCCTTCCAAAAAGCCTTGCGTTCGCTAGAAACTGGGCGCTTTGGTTTTGGCTGTGACCGTAGCGAGAAAATCCCCAGCTTGGAGCAGTTACGCTCCGGTTTGCGCACGCCCAATCCTGAACGCATCTTCATCGTGCGCCACGCCTTAATGATGGGCATGGATCCATCGGACATTTATGAGCTGACTGGCATTGACCCCTGGTTCTTAGACAAGTTTCAGGAAATTATCGCCACTGAGAAATCGCTGAAGAAAAGCCTTCAAGAAATCGATTTCGACCAGATGCGCGAAGTCAAACGCCTCGGCTTTAGTGACCGTCAGATCGCCTTTGCCACTAAGTCCAGCGAAGATGAAGTGCGGCAATACCGCAAGAGCCTGGGCGTGATACCCAGCTACAAGACGGTTGACACTTGCGCTGCTGAGTTTGAAGCGTTAACCCCCTACCACTATTCCACCTACGAAGATGAGTCCGAGGTTCGGCCCTCGACCAAGCGCAAGGTGATGATTCTGGGAGGTGGTCCCAACCGCATTGGGCAAGGCATTGAGTTTGACTACTGCTGCTGCCATGCGTCCTACGCCTTGCGCGAGGATGGCTTCGAAACCATCATGGTCAATTCCAACCCAGAAACGGTTTCTACTGACTACGACACTAGCGACCGGCTGTACTTTGAACCGCTGACCAAAGAAGACGTTCTCAACATCATTGAGGCGGAGCAGCCTGAGGGGCTGATTGTGCAGTTCGGCGGTCAAACTCCGCTCAAACTGGCCCTGCCCTTGCAGAGATACTTGGACGCCAAGAAACAGGGGCAGGAGAACGATGACTCTAACCCTCAATCCTCCACCCCCGAAACCCGGATCTGGGGTACCTCGCCTGACTCGATTGACATTGCCGAAGACCGAGAGCGCTTTGAGGCGATTCTACGCGAGCTAGAGATTGTGCAGCCTGCCAATGGCCTGGCTCGTACCTACGATGAAGCTCTGCGAGTAGCCCAACGCATTGGCTATCCCGTAGTGGTGCGCCCGAGCTATGTGTTGGGGGGCCGTGCGATGGAGATTGTCTACTCTGATGCTGAGTTAGATCGCTACATGACCTATGCGGTTCAGGTGGAGCCAGAGCACCCAATCCTGATTGACAAATTCCTGGAAAACGCGATCGAGGTGGATGTTGACGCGATTGCCGATGCAACTGGGCAAGTAGTGATCGGCGGCGTTATGGAGCACATCGAGCAGGCTGGCATCCACTCGGGAGATTCAGCCTGTGCTCTACCTGCCTACTCACTGACTCAGCCGGTCCTAGATACGATTCGCGAATGGACGGTGCGGCTGGCGAAGCGCTTGAAGGTGTTGGGGCTGATGAACATCCAATTCGCTGTGCAGGGTGACCAGGTGTATATCCTGGAGGCCAACCCTCGCGCCTCGCGTACCGTGCCGTTTGTCAGCAAAGCGATTGGGCTGCCCTTAGCCCGTCTGGCAGCACTGATTATGTCGGGTAAAACCCTGGCTGAGCTGAACTTTACTCAAGAGATTATCCCGGCTCATATTGCAGTCAAAGAAGCAGTTTTGCCCTTTGCCAAATTTCCAGGTACCGACACTTTATTAGGGCCGGAGATGCGCTCGACTGGGGAAGTCATGGGCATCGATAGCGATTTCGGACGGGCTTTTGCCAAATCTCAGCTGGGTGCGGGCCAAACGCTACCGGTAGAAGGTACGGTTTTTGTCTCAGTCAACGACCGAGATAAACCGCTGGCAGTTGGTGTAGTCAAAGACTTTCTAGAACTGGGTTTTCGGGTGGTGTGCACGGAGGGAACCCAGAAGTATTTGCAGAGCCAGGGGTTAGAGGTCTTGCAAGTGCTCAAGCTGCATGAGGGACGGCCCCACGTGCTCGACTGGATGAAGAACGCCTGGATTCAGTTGATTATCAACACCCCCTCTGGTGAAGAGGCGCGGCTGGATGGCCGGTTGATTCGTCGTACGGCGCTTACCTATAAGATCCCAATTGTGACCACTATGGCTGGAGCTAGGGCAACGGCGGCAGGAATTCGAGCCATTCAAAGTGGCGAACTGGAGGTCAAAGCACTGCAAGATTATGCTGTTAAAGGCTCTTAGAAGGGCTCAGAAAGCTAACCCTGCGTAATTCTTTGACACTTAACTGGCAATTAAAGCATAGGGGATGAGCTGAGATGACGATTGATCGTTAGCTCTAATTCAACTAAGTCGTAGGGCTTGCTGAGATAGTCATCAAAGCCAGCCCTTAGAATCCGCTCTCGGTCACCGACCATAGCCATTGCTGTCAAAGCGATGACAGGGATAGTGGCCGTTTGCGGGTTTTGTTTTAAACGATCGACCACTGCCAAGCCGTCCATGCCTGGCATGGCAACGTCTAGCAGGATCAAAGCAGGCCGATGCTGCTGGCTCAATTCCAGCGCTGTATGGCCATTGTCAGCACTGATGCAGATGTAGCCCAACAATTCCAAAATGTGGATGCTCAGCAGCCGATTGTCCTCGTCATCATCCACTACTAAGACCAACGACTGCTCACTCACAGTTTGTTTAGGGATAGTGACAAGAGATTGGAAGTCCATGCGCGGCTCATGCTCTACTCGGGAAATCAACGGTTGGTGGAGGCAACCTTGAGGCAACGAGGCATTCCCTGAGCGGCAAAGTGTGGCGCTGTCAGCGGACGGGCTCGACTTATTCTGCTTCAACCTATTTCGGCTTCCGATTACACTCTCAGGAAGACACTCTACCCAAACTGGTGAAGCAACTATCGATGCGGCTGTAAAGTCCTTGCAGTGTAACAATACTGCCAGATTACAATAGCTTTTGCAACAGTTTTGCAATGAAATGTGGTAGTTAATTCATAATACATTCACCTGATCCATTGAGCCATTGAGATGACTCGGTAGCGCTGCTTGGGGTGTCACCCGCATCATAATCTCCTATCAAACAAGTATTTAATGACACAGTTTCAGGAGAGATTTCTAAACAGGTAAGGTCGCAGAGTCATACAGAAGCTACGTGCTTAAGCCTGGGTCTTAACCATTAGGTCCGAGGTTAAGCGGGCTGTCAGGCAATTACGAAAGTAATTATTAGAAACTAAGGCTTACCCCTCTGAGTTTAGGCTCAGCGCTGTATGCGTCTGCCTTTGAGCTATTACTCTAATAGAATTGCCACCACCTAGCGATAACTTTGGCTACGCTGCGTTAACTCTTCTGTCGGTCAGAAGTAACCACTACTACATAACTTTAGGCTGATTAATAGCTAAGGTCGGTAAGCCCGCTAAGCCCGTTGGGCTCCTAGCACTTAGGCTGGTATCAGGCTTGGTATTAGGCTCATAGCGACAATGACCTGAAATTGACTTTCACTAAGATCGCGATATAATACTTTACAAATGGATGTACATATGTTTCTCTGGTGAGATGCAGTCCTCTGCTTAAATGCATATGCAACCCCTTCCGCCTCCGGTGCCATAGCCTATGCAACCGCCCCCTACCCGTGGCCAACTTGAACGGGCCCTAACCCAACGCATCCAGGCACTCTATCGCAGCCAGCTAGAGCACACTCCCAGTAAAGTGATCTGCAATATTTTTGATGAGAAAATTGCGATCATTCTCGAAGACTCACTAACTAAGCCTGAGCAGATCTTGGCTAGTGCAGGCAAAGAGCAACTAGCGGAGCAGGTTCACGAAGACTTGGATGAAGCATTGCAACCGGAGCTAAAGTTGCTGATTGAGGAAGTCGTTGGTGTATCGGTTGTTGATCTTCTCAGCAAGGCAACTTTAGAGACAGGACGCACAGGAACAATCGCCATTCTTTCGGCTCCTCCCCAAGTGCGAGGCAGTTGATTCATTAGTCGCGAATGAAGTCTAACTTGTGGTTGAGGTAAGTTTCAGACAACTCTTCCTCATCCTTCAATAGAGGTAATTTCTGTATAACTGATTACTACCTCTAGTAAGAGCTTACGATTCTCAAAAAAGACTTAAGATTCTAGGGATCTGTCTCGTTTGAATGTATTTGATTGAACCCCCAGAAGGAAGGACGCTCAGGAGCACCCCGTGGGAAACTATGTCATCTTTGCCAACCCGAGAGCAACTAGAAAGTCTCCTAGCACAGCGTGTTCAGATCTTTTACCAAAAGTATCTGGAGCATTGCCCTAGCAATGTGTTCTGCAATCTCTTTGAGGACAAAGTTGCAATTGTTCTAGAAAACTCACTGACGCCATCGACTCAGTTATTAGCTGATGCAGGTCAACAGGAACTAGCCAAAAAGGTTCGCAATGATGTGCAAAAAGCATTGGAGCCTCAATTTAAAGCAGTCATTGAAGAGGTCTTGGGAGTACCCGTCATCGATTTGCTGAGCAACGCCACATTGGAGACAGGGCGCACCGCTACAATTGTGGTTCTAGCTCAGCCCCCTCAAGTTCAATTGGGTTAGCCTTGACCTCTATTTGAGCGCGCTATTTGAGAGTCAAGTAGCCTTGACGACCTGAGTGTATTGGCTGGAGTTGGCAGTTGATGACTGCCTCCAAATCGTCCAGGCTATAAGGCTTACTGAGATAGTCACTACACCCCGCTTTGAGGGCTTTCTCCCGATCGCCAACCATTGCCATTGCAGTCAACGCGACAACGGGGAGGTGAGCTGTCTTCGGGTTGTGCCGCAGCCGTTGCACTACCTCTAATCCATGTAGGTCAGGCAAAATCAGATCCAGCAGAATTAGAGCCGGCTGATACTGCTGGGTTAGCGATAGAGCTGCTTGTCCAGTTGTGACGCCAATGTAGGAATAACCAAAGACCTCTAGTGCCTGAGTGCTTAACAGCAGGTTATCTTCCTCATCTTCCACCACTAGAATCAACGGCTGTCCTGCAACAATCTGCCGGATGGACTTAGAGACATGCAGATTCATGTTGCGTTCCTCTTAGGAAGTCCTAGGTGGTCAAAAACATGCTTCAAGCAGTCAACGAGGCGGTTCGCTGGCGGTCGGACAAGCACCAGCGAGATTCGGCTCGTGTCCCCTGCTGCTGAGTTAGCCTCTCGATCTCGCCTTGTGGCAAACCCGGAGAGGACCAACGAGCCAGTGGCAGTTGAGCTGCTCGATGCTACTCGAACTTCTCAGAACTTTAACAAAAATTTTAGATTTGAGGCAAGAGCTGAAGGCTTGAAGCCCTAAAAGCCGGTGCTGGTGGAGAGGGTAGGCCTCAGATACTATCGGTGATACTGGTGAAATTGAAAGCTTTGACCCGTACACCGGGCACGACATTGTTGTCAAACCGCTGAGCTTGACTAACGGCATCTACTGCTTGCAACATCTCGGGCAAGCTCTGGTTGAAACGCAGATTCTTGATTGGGTAAACAATCTTGCCATTTTCGATCCAGAAGGTGCCATCACGGGTCATTCCTGTGACGACCAGGGTGCGGGGATTGACGTAGCGTACATACCAAGCCCGGCTGATCAGAATTGCCCGCTCTGTCTGGGCAATCAAGTCGTTTAGGCTCTGATCACTCCCCGTCATAACCAGGGGTGCCAAAGGACCGGTGGCTTCAACGCCTTGTTGCTGTGCCCAGTAGCGGCTGTAGGCCAAAGTGACTGGTACGCCAGCCTCAATAAACGCCAGACGGTCAGCTTTGAGACCATCATCCTGTAAGAAGAAGTGACCGAGCTGAAGTAAGGGGTGAGCAGGGTCGCGATAAACCTGGACCAAAGGGCTGAATAAAGGCTCCCTGACCCGGCTACCCACGGGTTTTCCCTGGTCATCGGTTCGGGACATAAACGAGCGCCCCTCGTCTGCTGCTCGCCCATCTAGATTCCAAGCCACCCAAGGTAGCAAGGAGCTAAAGGCTGCTGGATCAAGAATGACTGGGTATTGACCCGGCGACAATTCGCGAGGTTGACGCGATTGTAGGGAGCGCTCAATCAGTTGTTCGGTTAACTCGGTGATTGGTAACTGGTCGAGTGCAAAAGCGGTTCGAGTTCCCCAACTGGAGCCGGAGCCGGTTGCTGTGCGTGCTGTAAAGCTAAACTCAGCCAGCGTTGTTCGATCGCAGGCGCGTAAACCGCGGCTATTACCAATTGCACGCAAACGGGCTTCTGTACTCAGGGTTCCAGAACCGTCAACCCCAGCTTGATTGCTTAAAGCGGTGACCTGTTGCACCCATTCGCCGCGTACTAGAGGCGAAGAACTAGCAGTAGCTGCATCGAAAGCTGGCACTGCGGCATTGTAGGTTTGCGGTTCTAACAACGGCACAAACTCTGGATCTTCGGGAGCCACTTGAGCCAGCTCTTCAGACCGCCTCAAGGTTGCTCGAAGGGTATCCGGATCTAAATCTGTGGTAGAAGCTGTAGCGCTGCGATGACCAAAGAGGCTGGTAACGCTAAGAGTTAGCTTGGTTTCGCTAATATTTTGGGTCATTTGATTGCTGGAGAAGCGACTGAGGGCCGAATCGCCGCCCGTCAACTTCACCACTACTGCCTCGGCTTGTGATTGGGCAATAACTGCTTCGATTAGGGACAGTGCTTGATCTTCTGTCGGTAAGCTCTGAGCGGAATCAATTGCAATAACCATTGCTGTGTTCTCCCCCTTCAAACTGGGCCAGGTCCAGATAGAAATTTATAGAAAATAGCTTGATGAATTTTTCTAGAAAATTTTTGCTTAAACTAACGAGCATTTTGAGCGCAAAAAAGCATCATCTTATCTAAGAGTGGCTAACTAGTTTGAGCTGAAACTTATGCAAATAATCACCCGAATATCATAGACCCTTCAGATAAAGGGCACAGCTCTTCACCGGTTTAATCCTCAGTAGTCTGTGTGAAATTTAAGGGTGTAAACGTTAGAAAAAGTGTAGAAAATTCATCTAATTTAATAGAATATTCTGCTTCTAGGCCAATGTTAATGCTGGATATCAGACATCCCCTCTGCGATGGATGTTTAAGCCGCAGACAAGGGATAGCCTCCTAACGAAACCGAGCGCCTCATTGCAGCTTTGCGGAGGAGTCATTTGCATATCGCCTCTGCACTTTCTGCTGACCATTCCTTGAGCGAAACTATTGTTGCCCCTGGTATTGCCCCCCAGTTGCGCGCAGAGACGAAGCTGCACCGTTGGTTTGAATCCTGGGTAGAACAAGCACCCGAAGCTGTGGCCGTGCGGTTTGAAGGTGGGCCCTTTGATCATGAGCAACTCAGCTATCAGGAATTAAATAGGCGCGCCAATCAACTAGCCCATTACCTACAACAGCTAGGAGTTGGACCAGAGGTACTCGTTGGTCTCTGCCTTGAACCGTCTGTCCAGATGATCGTGGCTTTACTAGCCATTCTCAAAGCAGGGGGTGCCTATGTACCGCTCGATCCCAGCTACCCTCAAGAGCGTTTGAAATTCATGCTTGAGGATGCGCGAGTGCCTCTCTTACTCACGCAGCAGCACTTGAAGCATTTACCAATATGTGAAGCGCAGGCAGCAGGCAGAGCGCAGGTTGTTTGTTTAGATTCTGACTGGCAGGCCATCGCGCAGCAGAGCAACCAAAACCTCACTTTCAATGAGGCTAACGAAACAACTGCCAATCTCGCCTATGTAATTTACACCTCGGGTTCAACGGGTAAACCCAAGGGTGTTCTGGTGCAGCATCAGGGTTTGAGCAATTTGATTCAAGCTCAGGCGAAAACTTTTCAGGTGCAACCGGGTGACCGGGTTCTGCAATTCGCCTCTCTGAGCTTTGACGCCTCAATCTTTGAAGTCGCAATGGCCCTGACCGCAGGCGCGGCACTTTACCTAGCGCCAAAACATACTCTGTTACCTGGGCCTGACTTGGCGCAGCGATTGCGAACTTGGGAGATCACCCATGTAACTCTGCCGCCCGCCGTCCTGTCGCGGCTCAGCGCAGCCGAGTTACCAGCTCTCAAAACCGTGATCGTGGCTGGAGAAGCCTGCTCTGAGGCAATCGCCGAGCGCTGGTCTATTGGACGTCGGCTGTTCAATGCTTATGGCCCGACCGAAGCAACTGTTTGGTCAACTGTTGCTGTTGTGCCAAATGGCGGCAAGCCACCGCTGGGGCAAGCTATCGCCAAGGTCAAAGTATATGTGCTGGATGAGCAGTTGCAGCCGGTACCGGTAGGCATGCCAGGGGAACTGTGCATCGCTGGAACCAGCCTCGCTCGCGGTTACCTCAACCGCCCTGACCTCACAGCAGAGCGCTTCGTTCCCCACCCCTTCAGCCAGGAGCCGGGCGACCGTCTGTATAGAACTGGTGATTTAGCTTGCTACCAGCCAGATGGCAGCCTGCAATTCCTCGGTCGGCTGGATCAGCAAGTGAAGCTGCGGGGCTATCGGATTGAGACGGGCGAGCTAGAGAGCCTTCTCCTGCAAAACTTAGGGGAGCAGGCAGGGCAAGGGGCAGGGCAACGGTCAGCCGTGCGAGAGGCCGCCGTGCTGCTGCGCGAAGACCAGCCCGGTCAGCCGCAGTTGGTGGCCTACTTGAGCTTGCACCTCGACCCGCTCAGCCAGAATCAGGACCAGAGCCAGGCGCAGCTACAGCAGTGGCAGCAGTTGTACGAGCAGGTCTACGAGCAGGCACAAGCCAGCCCCCTCACCCCAGCGACAGAATCAGAGCACAACTTCATCGGCTGGAACAGCAGCAGTGGCGAGGCCATTCCCCTGCCTCAGATGCAGCAGTGGCTGGAAGACCGAGTGGAGCGGTTGCGTCAGCACAAGCTGGAGCGAGTGTTGGAGCTCGGCTGCGGCACCGGTCTGCTGCTGTTCGAGCTAGCGCCGCAGAGCCGAGAGTATTGGGGGACGGACTTCTCGCAGCAGAGCCTGGAGTACGTGCAGCAGCGGTTGGGGCTGCGAGGGCTGAAGCAAGTGAAGTTGCTGAACCGGCTAGCGCACGAGTTCGAGGGGATAGAGGCAGGGCGCTTTGATGCTGTGATTCTCAACTCGGTGGTGCAGCACTTCCCCAGCCAGGAGTATCTGCTGGAGGTGCTGTCAGGAGCGGTGGCAGCGACAGCCGAGGGAGGGGTGGTGTTTGTGGGAGATGTGAGGAGCCTGCCACTGCTGGAGGCTTTTCAGTCGTGGGTGCAGTTGGAGCAAGCGCCAGCCTCAATGAGCCGAGAGCAGTTGCAGCAGCGAGTGGAACGGGAGGTGTTTGAGGAAGCGGAGCTGTTGGTAGACCCAGACTTGTTTAGTTGGTTGGGTGAGCAGTGGGAGCGGGTGGAGCGAGTGGAGGTGCAGCTAGAGCGGGGGTGGCATCACAACGAGCTGAGCCAGTTCCGCTACGATGTGCTGCTACACATTGGCAGCCGAAGGAATAGCTCTGTCGAAATCGAATGGCAGCAGTGGACTGAAGCAGGGCCCAGCCCATTGGCTGTGCGGCAGCAGTTAACCGAAGGACAGCTAACGCAGTTGGTCATCAGAGGTGTTGCTAACGCGCGCGTTGCCGCTGCTGTTCGGACGGCAGACTGGCTAGCTGCTAAAAAGGGACCCAGGACAGTTGGACAGATGCGAGAGACCCTGCAAAAGCTGCGCCAGTCTGGGGTGGAGCCGGAGGTTTGGTGGGAACTGGGCGAGGAGTTGGGCTACCAGGTGCAGGTGAGCTGGACAGCGGATCGAGTTGATGGCAGTTACGATGTGCTCTTTGTAAGCCAAGCGCTGGATCCGGTATGTATCTCAGCTCCAGCAAGAAGCGAGCAAAAGAGATACACAAACAATCCCTTGCAAGGCAAGCTGAGCCGCGAGGTCGTGCGGCAGTTGCAGCAGCGACTAGCAGAGCAAGTGCCAAAGTACATGCTGCCAAGTAGCTGGTTGGTACTGGCGACCCTGCCGCTGACGGCAAATGGCAAGATCGATCGCCGGGCTTTGCCTGCACCTGAGCGCTCAGAACTACCAGAGAAAGGGGCAGCCAGAGTCCCTGAGAGTGAATTAGAAGCTGTCCTGGTGCAGTTGTGGGCAGAGGTGCTAGGCCAAGGTCAAGTAGGCATCCACGACAATTTCTTTGCTCTGGGCGGACATTCGCTACTAGCAACACAGCTAATCTCGCGTCTGCGGGATGTGCTTCAGGTCGAGATACCGCTACAGGCTTTGTTTGAGGCTCCCAGTGCAGCGGCTTTGGCTGAACACATCGAAACAGTCGGGTGGGCCACCAACGGTTTATCACCCATGAGCTTCTCGTTGGCTGAGCGAGAGGAAGTGGAATTTTGAAACAGGAAAAGGGAAATGACCCAGTTTCTTTCTAAGCATTCCTTCTCAGCTTTAGGGAACGGTTCGGAGTTGCTCGACTCAGTTGAGCGTCAGGAAGAAGTATTTGTTTTTCCTGCTTCATTTGCTCAACAGCGCCTGTGGTTTCTCAATCAAGTTGCGCCTGGCAATCCCTTCTACAACATGCCTGCTGCACTGCGCTTGAGCGGTTCACTAAATGTTGCTGCCCTGCATCAGGTGTTCAATGAAATTGTGCGCCGTCATGAAGTGCTGCGCACAAGCTTTACTTTGGTAAACGAGCAATTGATGCAGGTGGTTGCGCCAGAGGTGAATCTACCCCTGCCAGTCATTGATTTACAATCGTTGAATTCCAACGAGCAAGAGGTCCAATGCCAAGAGCTAGCTGCGGCTGAAGCACAATCTTCCTTTGATCTCACTCAAGGCCCTTTGTTGCGCTTGAAGCTGTTGCGATTAGGAGAGACAGAACACCTACTTTTACTGACCCTGCATCATATTGTTTCCGATGAATGGTCAATTGGTGTGCTGGTTCAGGAGCTAGAAATTCTTTATACTGCCTTTGCGAATCAGCAAGCCTCGCCTCTACCCGAATTACCTCTGCAATACGCTGATTTTGCCTGCTGGCAACGGCAGTGGTTGCAGGGCGAAATCCTGGACGATCAGCTGACCTATTGGCGACAACAACTCAGCGGTCTTTCGGCCCTCAACCTGCCTACCGATCGGCCCCGTCCGGCTACACAGACCCATCGTGGGGCTTCAGAAATCTTAGATTTGCCTCAGGATTTAACAGCGGCTTTAGAAGCGCTATCACAGAAGGGTGGGGTGACCCTGTTCATGACCCTGCTGGCTGCATTTCAGATCCTGCTATATCGCTACACGCAACAGAGTGACGTAGCTGTCGGCTGCCCCATTGCTAATCGCAATCGCAGTGAGATTGAAGGACTCATTGGCTTCTTCGTCAATAGCCTAGTGCTGCGAGTAGACCTTGCGGGTAATCCTAGCTTTGAGGCGTTGTTGGAGCGAGTGCGGGAGGTAGCATTAGGGGCCTATGCCCACCAGGACTTACCGTTTGAGAAGCTAGTGGAGGAGTTGCAGCCGGAGCGGGATCTAAGCCGTAACCCGCTGTTTCAAGTGGTATTTGCGCTGCAGAATGCGCCCATGCAAGCCCTGAAATTGCCAGGTTTAACTCTAAGTCCTCTACCGCTAGAAGTGAGGACAGTTCGCTTCGATCTAGAGTTTCTTTGGGAAGGCTCAGAGGCGCTAAGCGGGCTTTGGGGTAGACCCTCAGAGGGGCTGAGGGGCATGTTGATTTACAGCACTGATCTCTTCGACGCCAGCACTATCCGCCGCTTATTACAAAACTTTAAAACTCTGCTGGAGAGTATCGTTGCTAATCCGCAACAACGCTTGCTGGAATTATCACTACTGACACTAGCTGAACAGCAACAAATTCTAATTGAATGGAATAACACACAGACTGATTATCCCCAAGAAAGTTGTGTTCATCATTTATTCGAAGCCCAGGTTGCACGCACTCCTGACGCAGTAGCTGTTGCTTTTGAGGATGGACAACTTACCTACCAAGAACTGAATTGTAGGGTTAACCAATTAGCTCACTACCTACAACGTCTAGGCGTTGCTCCAGAAGTGCCAGTTGGCCTTTGCCTAGAGCAATCAATGCAGATGGTGATTGGGTTATTGGCCATCCTCAAAGCAGGTGGTACCTATTTGCCCTTGGATCCTAGCTATCCGCAAGAGCGCTTGAAGTTTATGCTTCAAGATGCTCGGCCGTCTGTACTACTCACCCAAAACCGCTGGCTTGAATATCTGGGCAGACCTGAGGCTTTAGTCATCTGCTTAGACAACTGCACAGCGATCGCCCAACAGGATAATGGCAACCTGCTCAGCTCTGTTACGGCTCACAATCTTGCCTACATTCTCTACACTTCTGGCTCCACAGGACAGCCTAAAGGAGTGGCGATTGCTCATCAGGCGATCACTCGTCTGGTGTTGAATAGCAATTACATTCAGCTCAAAGCTTCTGACAGGGTAGTTCAAGCTGCGAATACCTCTTTTGATGCAGCAATTTTCGAGATTTGGGCTGCGTTGCTGCATGGAGCTCAGCTCATTGGTTTGCGTAGGGAAACGCTTCTCTCACCTCAAACTTTTGCAGCTCAAATTCGTCAACGGCAAATCAGTGTCCTGTTCTTGACAACCGCTTTATTTAAGCAGCTTGCAAGTATCGTGCCTGAGGCTTTTGCTTCGGTCCGCTGTTTGCTTTTTGGCGGTGAGGTGACTGATTCTAGCTGGATGCAGTCAGTATTAGAGAGTGGCTCACCTCAGCAGCTATTGCATCTTTACGGGCCAACCGAAGGCACAACTTTTTCGTCCTGGTACAAGCTGCCTGAGTCCTTATCAGGCGCTAGCTCCATACCCATTGGTCAGCCTGTTGCCAACACCCAAATTTATATTCTCGATACTCAACTGCAACTGGTTCCTATTGGAATTCCAGGAGAAGTTTACATCGGGGGTGATGGCCTGGCTCGTGGCTATCTGAATCAACCTGAGCTGACGGCCGCCTGTTTTATTCCCAATCCGTTTAGCTCAGTGCCGGGAGCCCGTCTCTACAGAACTGGCGATTTGGCCCGCTGCCAACCAGATGGCAATCTGGAGTTTCTAGGTCGCCTGGACACCCAGGTTAAGGTGCGGGGATTCCGCGTAGAGCCAGCAGAAATTGAGGCAGTTTTAGCTCAACATCCAGAGGTACAGGCGGTGGTTGTCATGCTTCGCGGAGACACCTCTAAAAGCAAACAACTAGTTGCTTATCTTGTGCCAAATACTGTGTCAAAACAGGGACAGACTTTAACCTACCCAAACCTACGTCATTGGCTCAAGGAAAAACTGCCGGAATACATGCTTCCCTCAGCCTTAGTGGTGCTGGAGGCGTTGCCGCTAACACCGAATGGCAAAGTAGACCGTCGTGTTCTACCAGCACCTGCATCTCGCCAGGAAAGGCAGAGCGAGTATGTTGCCCCTCGCACGGCAATTGAGGTGATATTAGTCAACCTCTGGGCAGAAGTTTTAGAACAGAAACAAATTGGTATCTATGACAATTTTTTCGAGTTAGGGGGGCATTCACTGCTAGCAACTCAACTGATCTCGCGGGTGCGCAATGCGCTTGGCGTAGAAGTGCCGGTTCTCACTTTATTCGAGGCACCCAGTGTTGCCGGTCTAGCGAATTATGTCGAGACAGTGGGATGGGCCTTCAGAGGAGGTCAGCCTGATGAGGCAGTGGCAAAGACTGCGACCGAGGCTCGGGAGGAGATAGAGTTTTGAAGACCGTTGAATTTTTAACTTACCTGCGCAGTTTAGATGTGCAAATTCTGGTTGAGGGCGAGCGGTTACGTTGCAATGCGCCTGAGGGTGTTCTCACGCCACAGCTTCGAGCTGAGTTAGGTGCTCGCAAAGCTGAAATCATTGCATTTATTAGTAATGCTAGCGTTGATTTAAATGCGACCTCTCTTAGCTCGAAGGTTGACCGGCGTGGCAAAAATCTGCCGCTTTCTTTTGCGCAACAACGGCTGTGGTTCCTCAACCAGTTAGCACCAGGCAATGCCTTTTACAATATGCCTGCCGCTGTGCGTTTAACTGGCTTACTGAACCGCTCTGCATTAGCAAAAACATTTAGCGAAATCGCGCGTCGCCACGAGTCTTTGCGGACTACCTTTGCGTTGCAAGCGGGGCAACCCATTCAAGTCATTTCTGATAACTGGAATGTGCCTTTACCGGTGATCGATTTGCAGCAATTACCGGCTCTTGAGCAGGAAACTGAGGTCCAAAAATTAGCTGCCGCAGACGCACAACGCCCATTTGATTTGGTTCAGGGACCACTGTTTCGAGCCGCCCTGTTACAGCTCAAGGCAACAGAGCATGTGCTGTTGCTGAACATGCATCATATTGTCTCGGATGGCTGGTCATTCGGGGTGCTTATCCGTGAGTTGGCGACCTTATATCCAGCCTTTGCGGACCAGCAAGCCTCACCTTTACCGGAATTACCCCTTCAATATGCTGACTTTGCCTGTTGGCAACGGCAGTGGTTGCACGGTGAAGTTCTAGACAATCAGTTGGCCTATTGGCGACAACAATTAGATAATCTGCCTGCCCTGAATCTACCGGCCGATCGGCCACGTCCAGCTGTTCAGAGTTATCAAGGCGCAACTCAGGCGATAGAACTATCCCAGAGCTTAACTATTGCTTTAGAGGCGCTATCGCAGAAAGCGGGGGTGACTCTGTTCATGACCCTGCTGGCTGCATTTCAGATCCTGCTATATCGCTACACGCAACAGAGTGACGTTGCTGTCGGTTGCCCCATTGCTAATCGCAATCGCAGTGAGATTGAAGGACTCATTGGCTTCTTCGTCAATAGCCTAGTGCTGCGAGTGGACCTTGCGGGTAATCCTAGCTTTGAGGCGTTGTTGGAGCGAGTGCGGGAGGTAGCATTAGGGGCCTATGCCCACCAGGACTTACCGTTTGAGAAGTTGGTGGAGGAGTTGCAGCCGGAGCGGGATCTAAGCCGTAACCCGCTGTTTCAAGTGGTATTTGCGCTACAGAATGCGCCCATGCAAGCTCTGAAATTGCCAGGTCTAACCCTCAGTCCAATTCAGCCCCAGACAGATACAACTCGCTTCGATTTAGAACTGCATTTGTGGGAGCGCTCCGAGGGATTCAATGGCTTATGGGGAGAGGATTGGCAAGGGCTAAGGGGCATGTTGGTCTACAGTACCGATCTGTTCGATGCCAGCACTATTACTCGGCTAATCGGCCACTTTCAAACCTTATTGCTGGGTATTGTCACCGATCCGCAACAACGTCTTTTGGATCTGCCTCTGTTAACGGCCACCGAGCGGCAGCAACTGCTGGTCGAATGGAACAATACACAGAAAAACTATCTCCAAAATGACTGCGTTCACTGCTTATTCGAGGCGCAGGCTAGGCGCACTCCTGAAGCAATTGCAGTTGCCAGTCAAAATCGCTCTCTAACCTATCAGCAACTCAATAATCAGAGTAATCAAATTGCCCATTATCTACAGGGCTTGGGCGTTGGTCCAGAGAGCTTAGTGGGCATCTGTATGGATCGCTCCTTAGAAATGGTTGCTGTCTGGCTCGGGGTTCTCAAAGCAGGTGGGGCCTATGTGCCTCTTGACCCAACTCATCCTGAAAAGCGTCTAAATTCTATGCTTCAGGATGCCCAGGTTGCTGTCTTGCTCACGCAGGATCGCTGGGCTGAAACCTTCGCCAAACTATTGACTGAACCGGCTAAACAGCCGGTAAAAGTGATTAATTTGGATCTAGATTGGAGCATGATCACACAGCAGAGTGAAGCAAATCCTGCGAGTTCTATCACTCTCGATAATCTTGCTTACGTCATCTACACTTCTGGCTCAACGGGTCAGCCTAAAGGGGTTGAGGTTTGCCACCAAGGCTTGTTAAATCTAGTCTCTTGGCACCAGCAAACTTTTGCTGTTTCGCCTCACGACCGAGCCACTCAGTTAGCTGGAACAGCGTTTGATGCCTGCGCCTGGGAAATCTGGCCTTATCTTGCAGCTGGAGCCAGCATTTACTTGCCGGATCAGGAAACTCGTCTGTCACCAGAGAAATTGCGCGATTGGCTACTAGATAATGCCATTACCATTAGCTTCTTGCCGACTCCTTTGGCAGAACAAATGCTGACTTTAGCTTGGCCTGAGCAAGCTGCTTTGCGAACGTTGCTAACCGGCGGCGACAAACTGCATCAATATCCTCAAGTTCGCCAACCTTTTGCCTTGATCAATAACTACGGCCCTACTGAAAATACCGTAGTGACAACCTCGGGTTTAGTTCCTGTTAGTGAGATGGCCTCTGCCAACCCTTCGCTAAGCCCTTCATTAGGTCATCCCATTAGCAATGTTGAGGTGTATGTGCTGGATGAGCAGTTGCAGCCAGTCCCCATAGGCGTGCCAGGAGAATTGTGCATCGCAGGGTCTGGCCTCGCTCGTGGCTACCTTAACCGCCCCGACCTCACAGCAGAGCGCTTTGTCCCTCACCCCTTCAGCCGCTCACCCGGCGCTCGCCTCTATCGCAGCGGCGACTGCTGTTGCTACCAGCCAGATGGCAGCCTGCAATTCCTCGGTCGGCTGGATCAGCAAGTGAAGCTGCGGGGCTATCGGATTGAGACGGGTGAACTGGAGAGCCTTCTCCTGCAAAATTTAGGGGAGCAGGCAGGGCAAGGGGCAGGGCAAGGGTCAGCCGTGCGAGAGGCCGCTGTACTGCTGCGCGAAGACCAGCCCGGTCAGCCGCAGTTGGTGGCCTACTTGAGCTTGCACCTCGACCCGCTCAACCAGAATCAGGACCAGAGCCAGGCGCAACTCCAGCAGTGGCAGCAGTTGTACGAGCAGGTCTACGAGCAGGCACAAGCCAGCCCCCTCACCCCAGCGACAGAATCAGAGCACAACTTCATCGGCTGGAACAGCAGCAGTGGCGAGACCATTCCCCTGGCTCAGATGCAGCAGTGGCTGGAAGACCGAGTGGAGCGGTTGCGTCAGCACAAGCTGGAGCGAGTGTTGGAGCTCGGCTGCGGCACCGGTCTGCTGCTGTTCGAGCTAGCGCCGCAGAGCCGAGAGTATTGGGGGACGGACTTCTCGCAGCAGAGCCTGGAGTACGTGCAGCAGCGGTTGGAGCTGCGAGGGCTGGAGCAAGTGAAGTTGCTGAACCGGCTAGCGCACGAGTTCGAGGGGATAGAGGCAGGGCGCTTTGATGCTGTGATTCTCAACTCCGTAGTGCAGTATTTCCCCAGCCAGGAGTATCTGCTGGAGGTGCTGTCAGGAGCAGTGGCAGCGACAGCCGAGGGAGGGATAGTGTTTGTGGGCGATGTGAGGAGCCTGCCACTGCTGGAGGCTTTTCAGTCGTGGGTGCAGTTGGAGCAAGCGCCAGCCTCAATGAGCCGAGAGCAGTTGCAGCAGCGAGTGGAACGGGAGGTGTTTGAGGAAGCGGAGCTGTTGGTAGACCCAGACTTGTTTAGTTGGTTGGGTGAGCAGTGGGAGCGGGTGGAGCGAGTGGAGGTGCAGCTAGAGCGGGGATGGCATCACAACGAGCTGAGCCAGTTCCGCTATGATGTGCTGCTGCATATCGGCACTCCGGCTAAGGCAAGTCCCCCTGCTGACGCAGGCCCCATATGGCAAGAGTGGGCGCAGCAGCAGTTGACTCTGGAGCAAGTGCGTCAGCAGTTGGTGCAGTCACTGCCCCAAGTTGCAATTCGAGGGGTGCCGAACGCCCGAGTCTTGGCAGCGGTGCAGGTGGCTACCTGGCTAGCGAGTGCCCAGGGACCGGCAACTGCTGGGCAGATGCGCGAGGCCGTGCAGAGATTGCGGGGGCAAGGCATAGAGCCGCAGGTCTGGTGGGATTTGGGCAAGGAACTGGGCTACGAGGTACAGGTGAGCTGGGCGGCTGGGCAAGATGGCAGTTATGACGTGATCTTGGTGAAGCAGGGCGTGAATCCGGTTTGGCCCACGCTAGTATCTACAGCTTTAGGGCCGCAAAGGAGATACACGAACAATCCTTTGCAAGGCAAACTGAGCCGGGCAGTGGTGCGTCAGGTGCAGCAGCAATTGGCCGAGCGCGTGCCGGAGTACATGCTGCCGACCGAGTGGGTGGTGCTGAAGAAGCTACCGTTGAACGCCAATGGCAAAGTGAACCGGGCAGCTTTGCCTAGGCCGGAAAGTGGGCTGACAGGCAGAGCTGGGACAGCGCAAGGGCCAAGAAGCGAACTGGAAACAGTGTTAGTTCAGTTGTGGGCAGAGGTTTTGGGGCGAGGACAGGTGGGCATCCACGACAATTTCTTTGCGCTGGGAGGGCATTCGCTACTAGCAACACAGTTAGTGTCTCGGTTGCGGGATGCTCTACAGGTGGAGCTTCCTCTGCTCACGTTATTTGAGGCTCCAACCATCGCACAGTTATCCCAGGAAATCGAGTCTCTTAAAAACAGTGCTGTGATCAGCCAAACGCCAGCTCTAGTGCCTGTTTCTCGGGAGGCTCGTCGTATGAAACTGTCCTCCCTGCAAGAAAGCAAACATCAATGATTGGGGATAGCTTGGCAGTTTCTGAGTCAGAAGCGGAGGTTTTCGTATTTCCAGCCTCATTTGCACAACAACGGTTGTGGTTTCTTGATCAACTAGTTCCCAATCATCCCTTTTATAATGTCCCTGCTGCAATTCGTCTGGTAGGCACCCTAAATCAAAGGGCCTTGAAGCAAACCTTTAACGAAATCGTGCGTCGGCATGAAGTGCTGCGCACAACTTTCGTGCCGGTAAAGGGCCAGTTGATGCAAGTAATTGCGCCCAGCTTGAGCCTGCCCTTGCCAGTGATTGATCTGCGGCGGTTGCCAAGAGCTGAACGCGAGGTAGAAGCTCAACATTTAGCCACACAGGAAGGCCAACGACCCTTTCAGCTAGCTCAAGGCCCCTTGTTACGAGTCACCCTATTGCAACTCGACGAGGCCGATCAGGTGCTGCTGCTGAACATGCACCACATTGTTGCTGATGGCTGGTCCAGTGGCATTTTAATCCGAGAACTAACGGCTCTCTATACAGCCTTTGTGCGTGGGCAATCGTCGCCTTTGCCGGAGCTACCCCTGCAATATGCTGACTTCGCCGATTGGCAACACCAATGGTTACAAGGTGAGATTTTAGAGCAACAGCTAGTCTACTGGCGCCAGCAATTGCAGGGTGTTTCCAGGTTGAACCTGCCGACTGATCGACCTCGGCCATCGGCCCCCAGTTATCAGGGTGAACAGCAGTGGCTGATTCTGCCCAAGTCGTTGAGCCAAGCCTTAGAAGCCCTTTCCCAGAGGATGGGCGTGACACTGTTCATGACTCTGCTGGCTGCATTCCAGGTTTTGCTCTGCCGCTATTCAGGGCAGGAAGATATTGCAGTTGGTTCACCAATTGCCAACCGCAATCGCAGTGAAATTGAGGGGTTGATTGGCTTCTTTGCCAACAGTTTAGTGCTACGGCTTCACCTTGCTGGCAATCCTAGTTTTGAGGAATTGTTGGGACGTGTGCGAGAAGTCACTTTAGGGGCCTACACGCACCAAGATTTGCCATTTGAAAAGCTGGTAGAAGCATTGCAGCCAGAGCGCGATCTGAGCAGCAACCCCTTGTTTCAGGTGGTGTTTGCTCTGCAAAACGCACCCCTGGAAGGTTTAGATTTACTGGATCTCAAGCTAAGTCCCTTCTCGTTTGAGAATAAGACAGCACGATTTGACTTGGAATTGCATTTGTGGGATTACCCTGAGGGGCTGAGGGGTAAAATTGTTTACAGCACTGACCTGTTTGAAGCCAGCACAATCAGCAGACTTCTGGGCCATTTTCAAGTCCTGTTGGAAGGGATTGTTCGCGACCCTAAACAGCGCTTATTGAGTTTGCCGATTCTGACACTAGCTGAACAACAAATCCTACTGGGCTGGAATCAGACTCAGGCAAATTACCATAAGGAAACCTGTGTTCGTTGCTGTATTCATCAGGTGTTTGAGGCCCAAGTAGACCGAGCACCTAATGCCACAGCTTTGCTGTCTAAAAATGGGCCGTTGACCTATCGAGAATTGAACCACCGTGCTAACCGATTGGCTCACTATTTGCAGCAGCTTGGCGTTGGGCCTGATGTTCTGGTTGGCCTATATCTGGAACGTTCTGTACAGGCTGTCGTGGCGCTGCTTGCCATTCTTAAGGCTGGAGGAGCCTATGTTCCCCTTGACCCCACTTATCCTCAAGCGCGTTTGGAATTCATGCTCCAGGATGCAGAAGTGTCTATCCTGCTCACACAGGAACACTTACTGAGACGATTGCCAGAGTATTCGGGCCAGGCGGTCTGTTTGGATCTTCTGGAGTCAAAACTTACTCTGCAGATTCAGGAAAATCCGACCAGCCCAGTGACAGGCAACAACCTGGCTTACCTCATTTACACCTCTGGTTCGACCGGCAGACCCAAGGGAGTTTTGATTCAACACCAGGGGCTTTGTAATCTAGCAAAAGCGCAAATTCAATTCAATCTACAACCCCACCATCGGATTCTACAGTTTGCTTCCCTCAGCTTTGACGCCTCTGTTTTTGAGCTGGTAATGGCTCTATGCTCAGGGGCAACATTGTGTTTGCCTGCACCAGAAACCCTGAGGGACATTGCTGGTTTAACGGAATGCTTGCAAGCCTGGCGAATTACCAACCTGACGGCACCACCAGCACTGTTGTCAGTGCTACCAGCCGAAGACTTACCGATGCTTCAGACTGTAGTATCTGCTGGTGAAGCCTGTTCTGCTCAATTGGCGCAACAATGGTCCCTCGGTCGTGAGTTTTTCAATGCCTATGGACCAACTGAGGCGACGGTTTGGGCTGCAATTGAGCAATTCAATGACCAATCCAATAATCAACTGAGTAATGACACTACCCCTACTCTAGGGCGACCGATTGCTAACACAGAAATCTATGTTCTGAATGCTCAATTGCAGCCTGTACCCATTGGCGTGACTGGTGATCTATACATTGGTGGCGAGGGGCTGGCCCGTGGCTATCTCAATCGGCCTGATTTGACGGCTGAACGATTCCTACCTCATCCCTTCAGCTCAAAACCAGGTGCACGGCTCTACAAGACAGGTGATTTGGCTCGCTATCAAGCCGATGGCCGTTTGGTGTTTTTGGGGCGAGTGGATCAGCAGGTCAAACTGCGAGGATATCGAATTGAGCTAGGGGAGATTGAAACTCGGCTCAACCAGCATCCGAAGGTACAACAGGCTATTGTGGTTGCCTGTGAAGAAAATTCAGGTAGACGCTTAATAGCCTATATTGTCTTGCAACCTGGACAAGAACTGAACAAGGCAGAGTTGCAGGCTTGGTCAAGAAAGATGCTGCCAGTTTACATGCTGCCATCTGCGTTTGTGTTCCTATCAACATTGCCTCTAACATCTGCTGGCAAAATAGACCGTCAGGCGTTGAGCGTAGCGAATCCGGCTCGGTTTGAATCAGAAAAAAACTGGGTTGCTCCTCGCACGCCAACCGAAGCAAAACTCACACAGATTTGGGCTGAAGTCCTTAAAATTGAGCGGATTAGCGTTCGAGATAACTTCTTTGAGTTAGGGGGAGATTCCCTCACGGCAATGCGCTTGATCGCGCAAGTGAATCAACAATTTGAGCAGCCGCTTTCTCTATCGACGTTTTTTCTAAAACCAACGGTTGAAGAGCTAGCAAAGGCCGTCACTCAAGCTGGCCCATCAACTTGGTCGCCGCTTGTTCCTCTGCAAGCTGAGGGTGCGCAATCTGAAGGTGCCAAGCCGCCCTTCTTCTGTGTGCATCCAGTACTAGGGATGATTTTTCCTTACTACGAACTATCGCTTCATCTAGGCAAAAAACAGCCCTTCTATGGTTTGCAACCCCTCGGTCTAAGCGGGGAGACGCCGCAGTCCCGGATTGAGGATATGGCAAGCTATTACATCGAAGCCTTGCGTAAAATTCAGCCCCAGGGCCCCTATTATCTGGGAGGATACTCGTTTGGTGGCTTGGTTGCTTTTGAAATGGCTCAACAGTTTTGGAGGCAGGGGCAGCAAGTTGCTCTGCTCGCTCTGTTAGATACGCCAGTACCAGCAAAACGGAATCAACCGGGTGTTTTTCAGGTTTTCAAATTCTTGTTCGCCACAGTAGCGCCCTTTGCCTGGCGGTTTCTTCTAGACTATTTGCACCTGATCAGGGCACCCGGCAAAAAGCAAAAATCTAAGGCCAACCTCATACCCAATGAGTCCAAGCGTCGTATCCTGAACGAGCTGACTATTGCCCCGATGCTGAAGGTGTTTCGGGCAAATAGTCAAGCTGCGCTCGCTTACCAACCCCAGGTCTATCCAGGCCGAATCGCTTTATTTAGAACCAGTGACCAAGACCCACAAGCAAGGCGGGATCCTACCCTGGGGTGGGGGCAATTAGCCTTGGAAGGTGTGAAAGTTTATTCAGTCCCAGGCAACCACCTGTCTCTGTTGAGAAAGCCTCAGGTTCAGGTTCTGGCTCAACAGCTCCAGGAATGCCTTGAGAAGGCTCAGCTAGAGCCTTGAATGAGAATTTGCTAAATAAGTTTGTTAGGTAAAGTTTTCTATGGCTGAGCCATTACTGGTAGTTGATGTTCAATCCGGTTTCATCAACGACTTTACACACCACATTCCACAGCGGATTGCCTGTTTGCTAGAGCGGCATCAGCATGAGCCCGTTCTGTTTACGCGGTTCGTCAACCGGGTTGATGGCCCTTACTACCGCCTGCTGAATTGGCAGGGTTGCGAATCTGAGCCGGAGACGCGTTTGGCTACAGAGCTTGAACCTTTTATCAAACCAGATTTTGTCTTTGCTAAATCCGGAGTTTGTGGCATTCCAGACGAGCTTTGCCGCTATCTGCAAGAACAGCATTTTGAGCGAATCTTTGTCGCTGGGATCGACACAGATATGTGTGTGCTAAAGATCGCGATGGATTTGTTTGATATTGGCATTGAGCCCGTTGTCTTGACTGATTGCTGCGCCAGTACTGCTGGTTTACAAGCCCATCTTGCCGGTTTAGCCGTGTTGAGCCGCAACATAGGGGCTAAACGGCTGCGGGAGGCTGGGGTTGGTGATGGCACCCTAGCTGCTCCTGATTAATTAAATGTTGGCTCACTCAGAAACACAGGTTTGAAGATATAGATTTAACAGGGTAAATTCAGAGATACAGATTTAGAGGCAAGGAGTCAAAGGAGAACGAATGAGCTTGAACGATCAGGAAGACAACACGGTTTACAAAGTGGTAGTCAATCACGAAGAACAATACTCGATTTGGCCAGTTGAACGGAAAAACCCACTGGGTTGGCGAGATGTCGGCAAGCGTGGCTTAAAGGCCGAGTGTTTGGCTCACATCAAAGAAGTCTGGACTGACATGCGGCCTCTGAGTTTGCGCAAACAGATGGAAGAAACATCTCAAGGCTAAAATCTAGCCTTGAGATGGACCTTGCGGTTTCTACATTCCTTCTAGCCTGTAGCTCCCAGGATGTGGCCTGCTCGTTAGGAAAAGGTTCATGTCAAGTTCAGGCTCTGACTCTAATTTCACCGCTAATTCTGTTTGGCATTCGCCACCTGCCAAGCTAACGCTGTCGGCATCTGAGGTTCATGTTTGGTGTGCTTCGCTGGAACAATCCGCCTCGCAGATCCAGCGATTCAAGCAAACCCTTTCCGTTGACGAGTTAAAGAGAGCTGAGCGCTTTCATTTTGAGCAGCATCGACAGCACTTCATTGCTGGACGGGGTTTGCTCAGAACGATTTTGAGCCGCTATCTGGCACTTGAACCAGGTCAGTTGCAATTCACCTACGGTCCTCGTGGTAAACCGGCTTTAACGGCTCACAGTGAAGAGATTCAGTTCAACCTATCCCATGCCCAAGGGTTGGCTTTGTATGCGATAACCCGGCAGCGTGAACTGGGCATTGACCTCGAAGGTGCGCGTCCCATTGCTCAGGTGGTGCAACTGGCTCAACGCTTCTTTTCGCCGCAGGAATATGCCGTTATTCAGTCTCTTCCAGGGGAGCAACAACAGGCAGCATTTCTGCGCGGTTGGACTTGCAAAGAAGCTTATCTCAAGGCAATCGGGGATGGTTTGGCTTTTCCCTTGGACCAAGTGGAAGTCAATTTGTGGCCTCAAGAACCAGCAGAGCTAGTCCGAATTGCAGGCAGCGTGGAAGCGGCTCAGAACTGGTCGCTGCAAGAATTGCCTATGCCAACTGGTTATGCTGCTGCTCTGGTAGTGAAAGGAGATGGCTGCTCTCTAACTTGCTGGAGATGGCCAGAAGCAGCAGATCTGTAATGGTGGGATCGCTGGGCTAGATGGCTCAACATTCGCCAGTAGAGATGTCAGTTGATGCCACTTATTCGCAACTCTGAAACCAAGGTAGAAACGATAGCGGTAGGTTTCGAATTTGCAGAAGGCCCAGTTTGGCATCCGGACGGTTTTTTGCTATTCAGTGATACGTCTGCTGACACAATCTATCGCTGGCTTCCCGAGGGCAAAATAGAGATCTTTCGCTGTCCTGCGGGTTATCCCAATGGCAATACCTGGGACCGTCAGGGGCGATTAGTGACTGCGCAGCATGACCGCAGACTAACGCGCACTGAACCAGATGGCATGGTTGTTACTTTAGCCTCGCATTACGAGGGCAAGAAGCTCAATAGCCCCAATGACGTTTTGGTGAAATCGGATGGCAGCATTTATTTCACCGATCCACCCTATGGCATTCTTGAAGGCTCAGCGGTGGAGCCGCAACCTGAAGAGCTTGGCTTTTATGGCGTTTACCATTTGGCAGATGATGGAACTCTGACTCTGCTGATTGCCGATTTGATGCGTCCTAATGGACTGGTCTTTACGCCTGATGAACAAAAGTTGTATGTGAGTGATTCACAGGAGGGCAATGTCTGGGTCTTTGAAGTTAGGCCGGATGGTACTGTGACTAATGGCAGTATTTTTGCCGACCTGAAACTGCCCGATCAGGAGCCGCTTGCCGATGGTTTGGCAGTAGATTCTCAAGGCAATCTTTACGCTACTGGACCTGAGGGAATTTGGATTTTTTCGCCTGCTGGTGAGCTGCTGGATAAGATTCTCTTACCTGAGAATTGCAGCAATGTAGCTTGGGGAGATAGCGATTACAAGACGCTCTATATCACCACCTACTCTAGTCTCTATCGCATTCGGCTTAATATTCCAGGTCTACCGGTATGGCCAATGGCTAATTAACAATTTCCAGCTCTCTCAAGCAGTGAGCGTTGTGCTAGATGCTAAAAGATAGGATGGCTACACCCACAGAGCTTGTTTTCGCAGCTTGGTACCTGTTGGTATTAAATTTGCGCAGGCAAACTCTGCCAGTGTAGCCCAGTGGTGTTAGGTAACTAGTGGTGTTGGGTAGTTAATACCCTCGACCTCTTATTCTGCTTGAGCTTTTTCGATTGACTTACCGGCTTTGGCTAAAGCTTTGCCAATCTTTTGCAGTTCGCCTTTGCTACCCCGTTGAGCATCAGAGGCGGCTTCTACTGTTTGCTCACCGATCTGCTTGAGCACTTCGGCAATGGCAGAGGCATCAGACTTTTTGGGCTTCAACAGTTTCTTGAGTTCTTTGAGGCCGTTAGCGATTTCTTTGAGGTTTTCGTCTTCTGACTTGTGCAGAGCAGAATGCCACTGGTCAATAACATTGATGGCTGCCTCGGCTTCTAAGCTAGTTAAGTCGCCTTCAACAGCTTCTAGTAGCTCATCGAGGTTTGGACCACTATGATCTTGCTCTTTGCCTTTGCTGGCGGCTGAGTCCTTATGGTCTGCATGGTCTGCTTTTTTATGGGTCGCTGGATGAGCTTCTTCTTTGTGAGGCGCTTCTGATTTGTGGAGCGATTGACCGGCTTTAGTGAGGGCCTTGCCCACTTTCTGGAGCTGGTCTTGGGTGCCTTCTTCGGCTTCTGAAGCGGCGCCTGCGGTTTCCTGACCTAGTTGTGAGAGGACATCGCCAATATCAGCAGCTTCGGCCTCGCCACTGCTCAGCAGTTTTTTGAGTTCTTTGAGACCGTTGGCGATCTGCTTCAAGTCTTTGTCTTTGAACTGACTGAGGACTTCGGTCCACTGGTCAATACTGGCAATCGCGGTGTCTGCATCTACATCAGTGAGGTTGCCTTGGACGGTCTTCAGCAGAGTGTCGAGGTCTGGAATCTCAGAAATCTCTAGCTGGTGGTTGTCCTGCTTGGATGCTGTTTTGTGGTCGTTTTTATGGTCGTTGGCGGCAGTGTTGTGCTTCTTCTTTTCGTTTTCAGTTGTCATGGGTTAATCCTTTTTTGCGCTTTGTAACGGGCACGGCTGTTAGATTAGAAAACTAAAAATGGTTTTTCCTCTGCCACAGGCTAGAGGGAAAATATTGATAAGTTTGCAACAAGATTTGAGCTGTGTGTTTAAACACAGCCGCGCTGGTACTTAGTCAAGCTAGCTCAAAAAAGCATCGGCAAGAATTCCTATCGTTGTCTTTTGCTTAGCAGCATCGGAACTTGAATTCTGAGAGGGATTTGTGTCGATGTTTATCGTGTTTGGCTAGCTGTTCTGGGTTAACTAGTTGGAACTGACTGCAAGGCTCGCTGAATCAGTTGAGGCGTCAAGTTGCAGAGGGTGACGGAGCGTCCAGCGTCGGTGAGCACACGCTGGCGTTCGGTGTAGTGGCAGCCTTCAGGAGGCAGCAGTAGGCGGGTAACTTCAGGCTCTTTGAGGTTGCACTGAAGGACAAGCAGGGAGAGTGGGACGCTGGCTTTGAGGCTGCGAGGGTCGATGTAGTTGGCGATGACGAGGAGCAGGAGTTTGGAGGGTGAGGAGAGATTGAGGCTGCGAGTGATGTAGTCCCAGAATATTAGTCGGGTTTATGACGGGTTCATTGCAGGTAAGCGATGGTGTCGGCAGCGTAGGTGAAGCGTTGGGTTTCGGCTTTGAGGAGTTGGCCGAGTTCTTTCAGGGTTTGATGGGTTGGGCTGTTGCGAATGGCTTGGACGTAGGCTTCAAGCCAGTGGATGAGGTTGCGGTAACTAATGAACTGGCCGCCGCGATCTTTGCGATGGACAAAGAGGACGTTGGCCCATTGTTCGAAGCGCAAAATACAGTCTTGGATAATGCCTAAATAGGTGGCGAGATAGCTGAGGGAGATCTCGAATTGGCGGAGATTGATTAGGTGCAGAAGATGGCGCATGGGAGAGGAGAATTGGCAAAGGAATTGCTTATGTTTGCGGGTATGCTGCACCGGGCAGGGAGACCCTGCCCCTACGAAATTGATCGTTGAAATTGGGGACCTCAAAATGCAGTGTGTGGGTAGGGGCAGGGTTTCCCCGCCCTGATGGGAGAATGGGAATTGTTAGGGGCTAATTGCTTGTGTTTGCGGGTATGTTGCATTGGGCAGGGAAACCCTGCCCCTACGGAATTGGTCATTGAAAATTGAGGGGTTTACAATTCACGGTCGTGGGTAGGGGCAGGGTTTCCCTGCCCTACCTTCGGGCCGCCAAAGAGTTAGCCACCCCGGAGAGGTTTGCATAGCAAGCCGGGGTGGCTAAGTAGGTGTTAAAATCACCTGTCAGCCGCCGGACTGCCTCTGTCGCAGTTTGGGGGTTAGCTATCTAGAAGTTGGTTTAGCTTCTAGGTAGCGCTTAAGTTGTTCGGGGCTTTTTGAATAAGCAAGTCCTCCTAAGTTGTTGATTGAATCAAGGTATCAGAAGCAATGGCGCTGTGCAATACCTAAAGAAATAGCATAACAAGCAGCCTCTAACTTTAATGGAAGATTGGGCATGAGCAGAGCTATTGCTACTCGCCCCGCTCAAGCCTCCCAGTCTTCGATTCGCAGCTGTGAAATACGGCTGAATTCGCGTGTGTTGTGAGTGACCAGAGTTACGTTGTGGGCAAGTGCAATTGCAGCAATCTGCAAATCTAGTGGGCCAATGGGCAGACCCAATGCCTCCAAGTGTGAGCGGACACGACCATACTCTTGGGCTGCTTCCTGGTTAAAAGGCAGGCTAACAAAGCGACTGAAGAATTCGTCCAGCACTGCTAAATTGCTTTCTAGACGTGAGCCTTTGTAGGCTCCATAGTAAAGTTCTGCCTTCACAATCTCGCAGAGAACAATATCCTGGGGCGTCAGCAACGCTAACTTTTGCACAATCGGTGAGCTGCGACGGGTGAGATAGCCAATGCAAGCATTGGTGTCTAACAGGTAGGTCACACAAGCTCATCCCGTTGCTCAAACTCCCCCTGCTCACCACGAGTTAGAGGTTCCCCTTGCCAAGCGCCTGCGGTTCTTTCAAAGAAACCCGGGGGCCAACCTCGGTCTTCAGGTGTCTCAGTTTGTGGGGCAGAAGTGGGGGAATCTAGAAGCACAATGACCTCTGCGGTTGCCCCAGCTGGAAGTTCTAGCGAACGAATCTCGATGACGCCGCCGGGCTGTATGACAACCTTTTGCCGCAATCCATTTAGCATGGCGTTTCCTTTTCCCTGGATACCTCTGTTCCAGTATCAGTCACACGCAGCAGCTCATGAATCTTCTGCTGGCTTAGGCTTACCCAGTTCGCAATGCGCACAGCTTCGCCTAAAACTTTGGCCGATAGCCCTGGCTCAAGCTTTTCAAATGCAGGTGTCCAAGTCTCTACAGTAGACAGAAAAACATTAAGCTCTCGTGGCCTCATTGTGGCGAACGCTTCCGCGAATCTCATCGCTTGGGCCAGCGCTGTAGCGATGTCACTAAATACCCCTGCGCTGTTACTGGGCTCAATGCCTAGAGCGACTTGCTGAGCTTGGCGAACCTGCCCCACTTGAGCCATTGCCGTAGCAAGCTCCCTTAATGCCTCTGCCCGCCTGTAACTGCGTTTAATACCTCGAGCCACTTGCCGAGCTTGGTTGAAGACATCTGCCGCCTGCTGCGGTTGCCCAGCTTGAGCCATTGCTACAGCGACCCGACTTAATGCCCGTGCCCGGTCGGTACTGACCTCAATGCCTAGAGCGACTTGCTGAGCTTGGCTAAACTGTCCAGCTTGAGCCATTGCTGTAGCCAGCTGACTTAATACCCCTGCCCGGGATTTACCGGACTTAATGCCTAAAGCGACTTGCTGAGCTTGGCTAAAGACATCTGCTGCCTGCTGTGGTTGCCCAGCTTGAGCTAGTGCTGTAGCGAGGTCCCTTAATGCCCCTGCCTGGTCTTCACTGCGCTTAATGCCTAGAGCGACTTGCTGAGCTTGGCTAAACAGCCCGGCTTGAGCCATTGCTGTAGCCAGCTGACTTAATACCCCTGCCTGGTTGTGATTGGGCTCAATGCCTAGAGCGACTTGCTGAGCTTGGCTAAAGACATCTGCTGCCTGCTGCGGTTGCCCAGCTTGAGCCATTGCTGTAGCGAGATCCCTTAATGCCCATCCCCGGTGGGTACTGTCCTTAATGGCTAGAGCTACTGGTTCTGCTTCTTTTAGCAGGTTAGGGTTGTGCGCTCCTTTCTGCCAAAGCCCCTGGTAAACCGTCATCAAGCTCACAAATCTGCTTTTTGCATCTGGTCGCAGCCGGGCATGGCTGAGGGCCTCTGCTTCTCGTCCCAGCCAGACCAGCGTTTTTAAAGCAGCATCTGTGTGAGGGCTGACGCGTTGCTGTACCGCCTGCCGTGCCGTGTACAGTTGGCTGAGCGTTAGGAGTTGATCGGGCTCTAGTGGATCAGTAAAGCTGCTAATTGCCAGTTCCAGGTCAGCAACATAAGCACTCTCTCCAGCGCAAGCTACGAGCTTAGCCTCCATCCAATCAGCTGACTCAGTGAGCAACCGGTAAAGCTCCTCGTTTCGTCCTGCTGCTTTAAGGTGAGCGGCCAGATGCTCAAAGAAATAACCATCATTGGGGCCAGAAGACCAGCTATCCTCACACTTTGCCCAATAAGCATTTAGTAAACGGTTATGCAATGCAAGCAAGTCACTCACTTGCTTACGCACATAATTCCGTTGAAGGTTTTGCAGGCTTAATTTCCCTTGCTCGTTTCTCTGTAACAGTGACCGCTTCACCAGTCGGTTTATGACAGCCTGAGTGCCATGCTGATCCAGCCCTTCGGGTGCCCAAAACGTCTGCAAGACTGCTTCAGGAATCAACGTGTCTTCAGGAAAGACGGCAAAGTCTAAATAGCGTGCCCTGTCTTCTGGCTCTAGTGCGTCAACGCTAACTTGAATGCTCATCTACTGGCAGGACCCGGTGGCTTAAGCGTCAGTGTACTCACTGACCACCTGTCCATCCCTAGCCCAACAGATCAGGGCCTTTTTTGCACCCAAAGGCATCAACGCCTGTTGCTCAGAGGAGCGCCCTTCCCAATTAGACATCGACATTTCTTGATCAGGCTCTGCCCTTTCCTAAACAGGCATTGACCCTTATTTTTATGGGTCGTACCCCTCCACGGAGGGGTCACACCCTTCCGAGCTATGGGTCGCACCCTTCCACGGAGGGGTTGCACCCTTCCCGGTTAAGCACCTAACCCTTCCGCGGAGGGGTCAAGCCCTAGTTTGCCTAGCACCCAACCCCTTGCCGGAGGGGTACGACCCTTTCCCGGAGGGGTCTGGTGCATCCGGCAGAAGGGTCTGCCCCTTCCTCGCTAAGCATCTGCGCTTCCAGACCAGCCCTCGGCCCTCAGTCTGCCTGACCTGCTGCCCACTGACTCAGCTCTGCTGCCGTTCGTTTACCTGCCAGCGTTTCCGCCAGCGCCAAGCCCAACACTGAGGCAAACTTGAAGCCGTGGCCGGAGAAGCCAGTCATCAACCAAGCGTTGCCTACGGGCTCAAGAATAAACTGCTCGTTCGCCTCCACCGTGTAGAAGCAGGTGCGGGTGCTCTGGAGGCGATAGCGGTCAAAGTCTTTGAGCCGATGCCGACCCTGCTCAAACATGGCTTGGGCTTCCGCCGCAGTCGGTATGCGTTCGCAATCTGGGTCGCCAGCCAGCGTAAAGCAGTGGTTGCCCAGCTTCAGCCCTGTCCCCAAAACCGGCGGCACCAGATAGAGCCCAGACTGGGGGTCAATATCCAGCACCATTGGCATTGCAGCCCAGGCAGAAGCCAGCTCCGCCGGTGGCTCCAGGTAAACCACCACTTGGCGCGAAGGCGTCACCCGCTTAGCTAGATCCGGTAGCAGCCGACTGACCCAAGGCCCTGCCGCAATCACCAGCCTGTCGGCTCCCACCACTGAGCCATCCGCTAGAACCAGCCGCGCCCGCTCCGGGTCCAACTCCCACACTGCCTGATGCGAATGCAGAGCTACGCCCTGCCGCGCTAAGTGCTGAGCCAGCGCCGCAACAATCCGTTCTGCCAGCAGCACCCCGCCACTCTGAAGATGAAAAGCACGGCTCACACCATCCAGCTCTAGCAGCGGAAAGGCCTGTCTCACCTGGTCAGGGCTGAGCCAGGACACCGGCAGACCTAGTTGCTCCATCGTGGCGGCGGACTCTGCTGCCCACTGCTCAGCATTGCTCACCAGAACCAGCGTGCCCGTGGTTGCATAGAGCCCCTTGCCTGGATCCCTTTCGCCTAGGTCGTTTGCACCTTCTAGATCAGCCCACAGCTGCTCCCAAGCCTGGTAAGCCTCAGCCACCATACGCGTATAGCCCCGCTCGCTGCCGTAGGGAAAGCGGATCAGGCGGTGCTGGTCAACTGAGGAGCCCAAAGGGTTAGGAATCGAGCCTTGCTCATAAACCTCAACTTGGTGCCCGTGGCAATGTAGAGCCCAGGCTGCTGCCAGACCCATGATGCCAGCCCCAACAACAATGACCTTCACTACACCTCTCCCTTCACTGGCCCGCTCCCTTTAGGGCCGCTCAAAGACTCCAGATAGATTCCAGCCCTGTTCTGATTAGACTACTCTCAGCTCGAACCCGCTCACTTGCCAATCAGCTCCGCTCGAATCTAGCCCTGTCCCAATGATTTGGCCCACTCGTCTGCAAACCGTCTGCCTATGACCAGCACTTCTTACCCCCAGTTCGCGGCTGAATTGCGGCAAACCATCCGTCACCAAGAAGATGAGCAGTCCTTAAACGAGGGCTGCCGTTCGCGCTTCTGGTTGCAGGACCGCAAGACAGAGCGGGTGGTGCTGTTCTTTCATGGCTTCACCGCCTGCCCTGAGCAATTCGATTCTGTGGGACCAGCCTTGTACGACCTGGGCTACAACGTGGTTGCACCCTTGCAGCCTGGTCACGGTTGCCAGGGCGATTGGGGAGCCGACCAGCCACCGCCTTTGTCCGATCTCATTGAGCCCTATCTGGAGTTTGCAGAGCACTGGCTCCGGCAGGCCCAGGCCTTGGGCGAGCAGGTGATTGTGTCGGGCCTCTCCAGTGGCGGTACGCTAGCAGCCTGGCTCGCCTTCACCCACGCGGCTGAGGTGGAGCGGGCCATGCTCTACGCGCCCTATCTGGGCTCCAGCCCCAAGGTGCTCAATTGGGCGATCGAAGCCGCCAAACCCCTAGATCATCTGATTTACCTGCCCTGGCTTAAGGCTCCAGATACAGTCACTCAGCATGGTTACCCCGGCTTTCGCCTCTCGGCTCTGCAAATCTTTCTAGATTTAGGCCGTGAAGTGTTGCAATTGGCCCAGACCCAACGCGGTGCCCCCTTGCTGCTAGTCTCCAGTGAAAGCGACTGGTCCGCCAGCAATAGCGAGCATCAGGCTTTGTTTGAGAATGCAGTGCAAGCACAGCCCCACAGTTGGTATGCCTGCTTCGACCAGAAGCTCAAAGTGCCGCACACAATGATGCGCGAAGTCGATGGCAATGACTATGAGTACTTGCTGATTAGCCTGACACGCGCCTACCTGCAAAGCGATTTCACCAGCCAGGAATTACAGCAATTAGCAGCCGAAGTGAAGCAGGGACGCAGCCTTGAGCAAGTGCTTGCAGAGCGAGGTTGGCTAAAGCGTTTGACCCCAGATTTGCCAGTTGTTCTACAGCAGTTATCTCTTGATCCACAAGCACAGTCATAGCCCGGCGAGAGACAAAACAACTCAAGGCTGTGATACCGCTAACAGCAATAGAGTTGAGCCTTGAGTTAATCATTTCTACTGCAAACTCAACAGCCAAAATAGGGTCATTAAAAGTAGCTACTAAAAGCTAGTTCCCCTGCACAGCCAACCCTAAAGATCCGCAATTCAATCTACCCAAAATAAACGCAAAACCCCTGTAGGGACAAGGTCTTGCCTTGTCCCTACCCCAATAGAATCTTGCCTTGTCCTTCTAATTGGCTAGCACAGAAATCAAACTCCAATCCTGCTAACAGGTGAGGGCGATCTTTAACCCCCCTTCCTATCGTGGAAGCAGATGACCCAAAAGCTAACCTTCAAGTCCCAGGAGAAACTCCTGCGGCTTGCCAAAAGCCAAGGCTGGGACATTTGCTGCGGTTGCGCTGGGTGCATTTTATTCTTGCGAGATTTATTACCATGACTTCGCACACGGGGACTGACACACTAGAGGCGCTGGAGCAGCGTCTAGGTCAACTGGTTGACGATTGCCACTGTCGCCAAATGCAAGCAATCAGCGCGACCCGCCAGGAGATGCTGATGCAACTCACAGCCTTAAGTAGCGACATCCGCAAACTCAACGCAACCCTCAGTACCCTGACGTTTCTGTTGAGTGAGTCTAGTAAGCCAGATGGCTAACAGGCGCTACCCATTGACCCCTCCCGACCTCCCCTTAACAAGGGGAGGTCGGGAGGGGTAGGGTTTTGGTTGAGCGGGTCTAGTCGGGTTGCCTCCTCGACTCTTCCAACGCTCGCCGCAGCTCCTCCTCGGAATTGGGCATCCAGTTCTGACCACGCAGACGCCGCAACATCTCTAGCGCCTCTAACCGTGATTGCCCAGTATTGGCTTCATGACGACGCCAGAAGGCATCCCACCAGCCGCGCGGCTCTTGCTTCGGGCCTTCGTACTCGGTGGGGCGGCTTGTCTCCCCGCCCGTGACCAAACTGCCCACATAGTCAGCATCGGCATAGACTCGCGCAATCTGCCGCTGAATCTCCCGCATATCCTGCTCAGCCACCACACCATTGCTGGTGGCCTTATAAAACTGCACCGTTACCCGCACCGGGAACTGAGGATCCCGCTCGATCTCCAAGTTGTCAATCTCAGTGAATGGCCCCTCTACTGCACCGTGACCAATCACGGCTGCTTCCACATCGCTGCGTCGCCGTTGGGGTGCCATCTCGGCAGTAGCGGCGCCCATGGGTGCGGCCATCGGCATCGGCGTTCGCATCGGCTGTTTCTGCTTCAGAGGCACCTGAATTAGCATCACCATATTCAAGCCCTCCTGCCCTGCAGCAGTCACTACCGGTGATTGAGGCGTCGGACGGTTGCCCGCTCCGGTCGTGCTAAAGTCGCTCTCGCGCTGCCCCGTCAAACTGGCCCGTTCGCCGTTCTGATTGAAGAACAAGCGCTGTCCCCAGGTTCGCCCCGCCTCAAAGTTGTCGCGCTGATTGTCGATCACTGTGACGCTGGTGCCTTCCCGCGTTGCCAAAATTGTTAAGACCGCTGGGTCCCCTGAATAAGACTGGTAGTTGAACAGGACCGGGTTAAACTGCGCCTTGCCGCCACTGGGAATCGGCAGAAAACAAGCCTGAGCACTGACCAACGCGTGCGTATCTCGCTCCGCCAGCAGCGAATTCCGTGACCCCCGCCAGGAGTTTGGCTGACTCAAATAGCGCCGGGGATTGCCCAAGAACTGCCGCAGCGACACCCGCTCCAGCGACCGGCCTTTCTCATTACCCACCAGCAGAAAGAAGCGATCTAAGGGCACATCCGCCGACTCATCCGAGAAGTTGGGATGACGAATCACCGGCATCAGGCTCAGCTCGTATTGCCCCGTCTGCGGATTGCGCTGCTGCACCTGAATCGTCATATCGCTGATATTTGGCCCCACCGCCGAGTTCTTATAGCGCCCAGTATCCTCCCAGGTGAGGTCTAGAACACGCAGACCAAAGCTCTGGGCTAGCTTCTGCGCCGCCTGGTCCCGGACCATACCAACGGTTTGGCTAACCACCTGCTGGTAGCGCCGATAGGCTTCAGGCGTCAAGGGCTGCTCGCGAGCCGGTTGTGAGCTTGGCATGGGTTCAGGGGTTACAGGAACAGCAATAGCCTCGGGAGTTCGAAAAGTTAACAGGGTATAAGCCGCCAGCAAGCCTAGAGGCATAACGCAAGCCAAGACTGGCACAACCGTTCGCATGTTTCCTACTCCCAAAGCTTCAAAGGCCAACATAGAAGGCGTTCAGCAACCTTCACTTGGTTAGACCGTAGCGCCTGGGAAGAGTTCTACACCCTAAGGTTTCAGTTTTTGTAACGGTTCCAGAGCCCTTGATAGAGCCCTTCCCCCTTGCCTGCAACCCAATGCACGTAGGGGCTTGGCATTGCCAAGCCCCCAGCACCTCTCAAGGTAGTCACTAGGCGAAGCTAGCGAGTCGCCTCAGCTTTCTGCAAGCGCCGCCGTCTAGACCAGGCAACTCCCAAGCCAACTAAGCCCGGAGCCAACCCCGGTACTGGAATCGCAGGAACATCAGAGCCAGCAACGATGTTATCTGACTCGACATAGCCGAAGAAGTCACCACGGCCCGATGCAAGAGAAAGAAACCCATTCCCGTTGACTGGAGAAGCAAAAAGGCTGCCAAAGCTGGTCGGTTCCTGATCTACACCAAAGATAAACTGCGAAACTGCGTCACCTCGGAAAAATGCCCGTACCAGATCCGTACCGCCAGTCCCCGCACCTATATCCACTGAAGAACTAGGATCAAGAGTGCTTAGGTCAAAGTTGAAGGGGTTATCGCCGATAGATAAATTAAAGGCTGTGATGACCTTACTTTGGGGTATTCCATCTAAAAGCTGGTCAGTATCGTAGCTATAGGTTCCTTGAATCAGGCTACCCAGCTTGATTCCCTCAGGGAGTTGGGGAAGTCCTTCAACCCGAGTCACTGTTCCTGAAATCCTGCCGCTGATGAGCGCAGCTTGAGCCGGAATTCCAACTGCCGCTGCTAGCACTAGGCTGCTAACAGCAACCTGCAATGCGTGATTGAAAGAGAACATCTTGCCTCTGTTAAGTCCGATTTAAGCAGGTGAAACTAAGAAACCTTGGTAGTGCCCTGCTCTTGGCGTTGCTGTTTACGCCAACCTGCGATTGCCAAGCCAATTAAGCCCGTTGCTAAGCCCGGTGCAGGGATTGCGGGGACATCAGGGACATCTGGAACATTCGGGCCAGCAACTATGTTGTTTGACTCGATATAGCCAAAAAGCTCGAACAGCTCAGGGATTCGCGGACCTGACTCGAGGTAAAGAAATCCGCTTTCCCTAGATGCAGATGCAGTCAGGCCGCCAAAACCAATGAGACCAGGATAGTAAAAGAAAGCCCCCGCTTCGAGTAGTCCAAAAGTTACTCTGAGCAGATCGCTTCCGTCATGCCCTGCCCCTGGGTCCACAGAACCTTCCCCACCGTAGGAAAAGCCATCCATGCTAAAGCGGAACGGATTATCGCCAATGGATAGGTCAAACGCTGTGATTCGCTTACCAGAGGAGTCAGCGAGAATTTCCGTGTCGTAGCTGTAGCTGCCTCTGATTGGGCTACCGAGCTTAACCGTTTCGGGAACATAACCTCCGATCAAGCGAGTTACTGTCCCCGAAATCTTGCCACTGATAATGGCTGCCTGAGCTGGGACACCAGCCGTTGCTACCAGTAAGAAACTGCCAACAGCAGCTAGTAGGACAGGTTTTAAAGAAAACATTTTGGCTTCCACTGCTGTTGGTTCAAGAAACTTTGATAATGCCTTGGTTGCTTGGCGTTGTTTACGCCAAGCAACCATTCCCTGTTGGTTTAGGAAACTTCGATAGTGTCTTGATTCTGGCGTTGTTTACGCCAAGCAGCCATGCCCAAGCCAACTAAACCGGGCATTAAGGCAGGTGCAGGGATGGCAGGCGTAGAACCATCAGGGCGAGCAACTATGTTGTCCGACTCGATATAGCCATAGTATTCAAGGTCATCATATCGACCTGCCATGAGAGAAAAAATTCCGTCACCCTCAGTTGCAGATGCTCTCAGGGAGCCATAACCAATAGGACCAGGAAACCCAAAGAAGGTCCCAGCTTCGTCGTTTCGAAAATCTACGCTGAGCAGATCGCTTCCACCAGACCCTGCGCCTAGAAGGACCACTCCCATCACGCTGCTCAAGTCAAAGCGGAAGGGATTATCGCCAATGGATAGGTCAAACGCTGTGAGTGATGCGCGACCCCATGCTCCAGCTGATTCAGAGTCGTAACTATAGCTGCCTCTGATCGGGCTACCGAGCTGAACCGTTTGGGGAACATAACCTCCGATCAGCTGAGTCACGGTTCCCGAAATCTTGCCGCTGATGATTGCAGCTTGAGCCGGAATTCCAGCCGTTACAGTCAACAAAACGCTAACGGCCGCAGCCTGGGCTGCGTGCTTGAGATTAAACATTTTTGTGTGCCTCTAGTGGTTCAGAAAATCCTGGCTGAGTTTGCGGTATGAAGCGCCGCTTGAGCCAGAGCTGTAACCGTAGATGCTGAATTTAATTGGATCTAGATTGGATCTAGACACTAGGGTTTGCAGCCCTAGCTTGAGGTTGTCCGGAAAAGTGCGCCTAAAACCTCGCTTCCCCTAGCTTGGAGTTGAGCGACTCCAAGCCAGGAAAAGCTAACAACTGTTTCTGAAAAGAGACGAGCCATAGGCCGCTAAAACGATTCAGGATTTCTCTGCTGACCGCAAGTGCTCTCAACGCTTTCCGGTCGCCAGCCCTCCCAGAAGTTCATCCACCTCAAGGTGAGCTTGCCTTCACAAGGTGTATTGCTGCCTGTGCGCTGATAGCGAATGGGATAAGTGATGCTGCCCCTGCCTCGACTAGGCTTACCCAAGTTGTAGGAAGTGGGTCTGTAGGAACTAGGCTTACCTAAGCTATATGGGTCCACGCGCTCTCTGAACAAGAATTGGCCCGTATTGGCCCAGCTTCGAATCAGCAAAGGCGGACGGCCATAGTACGAGAAACCCGCACAGAAGCCAGTAAACAGCAGCATCAGCACCAGCAGCGCTATGCGGTTGCGGCGAACCTCTGCGCGTGGACAAAGACCCTGAGGCACTGAGTCTGCATCCACGACCAAGGTACTTGCGAGATAATCACCCAGGCGCTGACGTTTAGGCGAGCGTGCCATCACCAGAGCCCCTAGAGCAAACCAATAATCGACTGGGCGCAGCAGATTCCGTCCCAAAGCCCCCAGCCAACGGACGCGCCGACCCGACAGATCAACCACCCGTAAGCGCACAGCCCACTTGCCTAAGGTCGCGCCAAAGAGCGCCTCCTGCAACATGAAGTAGGTCACTAACAGCAATAGCTGCCAGGGCCAGTCCAGCTGAACCGAACTGGAAAACCAAGCAGCACCGCCGACTGTAGCTGCCCAGGGCGAACCCTGGGTGAACCGTTCAACACCAAAGACATTCCCCACCACGATTCGCAGCAAGTTGAGAACTGCGGCATCAATGACAAACGCACCGAACCGCCGACCGAGAACCTGCACATTGGGCTGCACCCTTGTTTGTGTCTGCATCACCCACCATTCCCTGAACTGGGCTACCTGCTGATCCGTTGCGCTGGGGCAAGCTCACAAAACAAGCGAGGGCTGATAAGAGACCGGCAACAGACTGACACTAGAAGGCCCGCTAGAGCTATCTGACCTCTTTATCTAGGCGGCAGTGAGCAATGCCCCTAATCCAATTCCCGTCGTCCCTCCAAAGCCCGTATGAGGGTCACTTCGTCGGCATATTCCAAATCGCCGCCCATTGGTACACCAGAAGCAATGCGGGTGACGCGAGTGAAAGGCTTAATCAACTTGCCGACATAGAGAGTGGTAGTGTCGCCTTCAACGCTAGGACTAATTGCCAGAATGACCTCTTCAACCGAGTTCTTGCTGACTCGATGCACGAGTTCGTTGATATGCAACTGTTCAGGACCAATGCCATCCATTGGCGACAGCACCCCGCCCAGCACGTGGTATTGCCCTCGGAACTCGCGGGTGCGTTCAATGGCAATCAAATCCCGGGAGTCGGCGACCACACAGAGCACGTGCGAGTCCCGGTTACTGGCGCGGCAGATTTCGCAGGGGTTCTGGGCAGATAAGTGAAAGCAGGTGGTACATAAGCCCACTTGCTCACGGGCTTCTAACAAAGCCTGAGCCAGAGTTTCGACTTCAGCCGCTGGGCGTTTCAATAGATGTAAGGCCAAGCGCTGAGCCGTCTTGGGACCAATGCCAGGCAGACGTTGGAGCTGTTCGATCAGGCGGGCTAGAGGGCGAGTGTAAACCATGAATCGCAAAAGGACTGGTTGAGAGTCTATCGCAGCGGGCTAGGGTTGTGAGGAGAAAACAGAAACGGGGTGCCCTTTAATCTCTGCCGCAGTCAGCTGGGTGTCTGCCGCAATGAAGTGGGCAGGCTAGGCCCAGGCAAACCCCTTTGATCTCAGAAGCAAAGGCCAGCCAGAAGCAAAGGTCATAAGTAGAAGAAGATGAGGGCAATGCTCCATTGCCGAAGGCCTATGAGCGACCATCTACCGACTCAAGATCAGACTGCTCCGCACCACACAGACCAGTTGACAGAAGGCGATAGCGGTTTGGACTCGCTTCAAGCAGGTTTCCAAGCCGATGGGGATGTATCTCTAGCTCAGACAGAACAGCCTGCCCCAGAGCTGTGGGCGAAACGGGATCTTGATCCTAGCTCACTGCTGTCTGGAGCGAAGCGCCGTCTAGCTTGGCTCGACAGCTTCAAGCGCCGCAGCCGTTTGCTGATTGCGGTGATTGAACCGGGCACCTGGGCCGTTCGCTATGCCAATGACTACTTCTGTCAGTTTACGGGATTGGAAGTTCTGGCTCCCAGTCAGGGTGTAAAAACCCGCTTAGTCGATCTGTTGCATGAGTTAGATGGTCGCCCCGCGCATGATCTTTATCTGCGGCACATTCTCTATCTGATTCTGCGGGATGTGTATCAGGTAGAGCTGTCGGAGTTGCGCCCCTTCGAGGAGCCCCTAGTCGCCTCTGTCTCCAGTCCCCTCTACCCCGAGCCGCGTCTAGTAGAGTTTTGGCTGCACCCGGACGAGCTGAAGATTTCCCAGTCAGAGGCGCCTGTGCCGGAGTTGGGCGCTTGGGATCCTAAACGCATGCCCCTGGGTGAACTAGAGGAAAAGCTGCGGGATCCGGAGCAACTGCATGCCTTTGCGCGTCACCTGCATCTAGAGCGCTATCGGTTTGGGCGCATTCAGGGATCGATTTTGTTTGAAGGATCCGATGTGACGGTGCGCGAAACGATTCGGCGCATCAACCAGTTGTTGATTGACCGGGATTCGATTCTGCACCCCGAAAAGTTTCAGCAGCTCAACCAGTTGATGCGTGCGTTGTTTCGCGCCAGCAACAGCATTATTCTCAGTGCCGAAGGCGATCAGGCAAAGCTGTTCAGGCACGCCGATCAGCAATTAGAGGTTACCGCCCACTCCATGCGAGCTTTGCAGGGCTCTCAGTTCGTGCGCGCCCTAGAAGCCAATCAGGTTTGGACTGTGACCGACTTGGCGTTGGATTGCCAGACTGACTGCGAGCGGCAACTGCTAGAGCAGGGGGTGCATTCGCTGCTGTTGATTCCGCTGGTTGTGCCTGCGGCGGAGTCGGGGACAGGGCATCGACAGGTTCTGGGCTTGGTAGGTCTGACCAGTGACCGGCCTAACCACTTCGACCGGGTCGATTGTCGCCATGCCAAACAGCTGATTCCTTCGTTTATCACAGCAGTCAGTCAAGCGATTCGGCAGCGCTTCAGCAACATTCACCCGGCTGTAGAGTGGCGCTTTTTACAGGAGTCAGAGCGACGCACCTGGGGGCTGCCACCGGAGCCGATTGTCTTCTCCAATGTCTATCCGCTTTACGGCATCTCCGATATCCGGGGCTCTTCGCAGGAGCGCAACCGGGCGATCCAGGCCGACTTGCTGCACCAATTCAAGTTGGGGCTTAAGGTTCTAGATACAGTGTGTGCAGCTCAAGAAACGGCGTTTGGCGAACAACTACGCCTAGACCTGCTAGACCATCTGGAGAAGCTGCGGGCTGGCGTCACAGTTGATGTTGAGGTCACTGCTGCCCATTACTTAAGCCACCAGCTAGAAGCCCATTTCGACTACTTCAGTCGCTGTAGCGCTGCGGCCCGCACTGCGGTCGAGACTTACCGCTCAGCCTGTGCCAATGAGCATCAGGCGGTTTATGTAGCGCGGGCTCACTACGACCAAGCAGTTAACGAGATCAATCATTTGCTGCGGGACGTTTGGGAGCGTTGGCAGCAACGCATGCAGCACATTACGCCCCATTACTGTGATGTCCAGATCACAGATGGCATCGACCACATGATCTATGCCGGGGCTGCAATTGACCAGCAGTTCTGTCAGTTCCATTTGCATAGTCTGCGCTACGAGCAATTGCGAGCCATGTGCGACTGTGCGCGGGCGACTTTGGAGATCCGCAATACTAATGCCGAGATGGGGGTAGCCCATTTGGTGCTGGTGCAAGATTCAACGGTAGAGATTTACCACAACGAAAAAGCCGAGCGTCTGTTCGATGTGCGTGGCACCCACGATACGCGCTACGAAATTGTCAAAAAGCGCATCGAAAAAGCCGTAGCTGAACACACACAGATGCGAATTACGCAGCCGGGAATGCTGACCCTGGTTTACTCCACGGATGAAGAGCAGCAGGAGTACCAGGGATATCTGCGTTATCTCATGCGCGAAGGCTGGATTGAGCCTTTGATTGAGTCTGGTAATATCGAGCCCCTCCAAGGCGTTAGCGGTTTAAGATTTGCGCGTGCCAAGGTATTACCGGCGCCTTAACGTCTGTTTTCGCGTCTCCAGCCAACGCTTGTGCTCACACCTTGTGCTTAAAGGTACAAACCCAGACCCGAGAGCGGTGTTCAATCGTTGCCTGTAGTTGGGGTACACGGGGCTTGCAGCATGAGCGGCTTGGGTGGCTTAAATAAATCGCCGGATGGCGTCGTGATTGGTTTAGTGCAGTTGCAGTTGCCAGTAGTGGCAACGCCAGAGGATCTGGTCACTCAAACCGGGCGTATCTGCGACATGGTCGCCAAGGCGCGGCGTAACCTACCGAGCATGGACCTGGTGGTGTTTCCAGAGTATTCGCTGCACGGGCTGTCGATGGACACCAACCCAGAGAGTATGTGTCGGCTGGACGGGCCTGAGGTTGCTGCTTTTCAAGCCGCCTGCCGCCAGCACAAGATCTGGGGCTGCTTTTCGCTGATGGAATATAACCCCAACGGCAATCCCTACAACAGCGGCATCATTATTGACGACACGGGCGAAATCCAGCTCTACTACCGCAAACTGCATCCCTGGGTGCCAGTTGAGCCCTGGGAGCCCGGAAACCTGGGCATTCCAGTCTGCAAAGGTCCCAATGGCAGCACCTTGGCCCTGATCATCTGCCACGACGGCATGTTCCCAGAGATGGCACGGGAATGTGCCTACAAAGGAGCAGACATCATGCTCCGCACCGCCGGTTACACTGCCCCTATCCGTCACGCCTGGAATATTACCAACCAGGCCAATGCCTTCTGCAATTTGATCTATACCGCCTCGGTTTGCATGTGCGGCAGTGATGGCACCTTTAACTCGATGGGCGAGGGCACAATCATCAACTTTGATGGCACACCCCTAGTCACGGGCAATAGTTTGGCCGACGAAATCATCACTGGGGAAGTACGGCCCAAACTGGTGCAGGAGGCGCGGCGTCTGTGGGGCGTCGAGAACAATCCTTACCAGTTCGGACACCGGGGCTATGTCGCTGTCCAGGGTGGCGCGCAGGATTGCCCCTATACCTACATGCAAGATCTAGTCAAAGGAGAATATCGTTTGCCTTGGGAAGAGGAAGTTCTACACAAGGACGGTACATCCTGTGGCTTCCCTGCCCCCACTCGCACCTATAAGGGTTAAGGGTGGGCTAGTAGAGGCTAGTAGCTACCCATTTCCAGCAACTGTTGGCGGCGGACTAAGGGGGAGATCAGGGCATGGAAGCGCCAAGTGAGAATGGTTCCAGCTGAAGCAAGCCCAAGGACTAAACCCCACCAGAAACCAACGCCGCCAAGGTTGAATTGGATGCCTAGCAGGTAACCACTAGTAAGACCCACGCACCAGTAGGTGAAGATGGCAATCACCATGGGGATGTGAGTATCTTTCAGACCTCGTAAGGCGCCAGTGGCAATGATTTGCACCGCATCAAATATCTGAAAGACTGCCCCCACTCTGAGTAGGGCAATCGCAATTTGCGTGACCTGAAAGTTATCGGGATTGCCAATATCAAGATACAGACCAACAATGTTGGCAGGGCAAAGCCAGAACAATAGGGTCATACAGCCCATAAACGCTATGCCCATGCCCAAGGCAACATAGCCTGCCAAACGACTGCGGCTGGCATCACCGCCACCTAAGGTTTGACTCACTCGTACGGCTGTAGCCCGAGCGATGCCGCTGGGAACCATGAACGTCACTGCTGCGGTTTGCAGGGCAATTTGGTGGGCCGCCAAGACATCGGTGCCCAAGTAGCCCATAAAGAAACCGGTAATCGTAAACAGACCTGTTTCTGCCGCTGTCACTACACCGCTGGGCCAGCCCAACCGCAGAATTTCGCGCAGCATCGGCCACCGCAACCGTTGCAGATGTTGAAACAAGCCATAGGCTTTTAAGTCTGGTCGGCGCATCACGTAAATGGCTAGAGTGGCAAACATAGCCCAGTAAGACAGGGTACTGCCCCAACCAATGCCTGCCAGACCCAAGGCGGGCAAACCGAATTTGCCAAACATCAAGACATAGTTAGCGGCAACATTAAGCAGCACGCCAGCAACTGTGATGATCAGAATCGATTGAGGCCGTGATAGGGCCGCCACAATATTGCTCAAGATTGCAAAGGCAATTGCAGGCAAAAAGCCGCAGGCAATCGCCTGCAAATAGGTTTCCGCCAAGGCCACAATCTTGGCATCTTGACCCAATAGCCGTAGCACTGGCCCCATGTTCCAGAGCAGCAGGATGGCCGGAATCGCCAGAACTAGCAGAAGCCACAAAGACTGGGAAGCCACTCGACCAACCTCTGCTGGCTGCTGAGCCCCGTGCGCCTCGGCTACCAAAGGGGTCACGGCTGTCGTCACACCCACACAGGCATACAGCAGCCAGGTAAAGACAATGGAGCCCAGAGCTCCCCCCGCCAAAACCTCGCTGCCTAACAATCCCATCATGACTGTGTCCGTGAAGCCTGTGGCGACTTCGGCCAGTCTGGCTCCAACCAAGGGAACTGCGAGTGTGAGGCAGGCCTGCACCTCAGCGGTTAATTGTAGTTTTGAGATAGCACGACCCATAGAAATTCTCGACTTCGAGGCTGAAACAGGAAATACAGATTATCAGGCCAGGCTCAACCTGTATTGGGAAGCCTTATTGAGAAACTGATTGGGAGAGGCACTGAGAGAGGCCAGTTCTAGCTCCCAGAGGGTAGGAGGTGAACTTATTATTCTGCTGACCTAAAGCCTGATCTACCTGAGCTAGTCCGATCTGAAAGTGCAGAGCGTTCAGCTAAACAGCTTGCGGCGAATCTGTCGCCAGGCCAAGAATGCTGCAACTACCATCAACACTAACAGCCAAAGAATTTGCAGTGGCCAAAGCAACGCCAGACCGTAGGGCCAACGCATTAGATCGACTACTGGTGAAAGTGGCAGCAGGGATGCGATTGTGCGCAATACCCAGGGCAGATTTTCGCGAGGAAAATAGGTGCCACACAGCGTAAACATGGGCACAATCAGCATGAAAATCGGCACATTAACCTGGTCAATAGTTTGCACCAACCCTGCTGTTAACAATCCCATCGCGCTAAATAGAAGTGCGCCCAGCATCAACAACGGCAGCGCAACCAGCAGCCCTGACCAAGGATAAAACCCCAACAGGACCGTTACGACACCGGTGATCAAAGCAGCAATCATGCCCCGCGTTGCGGCCCACAGCCAGTCCCCCACAAAGACATCACTAAAGCTCAGTGGAGCCGTCAGCAATGCCTGCCAAGTTCGTTGGAAGTTGAGCCGAATAAAACTGCCATAGGCACCTTCAAAGAAGGCTTGAAATAAAACCCCAACCGCAATCATGCCAGGGGCAATAAATTGCAGATAGGTCAAAGATTGACCGTGATAATTTAGCTTACCGACAATCGGCGTCAGGCCGTAGCCAAAGGCGATGAGATACAGCAATGGTTCAGAAACTGGCGGCAGAAAATTGACCAGCCAGGTATTTTGATAAACCTTGGCATGTCGCCGCCAAACTGAATAAACTCCCCAGGGAGAAATGGACCATTTCATTACAGTAGTGCCCCTGTGAGTCGTAAAAAAACGTCTTCTAAGTTGGCCCGGCGACGATTCAAGCGCGTTGGTTGCTCCTGATCAATCTGGTTAAGCAAGGCTTGAGCATTTCTCTCTGGCAGCACAATGAGATAACCATTACTGAAGGGCCGGGACCAACTGCCTGCTGCCTCTGCGAGCTGTTTGAGGAGTTCTATAGAAACTCCCTCAACTTCCACCACTTCACGCCCAATAATGCGATCAATCAATTCTTGTGGTGTTCCTTGGTCCACGACTTCACCCTGTTGGACGAGCATGAGGTGATCGCACAGGCGTTCAGCCTCGTCCATGTAGTGCGTGGTCAACAGTAAACCGCAACCTGATAGCTTGAGTTGCGTGACCAGTTTCCAAAAGTCTTGCCGGGCATCTGGGTCCAGCCCTGTGGTCGGTTCATCGAGAAACACGATTTCCGGTTGGTTGAGCAGGGCTCTAGCCAGAACCAGGCGTCGCTTGAGGCCTCCAGACAATTCCTCGACGCGGCTTTGTTCTCGCCCCTCCAAGCCCACTAGATGCAAGACCTCTGCCGCTCGGCGTCGGGCAGGTAGCCCAGTCAGCCGGTAGTGGCGGGCGAAGTAAATCAAATTGTCCAGAACACTGAAATCCGGATCAAGGTTGTCGTCCTGCGTGACAATGCCCATATGCTGCCGTGCTTGTGGTCCTTGGGTTTGCACATCCCAATTGCCCAATCGCACAAACCCACTGCTGGGGATGACCATGCCATACAGCATCCCCAACGTGGTGCTTTTACCGGCTCCGTTGGGTCCTAACAACCCCAGCACTTGACCTGGCTCTAGGACGAGGTTGATGTCTCGCACCACCTCGGACGTGCCGTATCTTTTTGATAAGCTGTGAGCCCTTAGTTGCATGTACCGTTCAACTCCTGTCCACCCCGATAACTCCAGCTTGGCATGAGGTCCTGTTCTGACCCAACTCAGACACCGAGTTTGAGGCCGTCGGGTTTGTAGTATTGAAATACTACATTGGGGTTACAGGAGCGTCAAGCCCACCATTGGTTCAGTCCCGACTAAGTTGTTCAGTCCTGACTAGGCATTTGTAAGCATTTGCAAGGCAGGCTCACGGCCTGGATCCCGCAGAGAAGTCAGTAAAAGAAAAATCCAGCAAAAAAGAGACGTGGTTCACCACGTCTCTCGCTCCAATGACTATCAAGATTTATAGAACTTACGTCAATATCTAGAGCTTATAAAGTTATTGATTTGCTCGTTGAAATTGCTGAGGTTCCACCACATCTGCCACATCTGTTCTCTTACCGTCACGCTTCATCGCTTTATCAAACACTGTTTTAAGGCCATAGCCTGCTAGGCCAACGACGGCGCCAGCGGAGACTATTGAAGCGGCCCCGTAGCTAACTACAATTCCTGCAGCTGCCAGGGAAACTCCGCCGACCGTTGCTGATACCCCAGCGCCACTAACAGCGCCTGCTGCGGTTGCACCTAAGCCAGAAAGCTTACCTTTTTGCAAGTCAGCCATGACTTGCTTTGCACCGTAGACACTGAGCCCCACAACGGCGCCAGCGATGGCTAGAGGAGTCATGCTTAAGCCAACAGCTGTGGTCGCGGTTACAAGGCTGATACTGCCGACTGTGATGGTAGAAAGTCCTGCACCTGCAACGGCTCCAACGCCAGCAGCTACTGCGACATCTTGGACATCTTGAAGAGAATTGGTTTGATTGGCTGGCTGTTGGTTGTTCATGATCTTTAGGAGCGAATGTGGCGCTAAAACTTGCTTGTTATTCATTGCTACCACAGCCTTAAAAACGAAGTCAGCGGTTTTTTGCTGTCTTCATTGAATTATTATTGATGACCCTGCTACGCCCCTGTTTTCGCGAATAATGATGTTGGTATTGTGAGGCGAATTCAAACTTGGTGAAAGGTTAAAAAACGACAGACAAATTGCACGTAATTCTACGGAATTCAAGACAGTATGTTGAAATTACGGCCGCAAAAATTAGGCTATAGGTATGAGATTTAGACGCTGGAATTCAGTGCTTTTGCGCTTGGTTGTCCTAGCAAAGGCTGAGGTTTGCTAGGTTCAGTCCGTACTGCTGCGGATGATGGTCTTTAGAAACCTCAGAAACAGGAGATACTAGAGAGAAAGCAACTTAACTGTCCGAGCCATGGCACCCGACACAAACTCTACCCCAGCCCCCACAGCAGTGGTCTCCAAGATGGAGGCTCCCAAGAGTGGCCTGCCGGTCACGATCATTACTGGCTTCCTAGGCAGTGGTAAGACAACACTGCTCAACCACATCCTCACCAACCAGGAGGGGTTGAAGACGGCTGTGCTGGTTAATGAGTTTGGTGAGATCGGCATCGACAACGAGCTGCTAGTGACAACTGGCGATGACATGGTAGAGCTGAACAACGGCTGCGTCTGCTGCACGATCAACAATGACCTGCGAGAAGCGGTCTATAAGGTGCTTGAACGTGAGGAGCGCGTAGATTATCTGGTGGTGGAAACCACAGGCCTAGCGGATCCACTCCCGGTGGCAATGACTTTCTTAGGAACTGAGCTGCGGGATCTGACTCGGTTGGACTCGATTGTGACCGTGGTTGATGCGGCCAACTTCAGCCTAGATTTGTTCAATAGTGAGGCGGCCCTGAGTCAGATCAACTACGGCGATATCCTGCTACTGAACAAAGCAGACCTCGTGGATGAGGCAGACCTCGACCTGCTGGAAGTGCGGGTTCGTGAAATGAAGCCAGGAGCGCGAATCTTGCGCACCACCAACTCTGAAGTTCCTCTGCCTCTCATCCTAAGTGTGGGGCTGTTTCAGTCAGATCAATATTTTGATGACCAGGCTAATACGCAGACCAACAGCCAGGCTGAGGAGCATGGTCACGACCATGACCATGGGCACGAACACGAACATGCCCATGACCACGCGCACTGCGACCATGAACACGGACATTGCGATCACGACGATCATGACCATCATCACCATTCCAATCACTTAGAGAATGATGGTTTTACCTCGCTCTCATTCGAGACTGATAAGCCGTTGGGTGTTAAGCAGTTCCAGACTTTTCTGGATCGACAGTTACCAGATAGTGTCTTCCGTGCTAAGGGGATTCTTTGGTTTGCAGAAAGCCCTCACCGCCACGTTTTTCACCTCAGTGGCAAGCGGTTCTCGCTAGATGACACGGAATGGAAAGGACCCAGGAAAAATCAGCTGGTTTTAATTGGTCAGAACTTGGATCACGATGCGTTACGCGAACAGCTCAATGCTTGCATTAGTGAGGTTGCGCCTGTTCGCCCCAAAGCTAAAGGCTTTGGGCGCTAGAAATCAAGCGCAGTTAGGTTGACAAGTCTTGGCTAATTGATAGTGGGGCAGGAGTTTCTGCCCCGCTTTTTCGGCTGATTTTTTGCTCTGGTTACTTGCTCGAGATTCGGCAGTTGTCTCAGCTTTTAAGGCAGGTCAGTAGCGAATACGTCTCTCCTTAGCATGGCTTAGCATCTCTGTCTTGAGTCAGGTTCAGCCCCATCTGTTCGCTACTAACTTTTTAACCAGGTAGCAGTAGTTGCTGGCGTCATTTAAGACGGTATGTAACTGCTGAACCCGTTTGAAATTTGGCCTGACTTTGGAGCTTTTTATGACATTCACCAATGCCTCTGAAAACCTTGACCCAACTGTAGAAAGCATTCAGCGTCTCAACGCAGATGATCAACTAGCCCTACTATGGTTTTTCTACACCGATATTAAGGACAAGCTAAGACCAGGAAATGCTATTGATACGGGGATGGATCTGGCTAATGCCTTGATCCACCAAGTGCAGCAGTTATCTGCTGATGAACAGCTTCAAGCCCAGCGGGATGTTGTAAACCGCACCGACAACCAAATTAGCCGTACCTATGGTTCTTTCAGTGCCAGTGCTAAGTTAGCATTCTGGTATCGGCTCAGCCAAGAAATTGAGCAAGGGACTGTGGTGCCAGTGCCAGCTAATTACAAGTTACCTGATGAGGCTCAGAACCTATTCGATACTTTCAAGTCTCTAGACTTTGAAGAACAAATTGCTTTGGTGCGTAAGGCTGTATTTCCAATGGGAACTCAGCCTCGCGAGGGGGTTATATAGCTAGGTTAGTCACTAACGCTTAACGTTCTGCAAGAGCTAGGAAAAAGGATAAGTTGTGCCGTGTCTGTAGAGAGCAGTCACGGTCTTTATTTGGCTAAAATTAGCTTTGAAAATGGAGCTTCTGCAAGTGCTGTTTCTAATGAGGACACGGCTAGGATAGACAGTTAGTTAAACTGTTGAACTTGAATTGCTGTCTCTACAGTTCTAGAACTAGCACTTAACGACAGAAGTTGACGAAGAACGCCCTTCTTTTCTACTAGAAAAGAAGGGCGATAGTTTCTTAAGGAATACTTATATTGAGTTCAGGAACCTACCACTTAATTGTTCAGCAAATGCCACGCCTGAAGATTGCGTTGGTCGACATCACTAACATCAGTAGATTCAGATGTCTCTTCAATCGTTCGACTGGAAGCCATAATTAATTTGTTTGAGCTTATGAAATAGGTTACAGCCTGAGCCACCTTGACAAAGAGATTGGCGTCGCTGGCATTACGCTCTACTTTTGATTCAATTGCGATGAACACAGGCGGGGTTTGAACTCGTATGTCCTTAGCTTAGAGCACTGCACGATAAACCACAGTGCTAAAACTACTGAATGAGTTCGATTTCTGCTCAGTATTACTACGTAGCTTGTGAGACTAAACTCTTGCTTGGTTTTTATACCTCTACCGCTATCTGTGTCCCTAAGGCTCAGGTTTTAGGTTGGAGGGGAGTTGGTTGATATAAGCTGTGGTTTCGAGGGTGAGCTGGCCCTGAGTGACCGTCATAGCGTGAAGATTGAGTACCATGTCGTCTAAGTGGATGGTGCGCAGGTTGAGCAATTCGTCGATTTTGTCCAGTAGAGCTCCGGTCAGATTCAGGGGTAAATTCTGACCCTTAAGGGACTGAATCTGCTCGACTTGGGTACTTTGTCCCTGAGGCGTTAACTTTAGAAGACCCTTGAAAGCCAAGAAGTGAGACTGCTCAGCCCCACAAAGCCGAACAGCGGCCTCAACGGCCATGCGGTTTTCCGCCAGTAGCTGCATTTGGACCTGTTCTATTTCTAGAGTTAGATCTTGGTCTTGAAGGGTGAGGGGGAAATTCTGTAACTGCTCGCGTAGATAGGCAGAGTTTAGAGCGTGGTTGAGGTCTGCTTCCGTTATAACGACGTGACCCACAGCAGCCGTTGCATGTCGCAGTTCCAGCTTGCCCAGCAGTGCTGAGAGCGGGTTAATGGCAACTTCGCCAGTTTGGAAGTCTATTTTTTCTATGCGTAGGTCTTGTGATGTTACCAAGCCTTCGCCACTAATTGACACTGAGGCAACTTGTCCTTGGACAGCCTTGAGCAGGTCGGTCCGGACTTCGACATCTAAGTGCTCAGCGTCGTTTAGCTGATTGGCAAGGCCCAACTCCACAGCCTTGCTAATCGCTTGCTCCTCTGGTTTTGGCTGATCTTGAGACACCCTAACCATCCTAAAATTTGTATCCAGAATCACTTTAGCGAGAGTGGTTGGGCCTGGAATCCTCAGGATGATAGAGGTAGCGAATAGCGACTTAACAGTGCCATAGATGGTGAATTGCCTAGGCACTCGATCAGGCCAGCATAGGGCGGGTAGTGCTCCTAGGATGAGATTCAACCTGATAGTGATAGTGTTCAGTCGCTGCACTGAGTTTGCGGCTTCCACGGTATCGTCTAAGTTGTTCCTGTTGTGTTGGCGGGTGAGGGGGGGGAGCTTGAGCGGTGAAAGTAGTGAGATCTTGAAGATTCTTGATCAGTACGAAGCAGAACTCATAGCAGATTGGCTGCAGCAACAACCGGTTCGCAGACAGCGTAATCTGATGTCCGTAGGAGAGATACGGGAGCAATGTACAGAGTTTCTCACCCTGCTGCGTGAGACCTTGCGTCGCAGCAATCACCCTGACCCTCAGTCCGCCGAGTGGCAGGGTATTCGTACCTTGTTAGAAAGTATTTCGAGAACCTGGAGTCAACAGGGCTGCACGTCCGCCGAGACAATCGCTTTCGTGTTCTCTCTCAAGAAGCCTCTGCTTGCTCGTTTGCATCAGGAATTAGAGTCCAACCCTGAGACCTTACTGGCTGAAACTTGGGCTATCGATGAGCTTCTCGATCAGTTCGGACTTTGGGCTGCTGAAGTTCATCAGAAGGTGCGTGAGGCAGTTATCAGTCGTCAGCAGGAGGAGTTGCTGGAACTCTCAACGCCAGTCGTAAAACTATGGGATGGGGTTTTAGCCCTGCCAGTGATCGGCACCCTAGATAGCACGCGGACTCAGAGCGTGATGGAGTCCCTCTTGCAGACCATCGTGGAGACTGGTTCCCAGGTTGCGATTATTGACATCACAGGGGTTCCCACCGTGGATACACTCACCGCTCAAAATCTGCTTAAGACAGTCGCGGCAGCCCGCTTAATGGGAGCCGAGTGCATTCTCAGTGGAATCCGGCCTCAAATCGCTCAAACCATCGTTTATCTGGGGATTGACTTGACCGATGTGGTGACCAAAGCCACCCTGGCAGATGCCTTTGAGCTAGCCCTACAGCGTCTGGGGCTCAAGGTGAGTAGTGCCCAGATTAAGTCTTGAGCTGAGAGGATGTCATGGAACGGATTCCCATACTTGAGATGGGCGAGTTTCTCCTGGTCACCATCCAGGTAGACATGCACGATCAACTAGCAACTACGCTACAGGATGACTTAACCGATCGAATTGTCCAAGCTAGCGCCCGAGGTGTGCTGATTGATATTACTAGTCTGGACATTGTTGATTCCTTTATCGGCCGCATCTTAAGCAACATTGCCCTGATGTCACGGGTTCTGGATGCTCAAACGGTGGTCGTAGGTATGCAGCCCGCTGTTGCCATTACCTTAGTGGAGTTAGGTCTTTCCTTAACTGGGGTTCGAACTGCCTTAAATGTCGAAAAGGGAATAGCCCTCTTACGGGCGTCATTGGGGCCGCTCTAAAGAGCGTGTCGACGAGCATGTATGAGCCTGGGACTATCAGTATTCGCTCCACTGCAGACATTGTTCTAGTGCGCCAAACTGTGCGCGCTTGCACAGTGAAGTTGGGGCTTAAGCTGGTAGACCAAACTAAAATAGTGACAGCGGCCAGCGAGTTAGCCCGTAACACACTAGAGCATGGCGGCGGCGGTAGCCTACACCTAGAAACCCTAGAAGAAGGGACCCGACGAGGTCTGCGACTGACCTTCATCGATCAGGGACCAGGCATTGCCAATGTCGAGTTAGCGCTACAGGACGGTTACACCACTGGCCACGGTATGGGCATGGGGTTAGGGGGGGCTAGACGGCTAGCGAGCGAGTTTGAAATTGACTCTAAGCCCGGTAAAGGCACGCGGGTGTCAATCACAAAATGGAAGTGATGATGAGCCAGACGATTGCGCTGCCGATCACGGAATCTAGCCAAACTAGCGCTGCCCGGCGAACAGCGCTGGCTCTGGCTACCAGCCTGGGCTTCGATGCCACTGAACGGGAGAGAGTGGCGATTGTTGCAACTGAGATGGCTCAGAATTTAGTGAAGTTTGCCACTCATGGGGAATTGCTCTTGCAGCCCTTGAGCCGCGATAAGACTACGGGTCTGGAACTCTTAGCGTTGGACCGGGGGCCAGGCATGCGAGATCTCACTGAGTGTTTGCAAGATGGCTTCTCCACAGTGGGAACCTCGGGCAATGGTTTGGGAGCAATCAATCGCCTCTCAACTTTTTTTGATTGGTATTCCCTCCCTCAAGTTGGCACGGCTCTGCTATCTCAGTTCTGGCCCAAGCCATTACTGGGACAGCAGTTGGCAGGTTTAGAATGTAGCGCGGTCTGCTTGCCGATGGCCGGTGAGGAGAGCAGCGGCGATGCTTGGGCAGTGGAGCACCGCTTAGGTCGTAGCCTGTTCCTGGTTGTGGATGGCTTAGGGCATGGCTTAGCAGCAGCTCAAGCGGCTACCGCCGCAGTCAAGCTGTTTCACGAGCAGACGGACTTGAGCCCGAAGGCATTTCTGGAAGCCGCTCATCCGGTATTGCGCAGCACCCGGGGTGCCGCTATCGCCGTAGCTGAGGTGGATCTGCAGGAGCGAGTAGTACGCTTTGCGGGGGTTGGCAATATTGCCGGTACAATCCTCTCACCCCATAAAAACTGCGGTCTAGTCTCCCACCACGGGACCGTAGGATACGAGATGCACAGGGTTCAGGAATTCGTCTATCCCTGGCCAGCAGGGGCACTTTTAGTGATGCATTCTGATGGGCTAACCGCTCGTTGGCAGCTCGAGCGTTATGTAGGCCTAGTCGCTCGCCACCCTAGCTTGGTAGCTGGCGTGTTATATCGAGATTTCAGCCGGGGCCGCGATGATGTAGCTGTTCTGGTAGCCCGAGCAATGGCTAATGAGGAGCTTGCACCGTGGAACCTGTGATTCTCACGCTCAAGGTGCGCTGTGAACAGGATGTCGTGCTGGCCCGTCAGCGGGCGCGTCAGCTCGCTCAACTGTTGGGGTTCGCGCTTCAAGATCAAACCCGTATTGCGACTGCTGTCTCTGAGATCGCTCGCAATGCCTTCCAGTATGCGGGCACTGGCAAAGTGGAGTTTCAGGTGCGGGACGGCTCCCCAGCCAGCTTTGTGACCACGGTGCAAGACCAAGGACCTGGTATTGTTGATGTGCAGGCAATTCTGGAGGGGCGTTTTGCTTCTCCGGCAAGCGTAGGGGCAGGGGCAGGTTTAGGGATTAGCGGCACTCAGCGGTTAATGGATCAGTTCCAGATTGAATCTGCGCCTGGCCAGGGGACAACTGTGCGCTTCGGGAAAGCCTTGCCCCAACCAGGGACCTATCCCAGCAGGCAGCAACTCGCCCGTATCACTGAGGCGTTGGCTCGTTGTGCGCCAGAGAGCCCCTTGGAGGAGATCCAGCGGCAGAACCGGGAGCTCTTGCACACGCTGGAGGAGCTACAACGGCAGCAGACCGAGCTAGCTCAGCTCAACCGCGAGCTGGAAGATACCAACCGTGGTGTGGTTGCCCTCTACGCTGAATTAGACGATCGAGCTGATTATTTGCAGCGGGCGAGTGAGCTGAAGTCTCACTTCCTCTCCAATATGAGTCATGAGTTCCGCACGCCCCTAAACGCGATTCTGAGTTTGTCGCAGCTATTGCTGGAGCGTAGCGATGGTGAACTGACGTCTGAACAAGAGAAGCAAGTTACCTTCGTTAGCCAGTCGGCCCAGTCATTGTCTGATTTGGTCAATGACCTTTTGGACTTAGCCAAAGTTGAGGCAGGCAAGATCACGATTCGCCCCAGTGAATTTGAAGTGGCTGATTTGTTTAGTGTGCTGAGAGGCATGCTACGTCCCTTGCTCAGTCAAAATGCAGCTATCAATCTGATTTTTGAAGAACCAAGCGATTTACCAGCGCTTTATACGGACGAAAGCCGTGTGTCTCAGATCTTGAGAAACTTTATCTCGAATGCCTTGAAGTTTACTGAGCAAGGCGAAATCAGAATTAGCGCAACCTTAGGTCCAGACCAGATGATTGTATTTGCGGTGGCGGATACTGGCATTGGCATTGAGCCTGAGGATCAGAGGCGTATCTTTGAAGAATTCACCCAAATCGAGAGTCCTGTTCAAGCCAAACTGAAGGGTACTGGTCTGGGTCTACCGCTCTCGCGCCGGTTAGCGGAACTTTTGGGCGGAACGGTTTGGGTCAAGAGTGAGTTGGGGGTGGGCTCTAGCTTTTTTGCTGCTATTCCCAGCCACTACGCAGGTTTGGCTGAAGTGTATTACCGTCCAGAAATCCTGCAATCCTTGGATGAGGGCCGGGCTACAGTTCTGATTGTTGAAGACAATCGTGAAACGCTATTTCTGTACGAAAAATACTTGCAAGGATCAGACTTTCAAATCATCGCAGCTGCCACCCTTAAAGAAGCTCGGGCTTTATTGCCGCGATTGCGGCCCGCTGTGGTGATTCTTGATATCCTGCTTCAGGGTGAGAACTCTTGGGGCTTTATGAGCGAACTCAAGGAGAACGAGGCGACCCGAGGCATTCCTGTCTTAGTTGCAACTTTAGTTGACAACCAAGCCAAAGCTTTGTCCTTGGGAGCGGATGCCTTTTGTATCAAACCAGTCGAGCGCACCTGGCTGCTCGAGAAGCTCCAGCAGCTAACCCAGATCCAAAACCCAGCTCAAGACCCAGTGTAAGACCAGCCCCACGCTCTAGCTTTCTGCCGTCGCTTCTACCGCAGACTCGCACGTAGAAGAGCGCTACCAGACAAACACGCTAGTATTACGGGAACCCTAGCAAAACGTAGGTTAGAACCAGGTGTGCCTGGTCATACAGAGCATGTCTGAGCTGCAAACCCTCATTCTGAATGTGGACGACGATGCTGCTAATCGTTACGCCGTCACTCGAGTGCTCAAAAGAGCAGGGTTTGCGGTACAAGAGGCTGCTAGTGGCTCAGAAGCCCTACAGCTACTGAAAACCGTCCAGGCTAGCCTAGTCATTCTTGACATTAACCTGCCCGACATCAGCGGCTTCGAGGTTTGCCGCAGCATCAAAGTTAATCCGACCACCGCTTCGATCCCGGTCCTGCATTTGTCCGCTAGCTCGACCTCGAGTGAAGACAAGGTACAGGGCTTGGAAGGGGGAGCAGACAGCTACTTAACCCAACCCGTAGAACCCCGAGAACTGGTGGCTACGGTTAGAGCCCTGCTACGGATTCGGCAGGCAGAAGAGTCAGCGCGGGTTTTAGCTTGGGAATGGCAGACCACCTTCGATGCCATTGGAGATGGTGTCTGTCTCCTCAACGCAGAGGGTCGGATTCTGCGTTGTAACCGAGCAATGGCGCAGTTGCTCAACAAACCTCTGAGCGAGATTCAAGGTTGCCTGCATCACAAGCTGGTGCAAAACACGCTGGGGCCCATTGAGGTTCCTGTGTTGCCTCCCTTTGATCAGCTTCAGCAACGCCAAAGGGTTGAGCTGCGGGTGGGGGAGCGTTGGTTCCGTGTCAGTGCTGACCCGGTGCTGGATGACCAAGCTCAGCTGGTTAGCGTTGCTTATGTCTGGTCAGATATCACTGAGCGTAAGCTGGCAGAAGCAGAACGGACGGCGCTACTGAAGCGGGAGCAGGCCGCTCGCAGTGCCGCTGAACAGGCCCGAAAAGAGGCTGAGGCTGCCAATCGTGCCAAGGACGAATTTCTGGCGACGGTGTCCCACGAGTTGCGCTCGCCGCTCAATGCCATGTTGGGCTGGACGCAGTTATTGCGTCGGGGCAAGCTAGATGAGGCCACTACAGTCCGCGCCTTAGAGACAATCGAGCGCAATACCCGCGCTCAAACTAAGCTGATCGAGGATTTGCTCGACGTTTCGCGCATCATCACCGGCAAGCTCTCCCTTCAAGTTGGCCCTGTCGATCTAGTCACGGTAATCGAGGCAGCGCTGGATACGGTGCGCCCGAGTGCTGAGGCTAAGGCCATTCGTCTTGAGGCGAGCTTAGAGCCTTTGGTTGGCTCAGTTCTTGGTGACTCCGACCGTCTCCAACAAGTGGTCTGGAACCTGTTGGCGAATGCGATCAAATTCACGCCTGAGGGTGGGCAGATCGAGGTAAGCCTTACCAAGCTTGGCCCTCAGGCACAAATTTGTGTAAGTGACACAGGCAAGGGCATCAGCTCCGACTTTCTGCCCTATGTGTTCGACCGTTTCCGTCAGGCAGATGGCACGATGACACGCCTACATGGAGGGCTTGGCCTAGGGCTGGCGATTGTCCGTCACCTGGTAGAGCTTCAGGGTGGAACTGTGGAGGCCACTAGCCGTGGAGAGTCACAGGGAGCGGCCTTCACTGTAAAGTTACCTCTGCTAGAGGCTGGGCAAGCCGTTCCCAGTGCTTACTCCCCCCCCTCGTCGCAAGCGCCAGTGCTGGATGGGGTGCTGGTTCTGGTGGTAGACGATGAGGCAGACGCCCGACTGCTGCTCACAACAGCACTAGAGCAGTGGGGCGCTAAGGTCACGGCAGTTGCTTCGGCGCATGAGGCCTTGCGGCAGCTTGAACAGGTCAAGCCAGATGTGTTGCTCAGTGACATCAGCATGCCAGATGAGGACGGCTACAGCTTGATTCAGCGGGTGAGAGACTTGCCCCTGGAGCGAGGGGGCAACGTTCCTGCTGCTGCCCTGACGGCTCACGCGCGCGAAGAAGATCGTGCTAGAGCAATTTCAGCAGGCTTTCAAGTGCACGTCTCTAAACCAGTCGAACCCTTGAATCTAGCTGCGGTGATTGCCCGCTTGGTCGGTCGTAATTTGGTCTGACCTGATCTGTTCAGTCTGACTATGAGTCTGGCTTGAATAGGTGTGTGACCTGACCACGAAATAACCCCCCTGACAAGCCAATGTCAGGGGGGCAAAGTTTAGCGCTTTAGAGCGCTATGCCGTGCACTTACGCGGTGCGCTAGGCCCTTGCCAGGGGAAGCAACTCTCGCTGCTCAGTGGGATGTACAACAATCTGATTGTCGTCATCCACGTCCACGAGCGCGGTGTCTCCGCTCCGGATGCGACCGGTCAACATCGCCTCAGCCAAGCTGTCCTCTAGGAGGCGCATAATCGCTCGGCGCAAGGGGCGAGCACCGTAGCTGGGGTTGTAGCCTTCTTGAACCAGGCGGTCCTTGAAGCGTTGGCTGACCTCTAGGGTCATGCCCTGTTCTGCTAGACGCCCAAAGACTTCTTGCAGCATGATGTCAGCGATTTGAGTGACTTCTTCACGAGTCAACTGACGGAAGACGATAATCTCGTCAAGTCGGTTGATGAACTCAGGCCGGAAGGCGCCTTTCAGCTCTTCATTCACCAGAGAGCGAATGCGGCTGTACTGGGCATCACCGGCATGGCTGGCGAACTCGAAGCCTAAACCACCGCCACCTTTTTCGATCACCTTCGAGCCAATGTTCGAGGTCATGATTAGCAGAGTGTTCTTAAAGCTCACTGTGCGTCCCTTGGCATCGGTCAGGCGACCATCCTCCAAGATTTGCAGGAGCATATTGAACACGTCGGGGTGGGCCTTCTCGATTTCGTCGAACAGAACCACGGTATAGGGCTTGCGCCGCACTGCTTCGGTGAGCTGTCCACCTTCGTCGTACCCGACATAGCCAGGGGGCGAGCCAATCAGCTTGGAAACGGTATGACGCTCCATGAACTCCGACATATCCAGGCGGATCATAGCTTCTTCTGAGCCGAAGAAGTAAGCAGCTAGGGACTTGGCCAACTCAGTCTTACCTACACCCGTAGGACCGGAGAAGACGAAGCTGGCAATTGGACGGTTGGGATTCTTGAGGCCAACACGGGCCCGACGAATGGCGCGTGAAACCGCTTGTACAGCCTCGTGCTGACCAATCAGTCGCTCGTGCAGCGTGGTCTCCATGTGCAGGAGTTTCTCTGACTCAGATTCGGTTAGCTTCTGCACGGGAACACCAGTCCAGGACGCCACAATCTGAGCAATGTCCTCAGGATCAACCACCGGGGTTTCAGTCGGTTTGTTCTGGGCAATCTGCTTGAGCTCGGCCTGAATTGCTAACTCGCGGTCGCGCAATTGGCCTGCCTGGTCGAAGTCCTGAGTCCGCAGGGCATCATCCTTCTGCCGCAGAACTTGGCGTAGCTCTAGCTCTAGCTGACGGGCTTCAGGTGAGGGCTGGGAGTGCCGCAACCGCACTCGCGAACCCGCCTCATCGATCAAGTCAATGGCCTTGTCGGGTAAGTAGCGGTCGGCAATATAACGGTCAGACAACCGCGCTGCTGCCTCAATCGCTTCATCGGCGATCTTGAGTTTGTGGTGTTGCTCGTAGCGCTCGCGCAGACCGTAGAGGATCGCAATGGTGTCCTCGACATTGGGTGCACCTACCGTCACGGGTTGGAAACGCCGCTCTAGAGCAGCATCACGCTCGATATGCTTGCGGTACTCGTCCAGAGTGGTAGCGCCAATGCACTGGAAGTCACCCCGAGCCAGGGCCGGCTTAAGCATGTTGGCTGCATCCATACTGCCCTCGACTGCACCTGCACCCAATAAGGTATGCACTTCGTCGATGACCAAAATGACATTGCCAGCCGCTTGAACCTCAGCCATGATGCCTTTGAGCCGCTCTTCAAAGTCGCCCCGGAATTTAGTGCCCGCAACCAGTGAGCCCATATCTAGGCTAACCACTCGCTTGTCGAACAAAAAGTCAGGCACTTCGCGAGCAACAATGCGCTGAGCTAGGCCTTCAGCAATAGCGGTTTTACCTACGCCGGGTTCGCCAACCAGCACTGGATTGTTCTTAGTGCGTCGAGCCAAAATTTGGATTACCCGCTCAATTTCAGCTTGGCGTCCAACTACAGGATCGAGTTTGCCGTCCGCCGCCTGTTTCGCTAAATCAGTACTGAACTCGTCAAGAGTTGCTGTTTTGCTGCGGCCTTGACGACTGCCTGCTGTCGCTTTGGGTTTGCTGTCTAGATCTTGAGCTAGCTCAGTACGAACTTGGGCCGGATCAACGCCCAGATTCTCCAAAACCTTGACGGCAACGCCTTCACCAGAGCGGATCAGAGCCAGAACTAAGTGTTCGGGACTGACCGCTGCTTGCCCGAGCTGATTGGCTTCTGCGACGGACAACTCCAGAACTTGCTTGGCCCTTGGGGTAACCGGAATTTCAGGTGGCACAGAGCCAAAACCCCGACCAATAATCTTCTCAACTTCAATGCGGGCGTTTTTAAGGTTAACGCCCATCGTTTTTAAAACCTTGGCAGCCACACTGGTTCCTTCGCCAATTACACCCAGCAGGATTTGCTCAGTGCCGACGAAGTTATGCCCCAGGCGACGAGCTTCCTCCTGGGCCAGCATGATTGCTTTGATAGATTGTTCGGTGAAGCGTTCAAACATTATAAATTCCTCTCACTAGAGGGGGGAACGCCAGTTGTGCAATGGTTGGAGTTGAGAGTCGTTTCAAGTAGCAGCCAACCAGGGACCAACGAGGCAAGCGAAACCACACAACCCTTCACTGAACAGCGACTTCCTGTGGTTTCATGTTTACTAATTTAACTTTGTTAATTTGATTTAACAGTGAGGGGATCCGTAACCGGGAAGCCGAGCTGTCCCCCTAGTGCTTTGTTGAAACTTCTGGTACCTCTTCAACAAGATCGGCAAGCAGTTAGTGAGTAATATTACTTACTAGTATGAGGCTATGTTTTGAGCTGACATCCTGAAGAGATTTGCGACGTTCCAGACCCAGCGCTCAATTCAGCCTAGTGTTATCACCATCACCTTCAGGGTAACTTCAAAGACTACTCCTGGGGGAGTAGCCAAAAACAAAGTTTTCAGATTTCGTAAAGAAGTGTAAAGTTTATGGGACGGCACCTGGCCGGGTTCGCCGTCCCATCCCCCAAAGACCGAGGTTCCCCCATCATGACACTGAAAGACCCATACATGGTTGGCTGGCACTATGGTAGGCAGGGTGTAGATTTGCCCGATGAAGCGTTCTCGTTATTCTCCTGGATTGGCTGGCTAGAGGGGTTGCAAGCGCGGGATAGCAAGTCTACTCGCTTCCAGAAACAGACCGTGACCTGTGAATTGAGTGTGGCTTAAACCAGTGCGGCAGTATCGAAAGTTCGGGTCCGGAGCAAAGCTTTAGAGCTTGCATAACTCGGGTTGTACTTGAACCCCTTACAGTTGCTTCTACACTATCAGCTACAGAATTAGCCACGAGCCTAGTCTGGGCATGCCCAACTAGCTTGTGCGTTTACCAATGCATCTACAAGCTACTAATTAATCTTGGAATTCACAGCATGGAAGGCCCTCTAGAAGTTTTAGAGAAGATTAACTTGACGCCTTATTGCATTACGCAACGAGGCGTTGAATTCTGTCCAGGAGCCAAAACTCCTGAGGGCTATCATCGACCCGACTGGTGGGAAGAAGCCTTCATGCCCCAAAACTGGTGGGAGGAGGCAGACGAAGAGCAGCAGGTGTTTGCCGCTTTAGTATTCTTTGCCGTGAAGCATCGCTCGTTTGAGGACTTCTATCAGCTGTCTTGGGAAGCTCATATCTACTGCAAGGCCGTTGGCCTCCCCCTTAACTATTTGTATCTGCTAGTAGACGATTACATGGATGATCAGGACCTGCCGACCTTGGCCGACTACTACTGTCGCGCCTATGTGATTGCTCAAGAGTGGTTGCTCTAAGCTTGTCGCTTCAAGCCTTAAAACTTCAGAAAACCTCCGCTTTTAAAAGGGCAGATCGTCTTCGTCCTCGTCCTCAGCATAAATCTCAGAGGCTGTTTTAGAAGTCTGCAGATACCAGGGCAAGCTGTCTTCATCACTGTCCAAATTCACAACTGCGCCGTTGAAGAATTCGGCTAGTCGTTTGGCTGCCACTGCAACCTCATCAAGATCATCAGAACGGGAAACGATAGGAGCTTGTCCAGGTGCTTCTGATCGGGAGGTAGGCGCAGAGCTGGAAGGGCTTAGAACACTAGCTGAGCTGCCATTGCTTGGGGCAATTGGTCCTGGCTGAGGTGACCGAGTGAAAGGGGGCGGCACGCGAGGCACAACCGGAGCTGGTGCAGGCTCGACAAGAGCCGTCACGTTGCTTTCTGGGCGGTGAAGCTTAGGTGCAATCGTGAGCCTCACCTCGATTGGATAGCCCAAAACCGCACTCAACACCTCCCGCACGTTTGCCAGGTGTTGCGGCTTGGACAGGATAATGTTCAGCCCAGGCGGAACCCCGACGATTGCCTTGGTACTTGAGACCTCAGATAGGTAACCATCCTTAGAGAGCAGCCCTTTCACAAAGCGCATGAGCTTGGGATGGCCTAGGAAGTTTTGCCAATGACGGTCTAAGTTGCCAGAGATCGCTTCCCTAATCTCTGCTGCCACAGGGTCGACCGCTAGAGGCAATGGCGCATCTGCCTGCGCTTTGGGCTGCATGGGAACCTGCACAGGAACGGGGTCCGCTATCTGCGGCAGTGAGTCCTCTTCCTCATCCGGCAGTCGCTCGGGCGGCAGTTCTATGTGGGGTTGGGCTTGAGGTTGAGGTTGGGCTTGAACACCTGGGTTCTGAGCTGTGGCTGCATTGGGGACTGCCGATTGGGATTGGGATTGGGACTGGGAGTTGGGGGCAGGAAGCTGGAGGCTGGGGCTAGTGGCTAGTGATGCGGCGCGGGGTACGGTTAAGACCTGTGGCGCTGGAGTATCTGCCAGAGCTGGGCTGAGCGCTGAGGGCAACAAGCCCAGCAGGGTCACCTCTAGCCACAGACGCGGCTGAGTTGTGTTTTTGATTTGGAGTTCGCTGTCTTTGAGATGCTTTTGGCTAGCCAGGATGGCGCTGGTACTGAGGGGAGCCGCATGGGCACACAGTTGCTCCCAGGTCGGTGGCGTGATCACAACTAAATCGCGACGTTCTGGAGCCGTCTTGGCAATCAACAGATCACGGTAGAAACTGGTGAGATTTTGCAGAACAATTAATGGCTCTCGGCCTCGATCGAGCAAGTGACGGGCACTGGTCAGGACGGCTTCTGGTTGGTCGCTGCCAATCGCCTGCAAAAGCGCCAATAGATCCCGCTCAGGCACCGCACCTACTAAGTCCCACACAGCTTCAGCCGTGATCTCGCCTTCTAGCAAGCTCAACTGGTCTAGCAAGCTCTCAGCATCGCGCAGACCCCCCTGTGCTACCTGCGCTACCAGTTGCAGGGCCTCGTCTGTAATTGCAATCTTCTCCAGTCTGGCAATGTGGCTTAAATGTGCCACCATCGCATCTAAACGAATGCGGCGAAAATCGAACCGTTGACAGCGAGAAATAATCGTAGGCAAAACTCGCTGCGGATCGGTGGTCGCTAGGACAAAAACGACTTGCGCGGGGGGCTCTTCTAACGTCTTAAGCAACGCATTAAACGCTGCGACGCTGAGCATATGAACTTCGTCAATGATGTAGACCTTGTAACGAGCCTGAACGGGCGAGAATTGCGCTCGTTCGATGAGTTCACGGATGTTATCAACGCCAGTATTGCTGGCAGCATCAATTTCGACAATATCTAACGCTGAGCCGCCAGCAATCCCCCGGCATAGCTCACAAGTGCCACAGGGAGCAGTCGTAGGAACCTGGCTGCTCAGGCAATTGAGGGAGCGAGCCAGAATGCGGGCCGAGCTAGTTTTGCCTGTACCTCGAGGGCCACAAAACAGATAAGCGGGAGCAATGCGCTGGGTGCGTAGGGCGTTGCTGAGCGTGGTCGTAATGGCCTCTTGCCCGACCAAGTCCGCAAACACCTGCGGGCGATATTTGTGGTGGAGCGGTTCGAACTTCACCGATACCTAGCCAATTGAGGAGGACTCTGCCCCTGACAATTCTAAACTACGGAGCGTCTTGTCATCGAGGCGCAGATCTCACTGCGATTGTGTTACTTGGCTCTATTTGCGGCAATTTAGGATAGCCGATAAGCTGATTCGAGCCTGGTAAATCAGCTTTCTACTAGAGCAAGAATTGACCTTTTGACAATTTGGCAGGTTTGCAATACTTGGAGCTTTTAAAATGACCAGGATTTGCTTTTTAGCCTGATTATCTCCAGCTTGAGCATTATGAACGAGCTCGCAGATTTCACCAGCTAGGGCTACCGCATTCAGAGGGAGCTAGGTCACAACCGCGGTGGTGGTCGCATAACCTACCTGGCTGAAGATCTGAAGCTACAAGAATCCGTTGTGATCAAGCAATTTCAATTTGTGAAATCCAACTCCGACTAGTCTGGATATGTCGCCTATGAACGGGAGATTCAAGTGCTTCGGGGCCTTAACCATCCTGGTATTCCCCGCTATCTGCACTCCTTTCACACTGATGATGGGTTTTGTGTGGTTCAGGAATACAAATATACACCTTCTCTAGCCGTTTTACGCAGCTTCGACCCGGATGAGATTAAGCAGATTGCAATTGCAGTCCTGGAAATTCTGGTTTATCTACAGAACCGTATTCCTGTCATTGTCCATCGCGATATTAAACCTGAAAATATTTTGGTGGATGACCAGATTCGAGTTTATCTAATTGATTTCGGCTTTGCCCGTATCGGTGATGGTGAAGTTGCTGTGAGTAGTGTGGTTCAGGGCACTTTGGGTTTTATGCCACCCGAGCAGTTGCTCAATCGTCAACTGACAGAGGCTTCAGATTTATATGGCTTGGGAGCCACCCTCATTCGTCTGCTCACTCGTACTAAATCTGTCGATGTTGGCAACTTAGTCGATCACAACTATCGCTTCCAGTTTCGATCTCTACTGCCTAAACTCAATCCCCGTTGGGCAGATTGGCTGGAAAAAATGGTACAGCCCCGGCCTAAAGATCGCTATGCTGACGCCACCACTGCCCTCGAAGCGCTTAAGCCGCTCTCCACCTATCGCCTTCCAGAGGCCAAGATTAGTTTGGCCTGCCTGGAATTTAGGGCGACCAAACTGGGTGAAGAACTGCGTCAAACAGTAACCATTAGCAACCCCACACCAACCAAAAGCGTGCTGACGGGAACCTAGGTGGTGGCTCCCCACTTCAGCGACCCACCCCACACCCCTGACTCTCACACCTGGATCGCCTTTGACCCGCCGCAGTTTGTGAGCGATCAAGCAGAATGCACAATCACTGTGGACACGGTCCAGCTGATGGCGGACAAGACCTATGTTCGCAAACTGCTGTTGCATACCAACTCAGCACTAGAAACGCACTCGCTCGTGCTCAAAGTGCAAACTGCCCCGGTTCCGGTTCCAATAGTGCAACTTCCCTATCTGTTCTGGGGCTTACTGCTTACCGGTTCGGGGGCAATGGCTTGGGTGACAGCGCTTGCTGTGGCGATGGCAGGCGCAGGACTCGGCGTGGCGGTCGCAGCTAGTGCTGCTGTCAGCTTTGGCGCAGCTGCAGGGGCTCTGGCTACAGCTGGTGCTGAGGTCGGTGCAGCGACCTCTGTGGTTGCTGGTCTAGGTGCCATCTCGGCAGCAGCGATGCTGGCCTTGGTCACAGGTGTATCCACAGTCGGAGGGACCCTCACAGCCATGGGCGCGGGAACTGGAGCCGTGATAGGTGGCCTGACAGGCGCAGGTCTAGGACTAGTTGGTGAGCAGTTAGTAGAGCGAGGCTTTAGTCATGCTCTCGCCATTAGCATTGCCCTACTAACAGCTCTGTTGGGTATTGGCTTGGGGATTAGCCTTGCTCCCGGTTATCTCAGCATCCAAGTTGGGGTTGCGCTGTTGCTGACTGGCCTGCCCTTGGCAGCTCTGGTGCTCCAGCCGTTGCTACGACGCACTAGCCTCCTCGTGGACCATCGTCGCCGCGAGCGGCATCTGATCCAGCCCTAGCCGGATGGAGGCAGGCCAAGGGCTTGAGCTGATTAGGCTTGTTTTTTATTAGGCTGTACTGGGCTCAGCCACCATTCCACTGGCTCTCGGCATCTTTGAGGGCCTGATCAACGCTTTTCTGCCCCAACATTGCGGCCTGCAAATTGTCGTAAACCGTTTTTTCCAGGCGGGCCAGATCTTTGATTGGGGGTACTAGTACCCGCGCTGCTTTGAGTTGTGAGGCACTGACCAGACGAGCCTGGTCCATTGGGCCTGCCCCACCTGGCAACTGCGTAAAGAACTTGTCTTGAGCTGCTTTGACGGTCGAGGGCAGCGTATTGGCTTGCCGCGAGAACTCAAGCTGGTTGGCGTCGTTAGTTAGGAATAGGGCAAATTTGAGGGCACTGTCCTGCTGGTCAGAACTGGCTGGAATCACGATGTTCATGACGCTGACATTTTTGAGCCCAGTGTCTCCCGTAATCGCAGGTGCAGTGGTCGAGACTTTGGCAATATCAGGCGCGTTCTGAGCCACGATGCGCAAAAACTGGGCACCGGAAGTCAGCATTGCTAGCTCACCAGCCTGATACATTTCGATGGCGCGGCGGTGGCCTTCAGTCAGGGAGTCGCGGGGAATCAGCCCATTTTTGTAGAGAGCAACCCAGTATTCAAAAGCCGCCCGACCCGCTGGGGTATTGAAAGCAGCACGGCCTTGGTCGTCGGTGAGGGTTACGCCCATCTGCACCAGCGATTCTAAAATCTGAGCGCCATCGAAGGCAGGCATGAACGCGTATTTGCCCGTCTTGTCCTTAATCTGACGGGCTGTAGTGGCTAACTCGGCGTAGGTTGTGGGCGGCCGGGTAAGCCCCGCTTTCTTGAACAGATCTGCGTTGTAGATTGTGACGGCGGTGGAGAGATACCAGGGAATGCCAAAGGTCTTTTGGTTTAGAGAACTGGCACTCCAGATGTTGGGAAAGTAGAGCGCTTTCTCGCCGCCAGGCACCGCCTTATCCATATCGAGTAAGGTGTTACGCTCTGCCAACTTGATTGCGAATGGCGGATTGAGATTCACGACATCGGGGGCTGTACCGGCTGCGACTGCTGCCAGGATTTTGCGCTCCATATCGGCCCAAGGTACGTCAACCCAACGGACCTCAACGTTGGGATTTTGAGCTTCAAACTCCTGAATCACCTTAGTCATGTAGGGATCCAGATCTGGCTTGAGTTGCATCGTCCAAAATTCAACCTCAGCCTTGCCGGTGCTACCGGGCTGACCCGCTGAGCCGGAGCGGCATCCAGCCAGCGCAATGGTACAGCACAACAGACTTACGAGAAAACGGCGACGGGCAGCGAGGAACGGCAAGGAGGCCATAAAGTTAACTGGCAGGGAAATGAGCGCACGGATTTCAGGATGCCATAGGTCGGGACGAAGTCGCCTGCATTCCAGTCCCAACTGAACTGCCACACACGAATAGCTGAATTGTCCCTCTAGTGGGCCTGATGCCTATCGTTGGTTCGGCGTAGCAGCCAATAGCTGACGGCAAGCGATAGAATCGCTACCGCTAGACCTATCAAGTCGATTCCCGTCGCTTTGCTGAAATCGAAAATGATAATCTTACGCGCAACTGCGGTTAGAGAAGTCACAACCACGAGTTCAACCTGGACGACGTGCTTACGAAGATAGGCCGTGATATTTTCTAAGATTTCAAGAGCAATTAGGACATTCAGAAAAAGCCCGAAGACCTCGATTAAAGTGCGGTTAAAGAAGCCTAAGGGGGGCGAAAATAGTTCCTGACCTAACAATAAGATCAAGTCAAAAATCGCAACTAGAATCACAGCAATCATCGCAAGGGAGAGAACTTTAGAGACAAAGCCCTCTATCTTCTTAATGACGCTGAGAAAATTGTCATCGCTAAAGGCAAGCGCCAATTTTCTACTAAATCCCTGCTTTAACGACATGCTGCGCGACCCAGTGCTACCTTTGACCAAGAATTGAGAAGTAGACCAACTGAAGCAGGCCAACTAAGTTAGGCCGGTTGACAAATATCAAAGAGAATATTATGTGAGAACGAGAACCATCCGTGCTGTAGTCATCCTTCTGAGAGGTGCGTGTGGACAGGCTGCCAGCACTATACCTCACAATTTAGAACTCAGATAGAAAATCGATAAGCACTTACGCAGTTCATAGTGCTCATGATCTTTACATTATGCAACTGGTATTGTTTCTATCTGCAACCGCAGGGTGCGGATGAGTGGACAGCCTGGCTAGCTGCACTTCTCAAGGGTTGGGCTCTGGCACGGCGTAGCTCAGTCTGAGAGTACCGCCTAACCAATCCATCCCGATATTGTCAAGTTGCTAATTTGTCGCTCTGGAAGCTATGCGTACTATTCAATGCCGATTTGTGTAATCATTCGGGTGCCCCGTGGTTCTTGAGAAATTTTACAATCTCACTGAAATTAGCCTTTCGAGCTAAACGCGCTGGCGTGTTACCCTCTTTGTCTCTGGCCTGAAGATTAGCGCCATTTTTTACCAGTAATTCAAGCGCTTCTTGCGTATTATAGGGACTGGCAACGGCTGCGGTGTGAAGTGGCGTTCTACCTTTTTTATCCTGGGCATTGATATTGGCTCCTTTGTCCAGCAGCAGTTTGATCACACCGGGATTGGGAGCCCGAGCAGCCCAGTGCAACAGGGTCATGCCGTAGGCATCTTGAGCATTGACATCTGCGCCCTGTGAAAGCAACAATTCGACTGCATTTGGGTAGGCATATTGCGCCGCCAGCGATAGCGGTGTTCTGCCATCTCTGCGCCTGGCCTGAGCGTCCGCACCCTTGTCAAGCAGTAAGGCAATGATATCTTGCCGGAATGCGCCGTGTAGGGGCGTATTACCTTCTTTATCTTTGGCAGTTGCCTCCGCGCCGTTGGCTAATAACAGCCGGACAGTTTCTGTATTCTGAGGACTTGAGGTTGCTAGGTGTAGTGGGGTTTTCCCCTGACGATCTCTGGCGTTTACAGTTGCACCTTTGGCTAAGAGTAGTTTGACGATATTGCGGTTGGTTGAGTATGCGGCAGCAGTGTGTAAGGGGGTTTGCCCTTCTTGATCCAGAGCATTGATCTCGGCTCCATTGGTAACCAGTAATTGACCAATGCCTATTGTGCTAACAAGGTGCAGCGGTGTTTTGCCGTCTGGAAACTGATGATTGACATCGGCACCGCGCTTGAGCAACTTCTCAACATTGGCTTGATTGTTATAGGTTGAAATTGCCTCAAATAAAGCTGTGTAAATATCCAAATCGGACCGAGCCAGAAGCAACTTTGCAACTTCTGGCTTGGCACATTGCAGCAAAGACATTTTACCTGCGGCGGTACCAATGCCGACCTGAATCGAGCTATTGGGGTTGCCACCAACGCTCAGGTAATTGCCCATGCCAGCCGCGTCTTGGCAGAGGCTAGGATCAGCCTGAAACCCCAAGCGGCTTAAGAGGGCTGAGCGGTAACTGGGCACACCAGCGGCAGCCACAGTGGTAGCTCCTAGACTAGCAACCAGCCACAACACAGGGGCGACGAGCTTCATCGTCTACGCCTTGAACTATAGATGGTTGACCTAATCTAGGCGCTGTCTAGCTGCTTTGCCCTCCTGACTGTTGAGGAGGCTGAGTCAGGTTTGAACCTATCTTTATCTATAACCCTATTCAGAAATCCTGTTCAGAAATTTTATTCAGGCCCAAGCTTCTTTGTTAACTTTTTTAACAGTGCAATTGTAGTTGGGGAGACTTGCTTTCCGTAAGGGAACATGTGACTATGCCTGCTTGGTAGATGAAGTTGATCTACTGAAGTATTCACTGGCTGGCTTTGTAAAAACAATGACAAGAGCTAAGCCAGTTTCTAAAGAACTAGTTCAGGCCGGCTAGTTCGAGCAATCCCATAGCTTTGTCCAACCTCCACTAGGTGTGGCAGATGGTTCATTGGGACTATCTGCCACTTTTTTGAAGAATTACATAGTAAGCCTAATAATCACGATTTGGCTCATTGAACTGTCTGTTCGGTGAGCCTCAAAGAAAGCAAGCAAAAAATGTAGTAGAAGTTACTTGCTTTCCAAAAAGTGCCGTGTTAAGTTACCTCCCAGCTGAAAAACACATTATCTTGATTGACTTTTCGTGGATTGCTCTGTCTCTAAATAGAATTCCATCGGCATACCTAACTGTTTTGGGTGGAATTCTTAAGGATCAGAAATAAATCCGAGAATCATCAGTCGGTTTATAACGTGGAGGATGGGTCATGGTAGATGTCAAGTTTGCCTATTGGGTTCCTAATGTCAGTGGTGGGTTGGTAGTCAGCAAAATTCCTCAGAATACTGATTGGACTTATGACTACAACACCTGGTTGGCGCAAACTGCTGAGGAAGTGGGCTTTGACTATGCCCTGGCACAAGCCCGATTTATTGCTAGTTACGGCGCAGAGTACCAGTTGGAAGCTCTGACAACCGTGGCGGCGCTAGCATCAGTGACGAAGAAGCTGAAGTTGATTGCTGCTGTTCACCCTGGGCTGTGGCATCCGGGTGTCGTTGCCAAGATGGGGGCCACGATTGATTACATTTCTAAAGGGCGATTTGCCCTAAATGTGGTCAGTGGCTGGTTCAAGGGTGAATTCACGATCTATGGTGAACCCTGGCTCGATCACGATGAGCGCTATCGGCGTTCGGAAGAATTTATTCGGGTTCTCAAAGGCTTGTGGACTGAAGATGAGTTCCACTTTAAAGGTGATTTCTATCGCATTAATGGCGGCTGGGTGAAACCCAGGCCCGTGAATCAGAATCCGCACCCGGAAATCTTTCAAGGGGGCAATTCTAAGGCAGCGCGACGGATGGCCGGTCGGGTCTCCGATTGGTATTTCATGAACGGCAATACAATCGATGGTGTGCGGGAGCAAGTTGCAGAAGTTTCTGCTTTGGCCCGTGAGGAAGGACGTCAGATTAAATTTGGCCTGAATGCCTTTGTTTTGGTGCGGGATACTGAGCAGGAAGCTCATGAAGTACTCCGCGAAATCATTGCTAAAGCTGATAAGGAAGCAGTCGAAGGATTTGGTGAAGCCGTAAAACAGGCTGGCTCTTCGACTCGCGAGAAAGTGGGCATGTGGGCCAACTCCAACTTCGAAGATCTGGTGCAGTACAACGATGGTTTCCGATCTGGATTAATTGGCACCAAAGAACAGGTGGCTGAACGGATTCAGAAATTCCATGAAGCGGGTGTGGATCTAATTTTGGGCGGCTTCCTGCACTACTCCGATGACTTGTCAGCTTTTGGCCGCGATGTGATTCCATTAGTCCGGCAGTTAGAATCCCGTCGCCGTCCTGCTGAAGAGTTAGTGTCTGTCTAAATCGCTGCAATGACTAGTGCTGCAATGAATACCCAATGAGCGCAAACGGCCAGTGAGTGCAAACGGCCAGTGAGTGCAAACGGTCAGCAGCAAACAAATAATCAAGCAATCCACAATACAGGGAAGTACCAGGATGACGACTCTAGTCAATATTGGGGTTGAGCCCAAGGCCCATGTCGTTCAGAGTGACGAAGAGGCAATCACGATTGCCAGGGAACTTGCGGCTGAGTTTCTGAAGGGTGATTCTGAGCGAGATCGCACGCGACGCCTGCCTTTAGAAGAGGTGAAAAAGTTCTCGCAAAGTGGGCTGTGGGGCATCATTGTGCCCAAAGAATACGGTGGTGCAGGCGTATCAAATGCCACGCTAGCGGAAATGATCAAAATCGTTTCTGAGGCTGACCCCAGCTTGGGACAAATTCCTCAGAACCACCTGTACATGGTGGAAGCGATTCGCCTGGATGGGACAGAAGAGCAGAAGCGCTTTTTCTTCGATCTGGTGCTGCAAGGTAAGCGATTTGGCAATGCCTTTTCAGAAATTGGCACGAAATCTGTCACTGATGTGCAGACGAAGCTAACCCGTTCCAGCGATGGCTACGTACTCAATGGGCGCAAATATTATTCTGCCGGAGCCCTGTTAGCCCATTGGATTCCGACTATTGCGGCTGATGAAGAGGGTCGCACAGTGGTTGCCTTTATCGAGCGGGATGCCGAAGGCTTGACCCTGTTGGATGACTGGACAAGCTTTGGCCAACGCACCACAGCCAGCGGCACCACAATTTTGGAGAACGTCAAGGTAAAACCAGACCATGTGATTCCCCACTATCTGGCCTTTGAACGGGCGACGCCAATGGGTGCTGTTGCTCAGATTATCCAGGCCGCTGTAGATGTGGGCATTGCCAAAGCAGCCCTGCGCGATACTTTGTATTTTGTGCGCAATTACACTCGCCCCTGGGTGGACAGCAATCAGGAGCATGGCTACGAAGACCCGCTCACCCTCTATAACCTGGGCAACATCGTGATTCAGGTGCATGCAGCGGAGGGACTGCTGCGCCGGGCAGGTGAATTTATTGATCTCGCCTATGCCCCTGGCTTGGAGGAAGCCAAGGTTGTAGAAGCCTCTATTGCCGTAGCCGAAGCTAAAGCGCTAGCCACAGAAGCCGCTTTATTAGCAACGAATAAGCTGTTTGAATTGGCGGGTACTAAATCGACTTTGCAGGAGTACAACTACGACCGTCACTGGCGCAATGCCCGCGCTCATACGCTGCACGATCCGGTGCGTTGGAAATACTACGCGGTTGGTAATTACTTCCTCAATGGCGTGAATCCGCCTCGTCATCCCTGGCTTTAGGAGCCGCACTTCCTTCACTGATCAATCTATAAATTGAGCGCTCAATTTTGAATTGATACTAATCACCCAACACTCGTAAGAAGAATTAGCCATGTCACAACTCAAACGGCCAGCTTCTGAGACTACCCCACTCAGCACTAATGGCACTCAGAAATTGGCAACCCCTTTGCCTGAACTCCATCCGCAATGGCAGAGCCTGGATCTGGCTGCGATTTTGGCGGAGCCAACTGCCTTTCTTTCAATCAGCCAGAACAATAGTCTCTACAGCCCTAAAGGGGCTCAGGCTCGGGAAAAACAATGGGAACGCCCGAGCTTGGAAAACACAATCAAAGTCGCTGAGGCTGCACGAAGCGCAGACGCGAAGTTCTTCTGGATTGGTTACGACGTGTTTCGGCAAAGCTACCCTAAAACTGTCTTTGATGAAGCTCAATATCGCACCTGGTACGAGCCCTACCGTGACTGGAGCGAGGAGCAAAAACGCTGGGACGGGGAATTGGTAGATGAGTTGAAATCGCTCAAACGACCGGATGATGTTGAGTTTTTTGAGACTGCCCATCAGTCCTCGTTTATTGGCACTACTCTGCCGCTTTATCTAAGTCGGTGGGGCATTCGGAACCTTCTAATCACGGGCATTCATCTCGATTGGTGCATTGAAGGCAATGCGCGAGCGGCGCGGGACCACGGTTTCTTACCCATCGTGATTGGGGATGCCTGTGCCTGCCAGAACCAGGAAGATGAACCTGCCGCACTGCGACGGATTAACACGTTCTTTGCGCCGGTAATCTCAGCGGAGACTGCTGTTGAGTTGTTGGGGCGGTCGGTTGAACTGCGGACAGCCAATCGCAGACTAGCCTCAGCCGCTCATTAAAGGAACGCATTAAGCGGGCAGGAGAAAATCAATGAGTGTTAGCAATTCCGCCCTCAGGCAATCCCTTTGGAAAAGTCAGCCGTTTAAAGGGATTCTGTTTATCGCTGTAATTGGTGCGGTTAGTCTGATCTTTGATGTCGTGCTGGGTCCCATTTTGCGGCTCGATGTCACGTCGAAGTTGCTCTATATCACCATCTTTTTTGTTTGGTGGTGGCACTTGGGATTCTCGTTGAACGGTTATCCTGGAGACCGCTTTTCAACGACTCGTTGGGGACGGGGAAGCGTTAACTTGACAGTGCTGTTGGTTCTGTCGTACCTGACGGGAGAAGTTTGGAAATACATTTCTGGTCAGGGCAATCTGGCGGATACGCCTGCGGGGCTGTGGGGACAGACGGCGATCATTGCGGTGGCTGCCAGTCTGTTCTTTTTTGACAATACGATTGTCACCACCGATAAAGTGCGTAACTGGCACCCGGTCAGCGGCTTTCTCAATATCTTTTTCGCCGTATTTTTCATTGCGCCAGCGCTCACTTTCTTGCCTCAAATCTGGGGTCTCCAGCCGTTTTACATCCCCTGGTATTGGTATCCAACTTCAACGGTTTTCGGCAGTTTCTTTGAGCGCTGGCCGCTCAGTAAGCTAGATCTGGAGCAACCTCGTTTAGGGCTAATCCACACGGGTGCGGTAATTTTGCTCACCCTGATTATGGCGCTGTTCCTGAAGCAAGCTGGGTTGGATTTATTTACAACCACAACAGGGCCAACTTTTGCGGCAATTTGGACAACGGTGGGGCTAGGGTTGCTCTGGCAGTTCAATATGTGGCCTTTCGCGCAGTTAGCTCAGCCGCTTAAAGGCATTGTTTCAACGGTTGCCAGTTTGGTTCTGACAATTGTGCTCTACGCTTTGACGGTGTCCATATTCGGTCAAGACAATATCATTCAAGGTCTTTACTGGTGGTTCAATATTCTCTGGGTCCAAGTGTTTTTGATGGCTCCGGGATTGTATGACGGGATTGGACTTTGGCAGGATGAGCATTAAGCAACAAAGTTGAAACTTGCTGCCTCTGTGTAGAGTTCTAGAACAGTTGCCCTAGCGAAATGCTAAACTTCGCCGTATAGGTGGTGAGGTTTTGATGGGTAGCTCTCATTTGGAGAATTGGTGTTACCAGAGTGTTTTTCCTGATCTCTGAGGATTGCTCAAGCTTAGGCTTTGCCTCTATCGCATCACCATCAAGCATTAAGGCATCAAGCATCAAGGTTTAGTTGATGATCTAGGTCAACTGGGTATTTCTCTCCTGAAACCATTAGAGACCTTAACCTAGGTCACGAAGCCGTTTGATATTCGGGCAAAGGCTTACAAGTCATTTGCTACTGGATTATGCTGAGCGCAAGTGTGAACCCTTCCTCCTCCTACCCTTGCCCTCAATGCGGACCAGCGAGCAAATTCAGGCGGAAATTAAGGCTCGATCTGGCTTTGTCCCCCCTTTCTTCGAGCCAGCCTTTCAAAACCCTGAGGTGCTGGAAAATCTCTGGCAACAAACGCTGTTTGCCTATTTGAACAACCCTCTGCCTGCCCTGTTTAAGGAAAAGCTCTTTGCCTACCTCTCGCGCTATTGCACAGTTCCATACTGTGTGGTCTGCCACAGTTGCGTCCTGCGCCCTTTGAGTATGAAGGCTCAAGAGGTGCTAGCTCTCCTGGAAGCACCGCCACCAACAGAAACAGATATTGAGCAACATCTGCAAGTGCTGGAGTGCAAATCGGACATCCTATCGCTTTGGCCAGCAGCGAATTCAGAACTTGAAGCAAGCTTACTGGCTTGTGCCATCTGGATCTGGCTGGAGCGAGAGGAAGCTGAGCGCTGTCGAAGAGAATTGGGACGCTTGCTCGGGTCTCTAAACTACCAGCACTTGGTGGTATTCATCACCTATGTCAAGATGTGCCATGGCTGGGTGGAGGCTCACCCCCAATTGGTCTATGAAGCCGACCAGCGAGTGAAAGATCATCTAGGAGCCTTGGTGGCTGATGAACCAGGTCTAGCTGAGTTTTTTGCGCATTACCAAGAGCGAGTCCGGCGGGAGTTGCAGAGTAGGGCTGAACGACGAGCAGAGCTGGCGGAGCGTCGGCGCAATGAAGCACTGTTGCTAGCCGCAAATCAGCAAATTACTGACATTCTCGAAAGCATTACCGATGCTTTCTTTGCTCTTGATGATGAGTGGAGATTTACTTATCTCAACCCGCAAGCAGAGCAATTGTTGCAGAGAAGCCAGAACGAATTGATGGGCAAGAATATCTGGGAAACATTTCCTGAGGCAATGGGGCTGTCTGTTTATCAGCAGTATGAGCGGGTAGTTTCACAACGGATCAGCGTTGCCTTTGAGGAGTTCTACACTCCCCTTAACCGTTGGTTTGAAGTCCATGCCTACCCGGCCCGTCAAGGTTTGTCTGTCTATTTTCAAGACATTACTCAGCGTAAACAAGCAGAACAGGCTCTCCACAGCAATGTGGCAGAACTTAGAAAGCTTAATCAACTCAAAGATGACTTTCTGAGCACGGTTTCTCACGAGCTACGCACTCCCATCACCAACATGAGAATGGCTATTGAGATGCTCAAGGCCACCCTAGAGCGGAAAGGCTCAGCTTCTTCTGGGACAGATCAGACAGAGGTAGACAAGCACAAAGTAAGTAGGTACCTCGAAGTTTTGCAAGATGAGTGTAAGCGAGAAATAAACCTTATCAACACCCTCCTCGACCTGCAACGATTGGAGTCAGACTCTGAACCTTTAGTTCTGGCCCCAATTCAGCTTCAGAACTGGTTGCGCCAAATAATTTTCCCCTTCGAGGAGCGAGTCCAAAAGCGCCAGCAGGCTCTGCTCGTTGATTTACCTGACCACCTTCCACCACTGATCTGTGACTCCTCGTCCCTAGAGCGAATTCTGACCGAGTTATTGAATAATGCCTGCAAGTACACGCCCCCAGGAGAACGAATCACTCTTCGAGTCCGGCTTAGCTCAAGCAACATTCAGATCCAGGTGATTAACTCAGGGGTAGAGATTCCTGCCTCTGAACTAGGTCATATCTGGGAGAAGTTCTATCGCGTTCCTAGCACTGACCCTTGGCGACAAGGGGGAACTGGGCTGGGGCTGGCACTGGTCCAGAAACTCGTCCACCGTCTCAACGGCTCTATCCGAGTGAGGAGCAGCGCGAGTCAAACTTGTTTCACCCTAGAGCTACCTCTCTCCGCACGGTGACAGCTTGACGAATAAAAACTTACCTCACCGCCTACGGCACCTCTCCTGCTTAGTTAGCAAGGGGAAGTTGGGAGAGGTCAAATGGGTAGCGATTAAACAGTGAGTAGGTATCAGTTTCGCTCCAGCTTGTCTCTAGATTTTGTGCCTTTGGCTCACCCAGTCGGGTGATTCAGTGTTTGAGAGCTTCCTGACAGGATTAGAACGGATCCAGTACTCAGGTAGCTTTATGGCTGGCAAACACGCGAAAGAGCCCAAAGATGTTCGGCTTGCTGCTACCCAAAAGATTTGGGCCTATGGAACCGGAATGCTGGCTCTGAGTCTAATCTTCGGGCCTGTTAAGAACAGTGTGGCGTTGCCTTCCACGATTGTGGTTGGCACAGCAATCAGTACAGCTTTAGTCTGGCGTTCTACTAATAAGCGTTCTGAAAGTAGTTTGGCTTTGCCTGAAGCCTTAGAGCAGCGAGTTGCCAACTTAGAAGAGATTGTGAGTAGTGAGGAGCTGGAACTGCGAGAGCGGCTCCGCAAGCTGGAATCGACGCGATAGGCGCTAGCCTGATTCTTGAGCCTGCGCAGTCTGCAACCAGTTCACTAAGTCGGTAGCATCGGCAAAATCTAGCAGTGGCTCAGCTAAATCTTCTAGCTGAGCCACTGCTAGATTTTGCTCTATCCTTTAGCCATTCTCTCAAGAAGCTTGTTCAAAAAAGCTTCTGCTTCTTGCAGTAGACGCAAATTTAAATGGCGAAAGTGATCTGCATCAATAGGAGATTTCATTAGGCCAAGCCAGTTTAGCTCGACTTGGATTTTGCTCCAGTCGCTCTGAATTTTTGCCTCTTTTCCATGATCAGGATCGTGGCGCAACCACTTATTTCTGAGGTACTTAATGCACCAGATGAATTCGCAATCAGTTTTATCAAGGGAACCCCCGTTCTCCTGCAAGAAACGTAAATTATCTTTTCCTGCGCCCTCGTAAAAAATAAAATAAAGATCGTCTACAAGAACTGCAAAAGACATTTTATCTTCACAAAATTTCTGTAACCTTTCAACCGGTTCAAGACTATTTCTCGTTGTCGGTTTAAAGATCTCCGGTCCACCAGAAATTCTAGAAGCCTCGTTGCATTTAGCCCTTAGGGACCATATAGCGGTAAAGATTCGCGATAAGGCTTTCTCATCTACAGAATTAAGATACGTGACAGGAGTTTCTCCACTCCTGTTCTCTTCCACCTTTAAATGACCAGGGACAGAGCGTACCTGTACCCTTCTCCCTGGGGAAGAAAAAATCTGCTCGGTCCTGATAGGCTTAGCAAGTGCCGCTAGAGTCCGTTCCAAACCAGGCATCGAGAGCACTTCCTCAATGCCTGGGATATCAAACCTTGCTAAAGCTCGTTCAGGATTAGGCATATCAGAAGCCTTTGTAAAACCTCTACATATAGCTAAGGACATCGAAGCGCGATCGAGAAGCTGGACCGTATTTTTGATCACAGAGCTAGCCTTTGCTACCTCAAGAACTCGCGTTGCTCCGAGGATTTGAGATCTAGTCTCAGCTAGCTCAAGAACTGGTTTTTTTTCTTTAGCCAGCTCAACAAAGTTCCGCCTTGCTCCAGACAGTTCAGAATCCACTTTGGCAAGCTTCGTACACTGAGCTGTAGCAGAAGCTTTCGTCAAACCCTGAATGCTCTGAGCTATCCTCCCTAATTCGGAACTCGCTCTGACAAATTCAACGCCTCTTGCTTTAGCCAGTTCAATGCCCTGTGTGGCTCTAATTGCTCCGGTGCCAAATTTGGCAAACTCGATCCCCTTGCATGGAGCATAAGCTTGCACAAATTCTTGAGGCACAGCCTCAATGTACTTGGCAAATTCTGGTACCTTCCCGTAAGACCCGTGCTGATGGTTCAAAAAATCTCCCCCCTTCAACGCTGTCTATTAGATCTCAATTCTTGGCTTATTGCCAATTGCTTTCCGCGAGTCTAACATACGTCATTTAAACTGACCTACAGAGTGAGGTAATCCAGCAAGCATAGCTTCTTAAAAAATTGAGCCTCTTAGCTACAGACAGCCCCAAAAAGGCTCTTAACGGATAACCTGCTTAAGGTTTGCTTTATGATTTGTCCCTTAGAGACTCACTGCTGGCTCCTCGATATTAGTAATCCAGAACTTGGAGATCACCTTTGTGACTTCTGAATGCTCCGGTGACCTCGCACCTGGGCCAACCCTGAGCTTGGACAGCCGTGTCCCCCATCCTTCTCGCCATTGGCTAAAAATCGATATTTGCCAGCAATGTCGTAGCGTTTGCCACCAACGCCGTAACATTTGCCACTAATGTTGTAGCGTTTGCCAGTAACGTCGTAACATTTGCCACTAATGTCGTAGCGTTTGCCACTAATGTCGTAACGTTTGCCACTAATTTATTTGCGAAGGTAGCTCTCAAATTATTTTCTCAGGAAAACTACTGAAGAAACCCCTAGGACAAGCCTGCCATAGACAAAAGTTCCGAAATTATCCAGAGATGGCGCTTGAGGAAGCTGGGAAATATAAAATCAGCGACCCCAGTAGGAGGTAAATAAAAATGCCACGTAAGACCCGTAGCTCCAAAGTGTTGGAAAAAGCCGAGCAACGTTCGGCTGGACTAAAAGCCATTGGTTTGGGCCTCACCCTTAGCGGCTCACGGACTCTCAGCGAGTTCACCACCGCAATTGATGAACTGCGGATCAAGCAAATCGCTTACAACATCAATTTAGCAATCGTTAATTCAGCTCAGACAGAGCTTGTGGAACTAGAGAAATCCCTAGCAACCCTGAGTTCGCAAATCCTGCTTGACATCGCCTCACACTATGGTCAAGACAGCCGCGAATACGAAATGGCGGGTGGTGTTCGCAAGAGTGAGCGTGCCCGCCGACAGGCCAAAGGCAGAATCAAAACTGGGGCTGAAGCTCAAACGAGCTAAGCAAGTGTTACCTGGTGAGTGACTCCTAGATAATCCTCGTGTGAACAGCGCGCCTCCCAAGCCATAGTGGGAGGCGCTTTTTTTGCAAACAAAATGATTTCAGCCAAGTATGGGCCAAAGCAGCTATCTACACTACTCTTCGTGTCTACTGGCAAATCTGCGCTCACTGGCAAAGTTGACGGTCAGACGCAGACACATTGGGATTGGTTTGCAAATAGTCGTGTAGCCAAGCACAGCTGTGCTCCAGCAGCTTCTCCAGCTCGAACTCCTGCCAGTGCCACAGCAGCACCCTATCATCTGAACTGGCAGAGGCAAGAATTGCCCCATCAGGGCTAAAACTCAGGCTAGCAACATTAGCGCTGTGCCCCTTGAGCGTGGCAACTAAACTGCCATCAGCAGGTCGCCAGAGCTTGATCAAATTGTCCTGCCCAGCCGAGGCCAAGGTCTTACCATCCAGGCTGAACCGCGCACTATAAACCTCAGCACTGTGCCCCTTGAGCGTATTCACGAGAGTGCCGTCTGGTTGCCAAAGCTTGACGGTATGGTCCGCTCCCGCCGAGGCCACAGTTTTGCCATCAGGGCTAAAGCTAGCCCGGTAGACAATGCCCTCATGCCCCTTTAAGCTAGCCAGGACCGTTCCATCCAAGCGCCAGAGCTTCACAGTTGAATCGAGACCGGCAGAAGCCAGGGTTTGCCCATCGGGACTGAAATTGACATCAAACACATCGCCCTGATGCCCTCTCAAAACAGTCAATGGTGTGCCATCGGACCGCCAGAGCCTTACTGTGCCATCCTCGCTAGCAGAGGCCAGCCTTTGCCCATCACGGCTGAAAGCGATGCTGTTGATCCAACTCTGATGACCGCCCAAACTTCTCGACAGGGTGCCATCCAAGTTCCAGAGTTTCACTGTATTGTCCTCGTCGCCCGAAGCAATCCGCCGACCATCCGGGCTGAAACCTGCACTGATAACCCAACCGTGTCCGCTGCCAAAGCTTCGGATCAGCTTGCCATTGCGTTGCCACAGTCTAATGGTTTGGTCTGTGCTGGCCGAGACTAGCGTTTGCCCATCTGGGCTGAAGCTGACACTGTTAATGTCATCTCCGTGCCCAGCCAGCACAGTCAGCAAGGGGTTATCCAGCTTCCAAAGCTTCACCGTACTGTCCCGACTGCTGGAAGCTAGAAATTGGCCGTCGGCGCTGAAATTGAGCGATTGAACCTCGCCATCGTGCCCTCTAAGGATTGTGATTGGTGTGCCATCCAGCTTCCAAAGCCGTATGGTTTTATCCGCTGCCGCAGAAGCCAGGGTTTGCCCATCGGGGCTAAAGCGCATGTCATAAACCCGATCGGTGTGCCCACTAAGGCTGGCGCGTAGTTTGCCGTCCCGCTGCCAAAGTTTGACCGTCCCGTCCTGCCCTGCAGAAGCCAGGGTTTGCCCATCGGGGCTAAAGCTAACTGCGTGGACAATGCCCTGGTGCCCACGCAGGGTATTGATCAGCCTGCCGTTTTTCTGCCAAAGCTTGACGGTGCTATCTGCACTGGCCGAAGTAAGGGTTTGTCTGTCTGGGCTAAAGCTGACTGCATAGACAATGCCCTGGTGCCCACGCAGAGTATTGATCAGCTTGCCGTCTTTCTGCCACAGTTTGACCGTGCCGTCTGCACTGGTCGAAGCCAACATTTGCCCATCGGGACTAAAAGCCGTGGCCCAAACCTCAGCTCCGTGCCCGCGCAGGGTATTGATCAGCTTGCCGTCCCGTTGCCAGAGCTTCACTGTTTTGTCCCGACTGGCGGAGGCCAGCATTTGCCCATCAGGGCTAAAGCTCACGCCATTGACATGGTCTGTGTGACCGCGCAGGGTTTGGAGCAACTGGCCGTTTTGTTGCCAGAGTCGCACTGTTTTGTCAAAGCTAGCAGCGGCAACCAGTTGTCCATCAGGGCTGACACTTACCCCAGAAACCCAGTCGTCTGCGCCAACCAAACTGTTTGCTTCTTGGATCTGAGACACCGCCTGCCCCAGCGTCGCTACAACTGAATCGCGGGTTTCCGCTTTAGCCCAAGTCGCTCGTTGGAGCTGACGGCCCGCTCGGAGTACCTGGATTAGCGCCTGAAACTTGCGGCCAGATGCAAACAACGCCTCTGAGGAAAACCCTAGCGCTTCGATTTCCCGAACCACTGCCTCTTGACGGTGGGCTTCGGCAATCTGGTACTGCCGAAAAGCCACCAGGCCTAAAGCGGTTGAGAGGATGAGTGCTGCGGTTACACTGCCCAACATGAGCTTCTGCCGCTTGGTTTCAATTAGCCGACCGGCAATAACGTATTCCCGTTGCAGAGGCGTAGGCTTAGGATTTTTGGCGGTTTCTTGAGCCAGCCAGCGTTCCACTTGTTCTAAGTCATGACCCCGCAGTAAGAAGCAGTCATTGCGAGCTTTTTGGTCCCACTCCTGAGCCCGCAACAACAGACGAGTGTGCGTGTGCACATAAGCCAAGTCTGTATCTAGCCCATTCAGCAAGGTCTGAAGCGCAAGCTGCCAATCATTCCCATCCCGGAAGACAACCCAGTTTAGCGCTGCCAACACTGGATGGACAGTGCTGTCATTGACGTCTCGATAGACCACTGGAATTAAGCGCTTGTTGTGTTGGATGGCATACTCAAGCTCAGCAAGACATTCCTTAGACACTACCGAATCCGGGCTCAGTACAAACAGACAGGTATCGGCTGCGATGATTCCTGAACCGATTGACTCGCGCCAGTCCGCTCCTGGTGGAATATCTTCCCAATCAACCCAAACCCGTCGGTTGTGCTGTTTAAGCGCTTCGCATAAATTCCAAACAAACTCCTTGTCTTTACGGGAGTAAGACACAAAAACATCAAGCTTAGTTTTTGCTTGATCGGGGTCAGAGGCTAGAGAACTAGATGTAGTCATGCCGGTTTAAAATTAGCTCTGTTCAGCCCTAGCTTCTTTTCGGCCAGCCAATATGTTGCCTCCAGTCAGAAAGTGAGGTCAGCTCAAACTGCTTACCCTCATTCTGCTTGGCCTTCAGAAAGGACCACCAATCCGCAGTCAGGGGTTCTCCCTGCCAATCTTTCAGGACGTAATCGTAGGGGAGCCAACCGTAGCCCTTTACTCCCCAGTCTTCGCCCCAAGAGTTTCTAACCAACAAAGCCCCTGGCGAAGTCTTGCCGATCTGTTTGGCATCATCATAACCGACCGCAAGCAAGGCATGGCCTTTGTCTTTGGCAAGCTCAAGGGTGCTATCTGGATATAAAAGGTATCCCGTTGCTTTTGAGGATTCAGGCACCGAATCGTGGAGTCTGACCCCAAATAGACAAGGGCAACCTGCAGTTAACGAAACTTTGATTTGAGCCAATAATTCTTCTTTAGACAGCCTGGGACGGTCCAGACGGAAGTAAGCCTCTGCTTTGTAGTTCTGCGCTTGTTTGGTGACGGAGGAGGGAGGTGATTCCTGAAAGTTCTCTACTGTCGAAGCCCAAGCTTGCTCTGGCGGAACACCAAACTCTGACAAAGCTTTCATCGTGGCTTGAATCGAGGCGCCAACACCCTCAGGCAATAAATTGTTGGTGGTTTTATAGAGAAAAGCTTTAGAGGCAATAAAGGGCCTAAAGCTGGCAGTTCCCGGCTGCTCCTTAGGTGCCTTCTTATTTTGGAAATACTCCATCAACGCTGTACCAGCGTAGGCTGCGCAAGCGTCGGGGGGGTTTGAGGGTTGCTCTGAAACTGGATGCGTACACCAGCTGCTGAGATCAATGAAACTCGGTAGAGCTAAAAAGTCTTGTGCCTTTAATTTGATTGGTTTGATTGGTTCGATTAATCCGATTAATCCGGTGTATGGGACTTGTAGATAATTGTGCTCAAGTCCCTCTGCACCAGGGTTAGCTGCAATTTGAAGTATGGTCTTCGGAATCGGACCTGCCTTTTCAGTAGACGGCTTAGAAAATAAATTCACAATATTTCCCTCTGCCGGGCTTGCGGAGATCATCTCAGCTCCCGTTATTTTCCTAGCCATAAAGTCCTTAAAGAGATCCTCCTTAATCCAATATTCGATTAATTTCTCGAGGTTTCTAATGAGGTCTCTAATATATTTTCTGATTTCCTCGTCCTGTTTTTCTGCATTAACCTGTTTTCTTGCATTAAGGAAATTCTCCAGATCGCTCTTGATAATGTTTTTGAGGCAACCAACACAGACGCTGACATCCTCTTCGAGTTCTCTAATCTTTGTTTTTGCCCCTTCACGCGCTTCTCCATCGGGAGTTCTCATCGGTGAAATCAGTCGAGCCACACTACTCGCGATGAAAATAATCAGCTCCCGAGAAGCTGCAGATTCTTCTACTCGACTGAAGTGCTGACCGAATGCTTTTGTGAGAGCGTCTAGAAAGGGCTGTGGGGGAAGCGAGGGCTGACAATAGAAGCAATTGTCTAGTTCAGGTAAAGCGTTGTTCTGAACTAATGTTGCTGCGACTGAAACTGGTTTTTTGCTCTCATCCTTGACATCTGCCAGCTTCGAATCATCCTGCTTAGGTGAAGTCAGACTTGTCCCTGTCGTAGCTATCATCATCTTAAATTCCTTGACTTCTTCCTGGGAAATATCTTGTGTGCTTGTTCGCTCAAAAGCCGTTATGACTTTGAGCCTGCTTGATTCTGAGAAGCTACTTGAGAATTGAATCGAGAGCTGTTAGATGAATCTGGTTAGTCTTTCGAAAAGAATTGTATTCCATTAAGTCTCTCAAGGTAGTCAAATGCACCATTAGATCAACCCTAGTGAGCTGCAAGCTGTGCCTCCTTATAACTCAAGGAATAAGTGAGCGCTCTGCCAGTTAACAAAAATACTGAATCACCGGGCTGGATCAGGGACTAACATGGCAGGTTTGTTCGTTGAGCAGATCTGGTTTTTTCTGTCTCCGCTTGCTGCCTCTAAAGTCACCCATTGGAGTGATTCTGCTGGTAATTGCTGGCGCGATGAAGCAAAAAGCCCGGATCGTGAAGCTTTTGTGTTGAACTCTTAGAGCATCAGGGCAAATCGAGACGCCTCCCTGAAGGCGAAAAGGCGTATTAACGCTGATTGTGTAAGCACGAATTTGGGGTCCCATGAACTTCACAGTCGAGCTAGTACAGGAATCAGACGGGCGTTGGCTAGCAGAAGTCGCTGAAATGCCTGACGTGCTGGCCTATGGTCAAAGCCAAGGCCAAGCCACTACCAGAGTCCAAGCCCTAGCGTTGCGTAAAGTTGCCGAGCAACTCGAAGACACCGAATCCGAGCTGCAACTGTTGACGATTGCTTTCGTCAAACCAGTCAAGCAACCGATTTGGGAAATCTTTGACCAGATTATGGCAGGTATGCCAGAGGAGGAGTTGAGCCAACTGCCGGCAGACGCCTCGATTCAGCACGACCATTACCTCTACGGTCTACCCGTACGCGAGGCATGAAAGCTGTCTTTGCCGATACCTTTTACTGGGTCGCACTTGCCAATCCCAGAGACCAATATCACCGGAAAGCCAAAACCGTCAGCCAGTCCCTCTACCAGCACCAACTCATCACTACAGATGAAGTCCTGGTCGAGTTTCTTAGCCTCTTTGCCTCCTACGGCATTGAGATGAAACAGCGGGCCGTTTTGATGGTGCAAAGCATCCTCGACAATCCTTCGATTCAGGTCTTGCCGCAAACCCGTGCCTCATTTCTGTCGGGCCTTAAACTCTATGAACAGCGCCTCAGTAAGGGCTATAGCCTGACTGACTGCATCACAATGGAGACAATGCGCAGCCATCAGCTAACCGATGTCCTGACGGCGGACAATCATTTTGTCCAAGAGGGGTTTAATGCTCTCCTCAAAGATCAGACCTCTAGCAAAACTGAGTCCAGAAGCGAGCAAGCTTCCGAAAATCACCACTTCGCCCCTTACCTCGAAAGCTGAACCTGGACCTAAACCTGGACTGTTGTTGAATTGGGCAAGTGCAATAGAGAGTGTCCCCGAAAGGTTCTAAGACAGAAGGAATAACACCAACTCACTTTTTAACTGCTGAATCAAACCCCTCTCAACCTCCTGTCACCAAGGAGATGTTGGGAGGGGTTTTGATTTAGCTCTCATTGAGAAAATTTGTATAGTTTGTTTATAACGACTATTCATAACGGCTATTCATAACGACCGAATAGATTCTCCAGGCGCTCTCTGGTCTTATTGACGATGGAGCGTTCCATTGAATCAGCGACTAATTGAGCAATATAGACTAACGTAACCAAAAAATTACAGAGGGCTTCTAAACCGACGATCCAACGGGAGAGATCCGTAGGCACCTGGTCGCCATAACCAATGCGAAAAAAGGTGCCCATACTGAAGTAGAGAAGCTCAGCAAATGCAGTTTCTCGTTTGCCTTCTCGGGTTAATACATGACCCCAATCAAGATGCTCAGCAAGCCAGTAACAAAACGCGAAGCCTATAACAATCGCCAAAGAAATGAGTGCTATTTGCATTAAATAGCTACGCCAGCGAGCTATCGATCTAAAATTCATAGGCTTGGCTAAATCAAAGGTGACTGCATTGTATCTCTTCTCGCAACTGTAGCTGCGTGGAGGGATACTGTATTGGAATTTGAACCCTTGAAATGGCCTCAAAAGTTGCGGGGCTGCCTGAACCCGGTATCCTGGAACCTGGTCTGACCTGTAACGTTCATCTAGATTGAGACTCATGATGCAGCCTCTGGAACCATTGCTTCTAGCAAGCCCTACTGTCTCCGTCAGCGACGGCCAGGGAGATGTTTCTGGGCTAGTGATCATTCTGATTATTTTGTTACTAGTTGCTACGGGCGTTGCCCTGCTGACTCAACGGCTGCGAGTCCCTTACGTGACCGGTTTGGTATTGGCAGGATTGGCGATTACTGAACTCTTACCGCGTCGAATTGGTTTGGATTCTTCACTAATTCTGAACCTCTTTTTACCGATTCTGATTTTTGAAGCGTCGATCAATACCGATATCAGCCGTCTGCGCAGCACCATCAAACCAATCGGAATTTTGGCAGGGCCGGGAGTTGTACTGGCCTCGGGGGTTACTGCAGTTTTAATCAAGTTCAGTTTAGGTCTGGCTTGGCTACCTGCTTTGTTTGTCGGTGTGATTCTAGCGATCACTGATACTGTTTCCGTGATTGCTGTTTTTAAAGAAGTGTCGGTTCCCTCTAGGCTATCAACGATTGTTGAGGGCGAAAGTTTACTCAACGATGGCATTGCGCTAGTTCTATTTGCCCTACTCACCAATGTTCACGTCACTGGCTCAATAACCTTTTTAGGTGGATTACAAGAGCTGTTTGTGGTGATTATGGGAGGGACTTTAGTCGGGCTGGGTTTGGGCTATCTCAGTGTTGGTTTGTTTCGGCAATCGGAAGATCCCCTCAGTGATATTTTGCTGACGGTGGCGGTGGCCTTAGGTGCATTTCAAGTCGGTCATCTCTTGGGAGTATCAGGTGCCGTTGCGGTGGTTGTGGCGGGGCTAGTCGTGGGCAATCTTGGCCTATCGCAATCGGCTTCAGCCTCTACTCAAGTCACCCTGTATAGCTTCTGGCAATATGCGGGCTTCGGGGTGAATACGTTTATCTTTCTGCTGATTGGCTTAGAAGTTGATCTGATTACCCTGTGGCAAACCTTGCCTGCAGTACTGTTGGCGGTTCTGATCTATCAGGTGGGGCGGGCGCTCTCTGTCTACCCGTTGCTGGCGCTGCTGCGCTTCTTTGACCGTCCGATTCCCCTGGTTTGGCAGCATGTTCTGTTTTTGGGCAACATCAAGGGCTCGCTGTCGATGGCTCTGGCACTGAGCTTGCCGGCAACTTTACCGGGGCGGGAGCAACTGATCGCCCTGGTGTTTGGTACGGTGTTAGTTTCGCTGGTGGGCCAGGGGATCAGCCTGCCCTGGTTAGTGAAACGCTTGAAGTTAGCGAGTCTCTCCAGTGTGCGTCAGCAGGTCGATGAGCTTCAGGTGCGACTGATTACGGCTAAAGCGGCTCAGGATGAGCTGGATAGTCTTTTGAAAGCAGGCATTTTACCGAAAGCAATTTACGAAGAAATGCGAGCGGCTTACCAGTCCCGCGTGGCGACTTCTGAACGAATTTTGCGGGACTTGTATAACCAACGGTCGGAACAGTCGCTAGCGGTTCCTGGTGACCGCTCTAAACTCGATGCCATTCGGCGGCGGTTGCTTCTGGCTGAAAAGGGGGCGGTCAGTGATGCTCTGCGCAAGCGCATTGTCTCTGAGGAAATCGTGCAAGCTTATCTCAAAGACCTCAACGAGCAACTGCTGGGGCTGGAAGACGATTAGTGTCGATGCCCATGAAGTCGATCATCTGGTGGACGAGCTCAGGCTTGGTGACGACCAGGATTGTGGAGCCCTGCTCCAGGACGGTGCTGCCGTTGGGGATGATCAGATCTGCACAAGCGTGGCATTGATAGCCAATAATCAAAGACCCTTGGGGAAAACGGGGATCCTGGGCGATGCGAGCCACGGTGCGTCCGACCACGTAGCAGTGGGCTGGGACTGGCAGTTTTAGAACCTCTACCTGCCCTTGCTCGAAGTGCATCATCGATTCGACTTGGGGGTATTCGATGGCGTTGGCCATAGTGTTGACGGCCAGTTCCATGGTGCTGATTACGTGGCTGGCGCCAGCAATGCGATAAGGCTCTTCGAAGTCGGAGTCGCTCATGCGCGCAACGATGTGAGGCACGCCGTAGTGTCTGGCCAGGGTGACTAGGGCCAGGTTCATGGCGTCGCTGCCCAGGGTTGCGGCGATGGAATCGGCTCTGCGGATGCCTGCTTCGATCAAGACACTGGTGCTGACGGCACTGCCTTCAAAGGCCATGACGCCGACTTTCTCACGGGCATAACGACAGGCCAGGGGATCGGTATCGAGAACCGCAACGGTATGCCCCATTTCCATCAGCTTCTGGGCGAGATGGAGTCCCATCATGCCTGCGCCGCCGATCAACACGTACATGGCTTACCTCTTACACAGCTACGGTTGTGCTCTTTTGTAATCATGCCTCAATAGGTCTAGAGCCGTCTTGTTGTGGATCAGTTGAGGGGTTTGACCTCTACTAGAATCTTTTGGGGTTTTTTGTGTGGCATGTCTTGCCATGTTGTAGGTTGGCTCTTCTTTAAGAGGCATCTTTAAAAAAATCCTTCAAGAAAACCTGCCTCCTCAACTTTAATTAAGCCTTCGCACGGTAGCTTTGGGGGCAGGTTTTTTGGGTGAGGTTTTTAATGGTTGAGTTGGATTAAAGCTTTGGTCAAAATGCTGGCGTCTTCTCGCCATTCGCGGATGGTTTCTCGGCTTTGCTGTGTGGTTTCGAAGCGTTCGGCTTGGCGTAGGCAAATGCGACTGAGGGCGGCAAGGACGGTGGAGAGGGTATAGCGCTCGACTAGGATTAGCAGGATGTTGAAGTCGCTTTCGTTAAAGGTTGCGGCTGGGGTTTGGGTCATTAGTAAAAATCCTTGGCTTGGAGCCATTGCAGGGGCTAATTGTTGAGCCAGTTTTTAAAGGGGTAATTCTGTTATGGAATTACCCCTTCGCTTCAGGTTCAAGGCTCCCCTGCCTGACCGGCTTTCAATGAATGGGGTTGGCCCCGGACGGAGTGCTAAACTCCACCGTAGCTTCCTGGTTGGCTCAACACCAACTTGGAGGTCAGTCGCCTAGGGCTGTTGCATCGGCCTCTAGGCGGCGCTTTGAAGACTGAACTGATATGAAACAGTAGAGCAAAGTAAGCGCTTTGGCAAGTAGTTTTTTTGACTCAGTGATTAAATCTTGTCAGGGCTTAGTGAATGCGGGTTCTCTAACTAATGAGCCTGCTTTTGGCAAACCTTTAGTGTTTCCAAATCTTCGGGACTGGCAATCAAGTAACCTTCAAGCCATTGGCAGCCCCGCGTTAGCAGTCTATCCAAGTTGTCATAAGGCCACACGCGAGCAGTGCCATCAGCAGAAGCGGTGAGAATAGTCTGGCCATCCGGGCTGAAGCTGGCACTGTTGGCACCTTTGATCTCGGCTAACAGCTTGCCGGAGCGGTCCCAGAGACGAGCAGTGTTGTCAGCGGAAGCGGTAACAATGGTCTGCCCATCTGGGCTGAAGCTGGCACTGTTGACAGAGCCCTGATGTCCCTTGAGTTCAGCGAGCTGGTTGCCGGAGCGGTCCCAGAGGCGGGCCGTTTTGTCCCAAGAAGCGGTAACAATCGTCTGGCCATCTGGGCTGAAGCTGGCACTGGTGACATTGCCCTGATGCTTGAGTTCAGCGAGCTGGTTGCCGGAGCGGTCCCAGAGGCGGGCCGTTCTGTCCCAAGAAGCGGTAACAATCGTCTGGCCATCTGGGCTGAAGCTGGCACTG